>JAZKGR010000161.1:0-3841 GCA_040385775.1 Pseudomonadota bacterium
TCACTGGCAAGGGGGATGCTACTGGAGAAAACCACTGTTTCATAGGGAAAATGCATTTTTTTGGTCTTTTTTTGTTGCTGATTTGCCTCTGAAAATTTGAAAATGCCCAATGAAAATCTCTCGGCAGTCGCGCAGAGGCGCCTCTCACGCGCTCCACGGGCGCGCCTTCGCTGGCAAAAAATACGGTGGTCACCGACACTTTTGTTCGCATCGCACACGCGCACATGGCGCCACACCGCCCTCATGCAGCACAACAGGTAGCGCGCTTAACACCGCGCCAGCACACGGCATTTCCCCGTCTGCGCGTCGGAGTGATGGGCCTGGAGCGCCTTGCATGCGTCATGCAAGGGGCAGGCCCCATTGCCCCAACTGCTCGCGGCCGAGCGCGGTGATGGCCACCACGCGGCTGTGTTTTTTGCGCTCTATCCAGTGCGCCGCCTGCAGGTGCTCGGCCAGCGCGGCACCCAGTGCGCCGCCCAGGTGGTCGCGGCGCTCCGACCAGTCCAGGCAGCGACAGGCGAACTGCCGGCGCCGCGCACGGGTGCTCGTCAGGTCGATGCCCAGGGAGGTGAAGGCCTTCGCGCCCCTGGGTGTGAGTTCCAGTTGCTTGGCGGCCGTGTCGGTCATGTCGTTGACCAGCCAGCCCTTGCGCAGCAGCATCGCCAGCAGGCTGGTACCCAGGCTGCCCGCCAGGTGGTCGTAACAGTAGCGGGCCTGGCGGATCGGCTCGGCTGCCTGGACCGGCTCGGACTGGCGCCGGGGCGCGACACGCATCAGCGACTCCACCAGGTGCGCGACATGCTCCGAGGCCAGGCGGAAGTATTTGTGCCGCCCCTGCGAGGTGCCCGCCAGCAGGCCATCGTCGAGCAATCGTTTGAGGTGAGAGGTCGCTGTGGCCGGTGTGATGCCGGCACCGAGTGCCAGCTCTTTCGCGGTCAGCGCGCGGCCTTCCATCAACAGCGCCAGCATCTGGATGCGGCGCGGGTCGCCGATGGTCGATGCGAGTCGGGCGAGATCGGGTTCTGCATGCATCGTTTGATCTTAAGCAAACTGTTGTTGCTCGACAAGTGTGGCGCAGCTCGCGACACTGGAGGCCTTGAAGCAATCACGGGGCAGAACATGGCTGAATTCACCGCCGACATCGTCTGGGAGCGCGGCGCGCAGGATTTTCTGGGTGGGCGCTACAGCCGGCGGCACCTGATGCGGTTTGACGGTGGCGCCGAGGTGGCGGGCTCATCCTCGCCGCACTCGGTGCCGCTGCCGATGTCCGACGCCGCAGCGGTTGATCCGGAAGAGGCGTTTGTGGCCTCGCTGTCCAGTTGCCACATGCTTTGGTTCCTGGCGATCGCCGCGAAGCGCAAATTCTGCGTGCACCGCTACACCGACGCTGCGGTCGGCGTGATGGCAAAAAATGAGCAGGGGAAAATGGCGATGACCGTCGTCACCCTCAGGCCCTCGGTGGTTTTCTCCGGCGAGCGCCTGCCCACCCGCGAGCAACTGGACCAGTTGCACCATGAAGCGCATGAGGAGTGCTTCATCGCAAACTCGGTGCGTACCGAGGTCCGCTGCGAGCCGGTGGTCGGTGATGCTTGAAGCGGCCCTGCCGCCGCCCGCTGATCCCCTCGCTGCCGTCACCCACCCCGACCCCTGGGGGTATTACCGGCAACTGCGCGAAACACGCCCGCTGTATTTCGACGCCGGGCTGCAACTGTGGGTGGCGAGCAGCCAGGCTGTGATCAACGAGGCCTTGCAGCACCCTGCGCTGACCGTGCGCCCACCCGGCCAGGCCGTGCCTGCAGCGCTGCAAGGCAGGCCAGCGGGCGAGGTTTTCGCGCGGCTGGTGCGCATGACGGACGGCGCCTTTCACGCGGCCCACAAGCCGGCCGTGGTGGAGTCGGTGCGGCGCTGGAGCCTGGCCGACGTGGCGCGTGCCAGCCAGGCCGCAACGACCGATCTGCTGTCGCGGCTGGACGCCAACAGCTTGCTGGGCCGGCTGCCGGTACAAACCATGGCGCGTTTGCTCGCCGTTCCGGGGCGCGAACTGGACTCCACCTGCGAACAGGTTCAGGCCTTCGTTAAAGGCATCGCCCCCGGAGCCTCTGAAACGGCCGTAGCGCTCGCTTCAGAGGCTGCCCAAGCCCTGATGGCTCGGGGAAGTGCTGAGGGCCTGGACGCGGTTCAGGCTGCCAACCGGATCGCCCTGATGCAGCAGTCGCTGGACGCCACCGCCGGGCTGCTGGGCCACACCGTGCTGATGTTGCGGCAGTACCCGGCGCTGGCCGAAGCCGCCAGCCGCTCGCTGGCGGACATGCGCGAATTTGTCACCGAGGTCGAGCGGCATCAGGCGCCCATCCAGAACACCCGGCGGTTTGCGGCGCAGGCCCTGCAACTGGCCAGCCAGCCGATTGCACAGGGGCAGGGCGTGTTGCTGCTGCTGGCCTGCGGCAACCGCGACCCGGCGTTCAATTCCCAGCCCGACAACTTTGACCCGCAGCGCAGCGATGGCCGCAGCCTGGGTTTCGGCGCCGGCGCGCATGCCTGCCCGGGTGCTGTCATTGCTATCGAAACAGTAGCTGCTGCCTCCCGCCAGATGGGGGCTGGAGGCCGATTTGACACATACTTCGGGCTGCAGGCAGGGTTTCGACCGCTGGGCAATGCCCGCATCCCGCTATTTGAAGAACAGACCGTCCCAACAAAGGAGAAACACCATGGTGTCAGTGATTTTTGAGGTCTGGCCCGATCCGGCCCACCGCGAGGGCTACCTGAACTGGGCGGCTGAATTGAAGACGGAGCTGCTCAAGATGGACGGCTTCATCTCGATCGAACGCTTCCAGAGCCTGACCGAGCCCGACAAATTGCTGTCGCTGCAGTTCTGGCGCGACGACGCCTGCCTGACGGCTTGGCGCAACCTGGAGGCGCACCGCGCTGCGCAGAACGCGGGGCGCAGCACCATGTTCAAGGATTACCGGTTGCGCATCGCCGAGGTGACGCGCGACTACGGCCTCAAGGAGCGCGAAGAGGCGCCTGCCGATTCACGCCGGGCTCACGGTTAGATACCGGCCAGCGCGACCGAGTTTTCCAGCGCCTGGCCGCCGCCGTAGCTGTCCTGCACGGGCGGCACGCCGCCCAGCGAGACCTTGATCGCGCAGTACTTGAACTCCGGTATCTTGGCAAACGGATCCAGCGCCGCATTGGTCAGCTTGTTGATGGCCGCCTCGTAATAGCAGAAAGGCACAAACACCGCGCCGCGCGGCGAGCTTTCGTCAGCGCGTGCGTAGAGCGCGACCTCGCCACGACGCGACGCTATGGTCACTACATCGCCGGGCTTGCCGCCCATGTCGGCCAGGTCCAGCGGGTGCACCAGCGCCACCGGATCGGGCTCGATGGCGTCCAGCACGGTGGCGCGCCGCGTCATGCTGCCGGTGTGCCAGTGTTCGAGCTGGCGGCCGGTGATCAGCACCATGGGGTACTCGGTGTCAGGACGCTCGGCCGCCGGGATGATGTCTGCCGGCACAAACTGGGCGCGGCCGGTTTCACGCGGGAAGCTGTCGACAAACACCACCGACTGGCCCGGGTCGCCTTCCTTCATGCAGGGATAGGTGACCGAGTGCTCGCGGTCCAGCCGGTCCCAGGTGATGCCGGCGATGCTGGGCATGGTGTGGCGCATCTCGTCGAACACCTCGCTGACATGGTTGTAGTGCCAGCCGCAACCCATGCGGTTGGCGATCTGCGTGATGATCCACAAATCCTGGCGCGCGTCGCCGGGCGGGTTGATGGCCTTGCGGCCCATCTGCACCAGCCGGTCGGTGTTGGTGAAGCTGCCGTCCTTTTCGGGGAAGGC
>JAZKGR010000162.1:0-31929 GCA_040385775.1 Pseudomonadota bacterium
CCCAGCGCCGCCAGCGGGATGCCGGCCACGTTGTAGGCAAAGGCCCAGAACAGGTTCTGCCTGATTTTCATCACCGTGCGGTGCGAGATGTCCAGCGCGCCGGCCACCAGTGCCAGGTCGCCGCGCATCAAGGTGATGCCGGCCGCATGCATGGCCACATCGGTGCCGGTGCCCATGGCCATGCCGACATCGGCCGCCGCCAGGGCCGGCGCATCGTTGACACCGTCACCGACCATCACGACAGTGTGGCCGCCCATTTTCAGCGCAGCCACCTTGGCAGCCTTGTCGCCGGGCAGCACCTCGGCCATCACCTCGTCGGCGCCCAGCCCCAGGCGCGCGCCCATGGCCAGCGCCGCGCCGCGGTTGTCACCCGAGATCATCATGATGCGGATGCCGCGCGCGCGCAGCGCCGCCAGCGCCTCTTTGGCCTCGGGCTTGGGTTCGTCGGCAAAGGCCATCAGGGCACGCACCACATACCGTTCGCCCTGAGCTTGTCGAAGGGCTTCTTCACGCTGACCAGAGACGGCTTCGACAGGCTCAGCCCGAACGGGTAACTGCTCCACCAGCAGTGCCAGCGTCGCGCCTTCGCCCTGCAGGCGCTGCGCCTCGGGCGCCAGCGCACCCAGGCCCACGCCCAGCTCTTCCATCCAGCGCAGGCTGCCGATCAGGTAGCTGCGCACACCGACCTCGCCTTCGCTGCCGCGGCCCGGCACGGCGCGCAGGCCGTGGGGCTGCGCCACGGTCATGCCGCGCTCTTGCGCTGCAGCCACCACCGCACGCGCCAGCGGGTGTTCGCTGCCGCTTTGCAGGCTGGCTGCGACCGCCAGTTGCTGTGCCTCGTCGGTGCCAGGCGCCACGAGAAAGGCGATCAGGCGCGGCCTGCCGACCGTCAGCGTACCGGTCTTGTCGAAAGCCACCGTATCGACCTTGTGCGCCAGTTCCAGCGCCTGCGCGTCCTTGATCAAAATGCCATTTTTTGCCGCCACCCCGGTGCCGGCCATGATGGCGGCCGGCGTGGCCAGGCCCAGCGCACACGGGCAGGCAATCACCAGCACCGCCACCGCGTGGATCAGCGCCGCCTCCATGCCGGCCCCTCCCCACAACCAGCCCAGCAGTGTGGCAAGCGCAATCACCAGCACCACCGGCACAAACACCGCCGACACCTGGTCGACCAAGCGCTGAATCGGTGCCTTGGCGGCCTGCGCGTCTTCCACCAGGCGGATGATCTGCGCCAGCACACTTTCACTGCCGACCGCGCTGACCTGCAGCACAACCCGGCCGTCGCCGTTGATGCTGCCGCCTGTGAGCTTGTCGCCCGCTTGTTTGGTTACCGGCAGCGGCTCGCCGGTCAGCATGGATTCGTCCACCTGCGTCTGCCCTTCCCGCAGGATCCCGTCCATCGCGATGCGTTCGCCGGGGCGCACCACCAGCCGGTCGCCCAGCAGCACCTCGGCCACCGGTATGTCGGCTTCTTCGCCACCGGGCTGCATCACATGCGCGATCTCCGGGCGCAGGGCGTGCAGCGCGCGTATCGCGGCCGTGGTCTGGCGCTTGGCACGCGCCTCCAGCCACTTGCCCAGCAGCACCAGTGTCACCACCACGGCAGAGGCCTCGAAATAAAGATGCGGCATCGAGCCGGGCGCTGAGCTGAGCCACAACCACATCGACAGGCCCCACCCGGCACTGGTGCCAATCGCCACCAGCAAATCCATGTTGCCCGTCAAGGCCTTGAGGGCATGCCAGCCCGCCTTGTAAAAACGCGCGCCCAGGATGAACTGCACCGGCGTCGCGAGCACAAACTGCTGCCAGGCCGGCAACATCCAGTGTTGGCCAAACAGGTCTCCGATCATCGGGAAAAGCAGCGGGACCGACAGCAACAGGCCGATGGCCACCGGCGCAAAACCGGCCCAGGGTGACAGGTCTTCGGGCAGCGGCGCTTCTGGCGCGCGCGGCTCATAACCGGCGTTGCGCACCGCGCGGCGCAGCTGTGCGTCCATCTGCGCCGAGGGCGCGTAGACCACCCGGGCCGATTCGGTCGCCAGGTTCACGGTGGCGTCCTGCACGCCGGGCACTTTTTTCAGGGCCTTTTCAACACGCGACACGCACGACGCGCAGGTCATGCCGCCGACGCCAAGGTCCAGGGTAGAGGGGGGTAAGGTGGTGTTCATGGCCGAATGTTCCACCTTGCCATCATGGCAAGGTCAAGCCTTGATGCAGATCAACCCTGGGCCAACAAGGGTTTTGGGTGGAATCGTTTGACCTTACCATCGTGGCAAGGTTCAAGCTACAGGCTTCCACTTTAAACGCAAGGACACACCATGAACCAGACCTTCAACGTACAGGGCATGACCTGCGGCCACTGCGAGCGCGCCGTGACCCAGGCGGTCCAAACCGTCGATCCGCAAGCCGAAGTCCGCATTGACCGGGCATCCGGCCGGGTTGATGTGGTTTCCGGCGAGCCGCGCGAGGCCATTGCCGCCGCCATCGCGGAAGAGGGCTACAGCGTCACACCATGAGCGTGCCCATGAACATTGGTGCAGCGGCGCGCCAGTCCGGTGTGTCGGCGAAGATGGTGCGGCATTATGAGTCGCTGGGGCTGTTGCCGCAGGTGCATCGCAGTGACGGCGGCTACCGCCAGTACAGCGACGCGGAGGTACACACGCTGCGGTTCATCAAACGCGCGCGCGACCTTGGTTTTTCGATGCTCGAGATCGCCGAGTTGGTCAGCCTGTGGCAAAACCGACGGCGTGCCAGCGCCAGCGTGCGGCGCATTGCGCAAAAACACGCGGACGAGCTGGCCCAGCGCATCGCTGCCATGCAGGCCATGCAACACACCCTGGCGCACCTTGTCGATTGCTGCCAGGGCGACGAGCGGCCGGAGTGTCCGATCCTGGACGACCTGGCGGGTAAGACGCGCCCGCGTTAAGGCATTTTTTGCCTCACGCTGTGCCCCGCTGGGCGATGGAGGAGGACAACATGCGGCCGCGTGTGCTGCAATCGCGTGCAAACATGCCCCGCCGCGTGTCCGACCCGAGGCGCCCGAGAGCAGGCTGGGAAACCTCGACACGGCCCCGGGACGGAGGACTTCGGCGCTGGGCACGCACCTGACCTGGACGCTGCCCCCCGGCCTGCTTATCATGTTCGCTGTGTTCAACCGTTTCAATCCCGCTTATGAAAAGGCCGCGCGCCGCATGCACACCCATTTGACGCGGCTGAAATTGCAGCTGCAGTTGGCGCCACCAGCGGACGCCGCCCCCGACCTGGCACAGCTGCCTTCATGAACAAGCCCGTGCGCCAGTTGCTGGTCATCAATCCCAACACCTCGGCGTCGGTCAGCGCGCTGCTGCAGACCCATGTGCAGTCGGCTGCCGGCCTGCATGTGCATGTGCGCACCGTCACCGCGCGTTTCGGCGCGCCCTACATCGCTGACGAGGCCAGTTACGCGGTGGCCTCCCACGCTACGCTGGACGCCTGGGCCGCAGCCCTGGCGGCACCCGAACCCGCGCCTGACGCGGTGCTGATCGGCTGCTTCGGCGACCCCGGCCTGCTGGCGCTGCGTGAGAGCAGCCCGGTGCCGGTCACCGGCCTGGCCGAGGCGGCATTTATCGAAGCCGCGCGCCATGGCCGGTTCGCCATCGTCACCGGCGGCGAACGCTGGGGGCCCATGCTGGCACGGCTGGCGCAAGCGCTGGGTCATGCGCCAGCGCTGGCCGGCATCCACACCGTCGCGCCCACCGGCGCCGAACTCGCCGCCGACCCCGCCGCCGCGCGCACGCTGCTGGCCCAGGCCTGCCGCGACGCCGTGCGCCAGTTCGGCGCGCAAGCCGTGATCCTGGGCGGCGCCGGCCTGGCCGGCATGGCTGCAGCCATCCAGCCGGGGCTGGCCGTACCCCTGATCGACAGCGTCAGTGCCGGCGCGCATTGGGCATTGCGCAGCCACGCCGCGCCGCCGCAGCGTGCCAGCGCCGGCTTCGATGTGCCCTGGGGCCGGCTGTCTGCCGAACTCATGGCCCTTGGCCAGCCCCCTGCCAATCCCTGACGCTCTCTTTTTGATAGCTGTCAGCGCTTGATGCGCGTGGGCCGGAGGCCATTTTTGTCACCAACTGGCAGCGCCGGCAGGGTGGGCAAGCGACAGGCAGACCGACAAAAAACTTTACGAAATCCTCACGCTCGCGTCATGGCGTCCTTACAGGTGCCGCGCAAACTCACCCTCAACCTGACGCCATTTCGGCAACAGGCCTGCCAACCAACCGAAAGGACGCTCTCATGACAACCGTCTTCAAACCCCTGAAATCCGTCAACACCCTGATTCTGGCCGGCATCATGGCTGCTGCCAGCCTGGCCGCCGTGGCACAAACTGCGACGCCCGCCGCGCCTGCCACTGCAAGCGCGCCGGCCAAAGCCGGCCACCACGGCAAGCATCGCCACGATCCGGCCAAGATGCAGGCACGTATTGCCAAACACCAGGCCGAGCTCAAGGCCAAACTGGCGATCACGCCAGCGCAGGAAGGCGCATGGTCTGCCTACACCACGGCCCTGCAGCCGCAGGCACGCAATGCAGCGCAGCGCCCTGACCGCGCAGCGATGCGCGCCGAGTTCGAAAAGCTGACCACGCCCCAGCGCATTGACAAAATGAATGCGCTGCGCACCCAGCGCATGGCCGAGATGAACGCAGCCATGACCAAACGCGGCGATGCAACCAAAAGCTTTTACGCTGCCTTGAATGCCGATCAGCAAAAGGTATTTGATGCGCAGCGCATGGGTCGCGGCGGCAAGGGCGGCGGCCATCACGGCCACCACAAAAGCTGAGTGTGAAGCGCCGGCGCCACCGCGGTGCCGGACAGGGCCTGTGCATGTCGTGACAGACATGCACAGGCTTTTTTATGCCAATCCGTGTTACCTGGCCAGCAGCGTCTGCAACTCGCCGCTGCGTATCAGTTTGGCCAGATCGCTGGCGCCACCGACCAGCATGCCGCGCACAAACACCATGGGCAGCGTCGGCCACCCGGTCCACATCTTGAGCGCATTGCGCTCGCGCCAGGTGTTGAGGTAGTTGCCGTATTCGAGATAGTGGTAAGGCACGCCGGCGTCATCGAGTGCGCGGCGGGCTTTTTTGGGAAACGGATTGATGCCCATGCCGACCACCACCACCACCGCGTGCGCGGCAATTGCGCTTTGCACCTCCTGCACGATGGCTTGTTCGTGCCTGGCGACTTTGCCCTGGATGGCCGGATGGATGCGGGATTCATCGAGGATGGAGCGGGGCATGTGGGCTCCGTTTGAAAACAATGCGTAACAAAGCATAAGGGCAGAACACTGCACGCAGAAAAAAGCGCCCGGTCCTTGCGGAGCGAGCGCTTCTTCAAGCCCGTGGGGCCTGCCGGTCAGATGAACGGCTTACTGGGGTGCGGTGCGGGCAGTAGAGCCCGGGCCGGAATCCATGCCTTTTCCAGTGCTGGTTGCAGCAGCTTTGGCTTGGCGAGCTGCCTTGCGCTCTGCGCGGGCAGCCTTGCGCTGTGCAGACGTTGTGGAGCTTGCTTTCGTGCCGCCTGGAGCCATCGAGCCCGAGACGGTCGAGTCGCCCTGGGCGCTTGCGCCGGCTTTGCTGCCGACAGGCGTTTGTGCTTTGACATCGGCACGGGTGTTGGCCGACATGCCGCCGCTACCGGCGGGCATGGCCGCGCCTGAAGGGGTGCCGCCACCTTGCGCGGGAGCGGCAACTTTGGCACCAGAACTCGTGTTGATCTCGCTTTTCACTTCAGCGCGTGTGGCGGGCATGGTGCCAGCGTCAGCTGGGCGCTGCACGGTAGGGCCACCTTGAGCGGGCGTCGGGTTGGACGTGGTTTGCGCAGTTGCAAAACCAGCGGTGGCCATCATCGCAGCCAGCAGAATCGATTGGGTTGTCTTGTTCATCATGTTTCCTTGGTTTGTTAAAGGGGGACCTTGTGAGAGGTGTTTGCTCACTGAGCGCCCCCACATCTCTAATTTAAGTTGCTGTTCCAGACCCTGACATAGGCAGAGCGGCTGGCTTCCTGTAGGACGCAAGGCGGATCACCCCCCCTGCAGCGCACAGGCAGTACTTACTGGGGAGGGCGCTGTACGCCACCACCGGCAGACACATTGCCCGAACCCTGGACATTCACCTGCGGTGGGGCACCGGCGTTGTTGTTGCCGGGCAGGTTGCGCTGGATGGCGCCGTCGGCGCGGGCGGCCACGCCACCCACAGCATTTTTGGCGCGGTAGCTGCCATCACGGGTGGCGTCTGCGGCATTGCCCACAGCACCTTCAACCTTGTTGCCGGTGCGCTGCACTGCATTGCCCGTTTTCTTGACCGCACGCTTGACCGTGCCGTCGCTGTTAGCGCTGGCATTGGTGTTGACGCTGGCGTTGGTGTTCGAGTTGACCGAAGCGCCAGAGCCGGCGTTGGCGCGAACATCAGCGCTGATGTTGGTATTGGTGCCTGTGCGAACGCCAACCTGGGCGTGTGCAGCAAAAGCCAGCGTGGCCGTCAGGGCCACAGCAGCGGGAATGGCGCGGATTGAGAACTTGTTCATGGTTGTTTCCTCTCGATAAATAACTAAAACCAGTTTGCAAGGAACACTGGTTGAAGGAACATTGCAAAAGCCAGATCCAACTGGATTTGGTTGATTCAAATTTAGATGCCAATGCGCGCCGCACTTATCGGCTGGTCGCCCTCCATAACGTAGGACGCAGCCCTTTACAGGCGCTTCACACAAACCCGCTTCCGCTCCAATGAAAATTCAACACGGGGATTTAGCTTGCTGTCCTACAGTTGCCCGGCGCCGGGCCGGACGACAATAGGTTTTTGCCTTTGTATCGCCCATGCTCCCTCCAGAATCCCTTATCCAGGTGGCCCAGCCGCCGTCCGTTGCCGTCCAGCCCTTGCCGGACGCCGATGCCGTCGCCGCTACACAGGAGGCGATCGCCACCGCCTCGCTGAGCTTTTCGCTCAAGGTGCTGACGGTCAACATTCACAAGGGATTCACCTTTTTCAACCGCAAATTCATCCTGCATGAATTGCGCGAAGCGGTGCGTACCGTGGGGGCCGACGTGGTCTTCCTGCAGGAAGTCACGGGCACGCATGCGCGCCATGAGAGCAAGGTGGCCAACTACCCGGCCACGCCGCATTACGAGTTTCTGGCCGACAGCATCTGGCCGCAATTCGCGTACGGCCGCAATGCGGTCTACACCAACGGGCACCACGGCAATGCGGTGCTGTCCAAATTCCCCATCATCAGTTTTGAAAACCGCGACGTGTCCATCAGCGGGCCTGAACGGCGCGGCTTGCTGCACTGCGTGTTGCAGATCCCCGGCCGTGAAACCACGGTGCACGCCATCTGCGTGCACTTGGGCCTGGCTGAATCGCACCGTCTCAAGCAGCTCAACATGCTGTGCGACATGGTGCACAAGGACATCCCGCCGAGCGCGCCCGTGATCGTGGCCGGCGACTTCAACGACTGGCGGCTGCGCGCCCACGACGTTCTCGAGCAGGGCGCCGGTTTGCATGAGGTGTTTGTGCAGGCCAACGGCAAGGCGGCGCGGACTTTCCCGGCGCGTTTTCCGGTGTTGCGGCTGGACCGCATCTATGTGCGCAACGCCATCGGCCACGCACCGGTGGTGTTGCCGCCCAGGCCCTGGTCGCACCTGTCGGACCACGCGCCGCTGGCGGCCGAAATCGAAATCTGATTTTCAAGTTAGAGGAGTGCAGGTGATGCGCGGAAGGTGGGTACCCGGCAACAAGTTCACATTGCTGGAAAACGGCGAGGACTTTTTCCCCCGGGTTTTTGAATGTATCGCTGCTGCCGAGCGGGAGGTGCTGCTCGAAACCTTCATCCTGTTTGAGGACAAGGTCGGCAAAGCCTTGCACGAGGCGCTGCTGACTGCGGCCCGCCGCGGCGTGCAGATCGACATCACCATCGACGGCTACGGCTCGCCCGACCTGTCGCCCGGCTTCATCTCGGCGCTGACTTCGGCCGGCGTGCGCGTGCATGTGTTCGACCCGAGCCCGCGCTTGTGGGGCTACCGCACCAACCTGTTTCGCCGCATGCACCGCAAGATCGTGGTCGTCGACGGCAAGCGCGCCTTCGTCGGCGGCATCAACTACTCGGCCGACCACCTGTCCGACTTCGGACCCGAGGCCAAACAGGACTATGCGGTTGAGCTCGAAGGCCCGCTCGTGGCCGAGATCGAGCAGTTCGTACGCGCCCAGCTCCAGATCGGCCAGCAGAGCGACGGGCCGATCAAACGTTTTCTCAAACGCAAACCGGCGCAGCCCGCCCTGGGCAGCCTGCCTGCCGCCGGCACGGCCGATGCCATGCTGGTCACGCGGGACAACCGCGACCACAAAAACGACATCGAGCGCCACTACCGCATCGCCATCCGTGGCGCGCGCCAGCGCATCATCATCGCCAACGCCTATTTTTTCCCGGGCTACCGCCTGCTGCGCCAGTTGCGCAAGGCCGCCAAACGCGGTGTCGACGTGCGCCTGATCCTGCAGGGCGAGCCCGACATGCCCATCGTCAAGATTGCCGCCAGCATGCTGTATCACCACCTGCTGGGCGCCGGCGTGAAGATTTACGAATACAGCGACCGACCGCTGCACGGCAAGGTGGCGCTGACCGACAACGAATGGTCCACCGTCGGCTCCAGCAACCTCGACCCGCTGAGCCTGTCGCTCAACCTCGAGGCCAACGTCATCATCAAGGATCATGCGTTCAACCAGAACCTGGCGGATAACCTCGAGAAGCTGATGCAGGCGAGCTGCCGCCAGGTCCAGGCGGCCGACCTGCCCGAGTCGCCGACCTGGGTCAAGCTGCGCAGCTTTTTCGTGTTTCATTTGCTGCGCCGCTACCCGGCCTGGTTTGGCTGGCTGCCGGCACACCTGCCGCGCCTGATGCCGGCTGAAAAACTGCTGGGTGAGCCCGCCGGGGTCGACCACATCAACGAAGGCCAGGCCTCATGACGGCAGCAGCGGCAACCCGCGGCACGGCGCCCCGCACAGGCATCACCGGCAAGCCCTGGTGGCCCTGGCTCAAACGCGGCGGCACGCTGGTGTTTTTTGGGCTGGTCACATGGCTGCTGGTGGAGCAGGGTCGCGCCATCGAGTGGCAGGAGGTGTTTGCCGCGCTGCGTGCCTACCCAACCGCGCTGCTGCTCGGCGCGGTGGGGCTGGCGGTCGCCAGCTTTGCGCTGTACAGCTGCTTCGACCTGCTGGGTCGGCACTACACCGGCCACACCCTGCCCACGCCGACGGTGATGCTGGTGACCTTCATCAGTTATGTGTTCAACCTGAACCTCGGTTCGCTGGTGGGTGGCGTTGCCTTCCGCTACCGCCTGTACTCGCGCCTGAAGCTGGACACCGCCACCATCACGCGGGTGCTGACACTCAGCATGCTGACCAACTGGACCGGCTACCTGCTGCTGGCCGGCCTGGTGTTCGCCTTCGCCACGCCAGAGCTGCCGCCGAACTGGAAGATGGGCAGCGGCGGCCTGCAGATCCTGGGTTTTGTGCTGGTGGCTGTTTCGGCGGCTTACCTGCTGCTGTGCGCCCTGTCGCGCCAGCGCAGCTTCACCCTGCGCGGGCACGAACTGGAACTCCCGTCAGGCCGGCTGGCGCTGCTGCAGGTGGCCATGGGCGCGGCCAACTGGCTGATCATGAGCGGACTGATGTATTTGCTGCTGCAGCAAAAAGTGGCTTTTCCCACTGTGGCCGGCGTGTTACTGGTGGCGGCGGTGGCCGGTGTCGTCGCACACGTGCCTGCGGGCCTGGGCGTGCTGGAGGCGGTGTTTGTGGCGCTGCTGTCGCACCAGATCCCCACGCACCAGTTGCTGGCCGCCCTGGTCGCTTACCGCGTCATCTATTACCTGGCGCCGCTGGTCTTCGCGACCGTGGCTTACCTGGTGACCGAAGCCAGGGCAAAATCGCTGGCCCGCACCAAGACCGGACCGGGCTGAGCGCCCGCCGGCCCCCAGGATTTGGGTGCCATTTTGGCCTCTAGCCCATGTCGGACAAGGGCTTTTAGCTATCAATAAAGTAGCAGTTGATGTCCCGGCTGGCGACAGGGAAAGCTGTAAATAAATACAGCTTTTCCGGAATTTACTGTATATTGATACAGTGTCACAACCTAGTACCCAGCGCAAGCTCGCGATCCTGGCAGACGCGGCCAAATACGACGCTTCCTGTGCGTCCAGCGGAACCTCGGGCCGCAATTCGGTGGGCGGCAAAGGCATAGGCTCGACCGAAGGCTCCGGCATCTGCCACAGCTACGCGCCCGACGGCCGCTGCATCTCGCTGCTGAAAATCCTGTTCACCAATTTCTGCACCTACGACTGCGTTTACTGCGTCAACCGCGTCAGCAGCAACGTGCCGCGTGCCCGCTTTTCGGTGGACGAGGTGGTGCAGCTCACGCTCGACTTCTATCGACGCAACTGCATCGAGGGCCTGTTCCTGTCCTCCGGCATCATCCAGAGCCCCGACTACACCATGGAGCGCGTGGTCGAGGTCGCGCGCGTGCTGCGCGAGGAGCACGACTTCCGCGGCTACATCCACCTCAAGACCATTCCCGATGCCTCGCCCGAACTGCTGGCGCGCGCCGGCCTGTACGCCGACCGCCTGAGCATCAATATCGAGCTGCCCACGGTGCAGGGGCTGCAGGCGCTGGCCCCCGAAAAAGACAGCGCGGCCATCAAGCGCTCCATGGCGCGCATGCGGGTGCACATCGACGAGGCCAAAGGCGCGGGCCGCGACGATGCGCGCAGCAGCGTGATCTCGCTGCCGCGCTCGCTCAAGTCCGTCCGCGCCAGCGCGCCGCGTTTTGCGCCGGCCGGCCAGAGCACGCAGATGATCGTCGGCGCCGACGCCACCTGCGACAGCACCATCCTGCAGGCCAGCGCCACGCTGTACGGCGCCTACCGGCTGCGGCGGGTTTATTACTCGGCCTTCAGCCCGATTCCCGACGCCTCGCTGAGCCTGCCGCTGCGCCAGCCGCCGCTGATCCGCGAACACCGTCTCTACCAGGCCGACTGGCTGATGCGTTTTTACGGCTTCGCGCATGACGAGATCGTGCCTTCTTCCGGCGGCAACACGGGCGGCATGTTGTCGCTGGACATGGACCCCAAACTGGCCTGGGCACTGGCGCACCGCGGCCAGTTCCCGGTGGACCTCAACCGTGCGCCGCGCGAAATGCTGCTGCGCGTGCCCGGCCTCGGCGTCAAGGCGGTTGTGCGCATCCTGCAGGCACGCCGCGTGCGTGCGCTGCGCGCCGACGACTTGCTGCGCCTGCATGTGCCGCTCAAAAAAGTGTTGCCCTTTGTGCTGCTGGCTGATCACCAGCCTGGCGCCAGCCTCGATGCCGCGGGCCTGGCGGCCCGGCTCACGCCGCGCGCGCAACAAACCGACCTGTTTGACGACGTCAATGGCGCGGTGCCGGCGTCCACAGCCTCGGCACCTTTGCCTACAGCCGCGCGCCCTGCGCCGGCCGCACCATCAGCAACAGGCGCCGAGGCGCTTCGCAGCACAGAAAGGACTCTGGCATGGGCGTGATGAATGACCCGCTGACAAACGATCTTTTCCCGCAGGCACTGTTGCCGGTGACCCTGCAGGGCCCGGCCGACCTCGAAGGCTTCCGGCGCGCCGCGCGTGCGCTGCTGGCGCAACAGATGTTGCCGGAGCAGGTGAGCTGGCACAGCAGCGATGCGCCGGTGCAGGACCTGTTCGCTTCGGGTATCGCCGGCGCCGTCGAGGCCACCACGGCCATCCACAAGGCCGCTTTCACCAACGCGCCGCCTGTCAGCGTGCCGCCCGAATTCGTCACCCTCTGTGAAACCGCCATCCTGCACAGCGATCCGAACCGCTTCGGCCTGCTCTACCGCATCCTCTGGCGGCTGGTGCACGAGCCCGGCCTGCGCCATGACCCGCTGGATGCCGACATGGTGAAAGCCCAGCAGATGGCGCAAGCGGTGCGCCGTGACAAACACAAGATGAAGGCCTTTGTGCGTTTCCGCACGGTGCAGGACGAGACCTTCCGCAACAACCCAGAAGGCGGGCCATTGCATGTGGCCTGGTTCGAGCCCGAGCACCACATCGTCGAGGCGATTGCGCCGTTTTTTGCGCGCCGCTTCACGCAGATGCGCTGGGCCGTGCTGACACCGGAGCGCAGCATCCAGTGGGACGGCGCGCAACTCACTTTTGGCCCCGGCGCCAGCAAGAGCGACGCCCCGCCGCCCGATGCGGGAGAAAAACTCTGGCTCACCTATTACGAAAACATCTTCAACCCGGCGCGCCTGAAGCTGAAGATGATGCAAAAGGAAATGCCGCGCAAGTACTGGCACAACCTGCCCGAGGCCGTGCTGATCGCGCCACTGGCCGCCGGCGCGCATGAGCGCAGCGCGAACATGGTCGATGAAGTAGCCGCCGGTCCGAAGCGACGCCTCCCCACCATCAAGGTGTTGCCCGTGACCATGGCGGCCGATGAGGACGCTCCCGTGCGCTCACTGGCCACCTTGCGCGACCTCACCAACCATTGCCGCGAGTGTCCGATCGGCGCCTGCGCCACGCAGTCGGTCTGCGGTGAGGGCCCCTTGCAGGCGAAGTTCATGTTCGTCGGCGAGCAGCCGGGCGACCAGGAGGACCTGCAGGGCCGGCCTTTTGTCGGCCCCGCCGGCCAGTTGCTGGACCGCGCTTTCGACGACCTTGGCATCCAGCGCGGCGAAGTGTTTGTCTCCAATGCCGTCAAACACTTCAAGTACGAGTTGCGCGGCAAGCGCCGCATCCACAAGACACCGACGCAGCGCGAAGCCGCTGCCTGCCAGCACTGGCTGGACGACGAAATCGCCATGGTGCAACCGCGCCTGCTGATTGCGCTGGGCGCCACGGCTGCGCGTTCCTTGCTGGGCCGGGCCGTGCCGGTGATGGCCAACCGCGGTCAGGTTTTTGAACGTGACGATGGCCGCAAAGTGCTGGTGACCCTGCATCCTTCGGCGCTGCTGCGTTTGCCGGCCGAGGAGCGCGAGGCCGCGTATGCCGCCTGGCTGGCCGACCTTGACATTCAATAGCGGTCAGCGCCGTCGGGCATGGGGCCGAGACCGCAAAAGGCCTGAAAACTCAGGCGCGCGCCGCTTGCAGCAGGTCGCGCGTGCGCATCGCCTCGCGCCGCGCCGCCTCGGCGAAATCATCACCCGAGGACGCATAAATGATGGCGCGCGAGGAGTTGACGATGATGGGCGCGCCGGGCCGCCAGCCGGCCTTGACGGTGGCCACCGCATCGCCGCCCTGCGCGCCGACGCCGGGAATCAGCAGCGGCAGGGTCGGTGCCACCGCGCGCACGCGTTCGATCTCGGCCGGGTAGGTTGCGCCGACCACCAGGCCCAACTGGCCGTTGAGGTTCCACGGGCCTTGCGCCAGCCGCGCCACATGTTCGTAGAGCAAGGGCTGTCCTTCGACCGAGGCGAAGCGCTGGCTCTGCAAATCGTCGCCGCCGGGGTTGGAGGTGCGGCACAGCAGGAAGGCACCCTTGCCTGCGTGTTTCAAATACGGCGCGACCGAGTCGAAACCCATGAAGGGCGACAGCGTGACTGCGTCGGCGCCGTAACGTTCGAAGGCCTCGACGGCGTACTGCTCGGCGGTGCTGCCGATGTCGCCGCGTTTGGCGTCGAGGATGATGGGCACTTGCGGCGCGACGCGGCGCATGTGTTCCATCAGGCGTTCGAGCTGGCCTTCGGCGCGGTGCGCGGCAAAGTAGGCAATCTGCGGCTTGAAGGCAATCGACAAATCGGCCGTGGCGTCGACAATCGCGGCGCAAAAGTCGTAGATCTTGTTCGAGTCGCCCTTGTAGCGGCCCGGAAACTTCAGCGGGTCCGGGTCCAGCCCCACACACAGCATTGATTGGTTCTGGCGCTCAGCCGCGCCCAGCATCTCAAGAAAGGTCATCCCCTATTGTAAGAAGGTGTCCCAAAACACCCGCGCCGGCAAAGCGTGACAATAAGCACACATACCAACCGACGGAAACCGCCCGAAGATGCAACTGAGCCGCCAACAACTCATCGTCCTGGTCCTGCTGACACTGGCCTGGGGCTTCAACTGGCCGGTCATGAAGCTCGGCATCGCCGACTTTCCGCCCCTGACCTTCCGTGCGCTGTCGATCTGGCTGGGGCTGCCGGTGCTGGGCCTGGCCATGGTGGTGATGAAGGTGCCGTTTTTTGTGCCGCGTGACAGGCTGCGCGAGCTGTTCTGGCTGGCTTTTGCCAACATGTTTGTCTGGCACGCGCTGATCATCGTTGCGCTCAAACACCTGAGCAGCGGCCGCGCCGCCATCCTGGGCTACACCATGCCGATTTTTTCAGCCTTGCTGGGTGCCTGGTTTTTCGGCAACAAGCTGACAGCGCGCAGCTGGGTCGGCGTCGGCGCGGCGGCGCTCGGTGTGTCGCTGCTGCTGTGGCATGAGCTGACCAACCTCAGCGGTGCGCCGCTGGCCGTGCTGTGCGCGCTGATAGGCGCGGCGACCTGGGCGCTGGGCACGCACAAGCTGCGCAACACCACCATGCCGGTCGCCACCTTGACCATTTCCTTCTGGATGACGGCCATGACCGCCGTGGTGCTCAGCCTGCTCGCCCTGCTGTTCGAGGTGCCGCAGTGGAAGGCGCCGAGCGCCGCGACCTGGTGGTCGATCGCCTACAACGCCGTGCTGATTTTTGGTTTTGCGCACGCCGCCTGGTACTTCCTGGCGCGCAGCCTGCCGCCGGTGGCCTCGTCGCTGAGCGTGATGATGATCCCCATCCTCGGCGTGTTCTCCGGCGCCATCGGCCTGGGCGAGGTGCTGCACTGGCAGGACTGGGCCGCCGTCGTGCTGATGGTGGTGGCGATCGCTTCGGTGCTGGTGCCGGGGCGCGCCGGCTTGTCATCCCGGACCTGATCCGGGATCCACGCGGCATGGATTGCGGGCCAAGCCCGCAATGACAATCAATGCTTGAGCTGAGTCATCGCCAGGCAGAGGTCGTCCCAGGCCTTGGCCTTGTCACCCAGGCTGCGCAGCAAATAGGCCGGGTGGTAGCTGACCACCACCGGCACGCCGAGGTAGCTGTGCACCTGGCCGCGCAGCTTGCCGAGCGGGATCTTCTGCACATCCGGCACGCTGTCCTGCAGCAGCGACTGCGCCGCAAACTTGCCCAGCGCCAGAATCATTTTGGGTTGCAGCAGTTCGACCTGGCGCTTCAAATAAGGCTCGCACTGCGCGAGCTCGGCGGGGTCGGGGTTGCGGTTGGCAGGAGGGCGGCACTTGAGCACATTGGTGATGAAGATGTTTTTCGCCACGCCGGGCCGCGCCGTGTCGTCATTGCCGCGTTGCAGCCGCATCGCCAGCAACATGTTGTCGAGCAGTTTGCCGGCCTGGCCGACAAAAGGCTCACCGGCGATGTCCTCGTTCTCACCGGGCGCCTCGCCGACGATCAGCCAATCCACGGGCGGCGCGGCTTCTGCAGCGGCGGGGCCGACGCCGAACACGGTGTTTTTTCGGCTGGTGCACAGCGCGCAGGCGCGGCAACCGGCGACAGCGGCCTGCAGCGCCGGCCAGGCCATCAGCTCGATACCTGCGGGGCGGGGCAGCAGGCCGGGCACAGGCGTTGCGGGCGCGCGTGCGGCAGGCGCCGGCGCAGCCACCGGTGGGCGCAGCGCAGGCGCGGGTGCGCTCGGTGGGCGCTGGGTTTCAGCATCAAATCGGGCCTCGGCCCTCGGCGGACGCGGGTGAGCAGCTACTGAATCGATAGCAGATGAAGCTTCCGGTGAAACCGCCACAGTGGGCGGCTGCCAGATGCGCACACCCATCTCGCGCAGCATCGCGCGCTGGCGTTTGTCAAGTTCCAGGCTCATGACAGGCCCAGGCTCATGACCACCGCGTCTTCGCGCTGGCCGTTGGCTGCCGGGTAATAGGCGCGGCGCGTGCCGACATGGCGGAAACCGTAATGTTCATAAACGGCGCGCGCGCGCGCATTGCTCACGCGCACTTCCAGCCACAGCCACAACGCGCCTTGGCCACGCGACCAGAGCAGCAGCGCATCGAGCATCACGCGGGCCCAGCCCTGGCGCTGGTGTTCCGGCGCCACCGTGATGTTGAGCAAATGCACCTCGTCCACGCCCTTCATCGCCACAAAGTAGCCCAGCAGTTCGCTGGCGCCATCGGGCCCGCCGGCCAGCACCTGCGCCTGGTAGCCGGCGTTGATCGAGTCGTTGAAGTTGCCACGGCTCCAGGGGTGTTCGTAGGCGCTGTTCTCCACCCGCAGCACGGCGTCGAACCATGCGGCGGTCATGGGCTCGAAACGGGCTTCGGTGGGCTGGAGAACAGCATTCATGGTGGGGTGGCGAGCGCTGCCTGGGCCTTGACGCGGGCGCGCTCTTCGGTCGTCAATGCTACTTTATCGCGCACATACAGTGGCAGCGCCTCTGCCGCATCCACCCCGTGGCCCGATGCCAGCAGCGCCGGTGCCAGCCGCAACATGGCGCTGGCCGTGGGCAGGGCGTCCAGACACTGCGCCGCCGGCCAGGCCGGCAGCCGGCCCGCATAGACCTTGAACACATTGCCGGCCAGCAGCGTGCCGGCTGCGCCGGGCTGGAGGTCCTCAGGCCGGCGCAGTGTGCAGGCATCCAGCGCCGACCAGGCGCCGGCCGCATAAGCGAAGCGCTGCACATACATCTCGTCCATGCGGGCATCGAGCAGCGCGGTGAGCTGCAACGCGTCCACGCCGGGCGGGTGCTGGAAGCGCGCTTCTTCAGCAACGGCCAGCAAGGTGTCCAGCGGCAGCACCGGCAGCTTCGCGCCCAGCGCCAGGCCCTGCGCCACCGAGCAGGCGGTGCGCAGGCCGGTGAAGGAGCCGGGCCCGCGGCCGAACACCAGCGCGTCCAGCGAAGCCAGCGTCAAGCCGGCTTGCGCCAGCAGGCCCAGGATGGACGGAATCAGCGCGCCCGACGCTTGCGCCGCGCCGGGACCGGTGTGCTGCCAGACGCGGTTGCCGTCGCTCACAGCCACGGACAAAACCTCGGTGCTGGTGTCAAAAGCAAGGAGTTTCATGGGCTTCACAGTCAAATCAGGCCTTGGCCCCCGTCGGACGCGCATCATCAGCTATCAAATCAGGAGCAGCCGCCACTGCGCGCTGCGCCTGCACCCGCACGCCAAACACAATGCCGACCGTCACCAGCGCCAGCCCGGCCAGCAAATTCCAGTGCAGCGGCTCGCCCAGGAAGATCACCGCGCCCAGCGCCGACAGGCCGGGCACCACGGCGGTGATCATGGTCGAGCGCACCGGCCCGAAATGCTGGACCATCTTGGTGAAGGTGATGCCCGAGATCACCACCGAGCCCATGCCCTGGAACACCAGCTGGAAAACAATCTCGCCCCAGGGCGCGCTGGCCAGTTGCGTGATCAGCGCGCCGCTGAACACCAGCAGGCCGTAGACCGGCACATAGGCCACAAAGGCAAACACGCTGATCGCAATCGTCGCCTGCACCGCCTGCAGCGCGTGTTTGCGCACCAGCACCGAATACACGGCCCAGCAGGTGGACGCGCTCAGAAACAGCAGGTCGCCCTTCCAGACTGGGCTGCCCACATCGGTCCAGGCGCGCAGCAGGCTGGCGCCGCCGACCAGCACATCGCCGAGAAAAATCAGGCCCAGGCCGATGGCGCGCACCGGCGTCACGCGGTCTTTCAGGATCAGCACCGCCATCAGCGTGGTGCTCAGCGGCAGGGTGCCGGGCAGCAGCACCGAGGCATGGGCGGCCGGCGCGAAATAAAAGCCGCTGTAGGCCAGGCAGGCGTAACCGATGCCGCCGACCAGACCGATCAGCGCGGTGAGCTTGAAGCCCAGCGGCGACAGGCCGAGCCAGCTCGCCGGTGCCGGCCCCGGCGCTGCATCACGCGCACGTTTCCAGACCAGCCAGGCGCCCCAGGGCAGCAGCACCAGCGCGGCGCCGGCAAAACGCAGCAGGCAGATGTCCAGCGGCGTGAGGTTGCGGTGCGCGGTCGCGCGGGCAATCACGATGAAGGAGGTCCAGATGGCGACGGTCACGATGGCGGCGAGCACACCGACCGTCTTGGGGGAAAAACGCATGCCCTGATTATCCGGGCAAGCCGGCCCCGCACGGATAATCAGGCCATGCTTGTGAATCCCCTTCCCGCCCGGCTGCTGCTGGCCACCGCCCTGGCCCTGCTACCCGGCTGGGCGCTGGCGCAGAAAGCCCCGACCGCCGCCAAATCAGCCAAGCCGGCGCTGCCGGCCGCGGTCAGCAAGGCCCTGACCCGCGCCCAGGTCCCGGTGGAGGCAGTGACGCTGCTGGTGGTGGACGCCACCGGCAAGACGCCGCCGCGTCTGGCCCACCGCGCCGGCGAGGCTATGAACCCGGCCTCGGTGATGAAACTGGTGACCACCTATGCAGCGCTGGACCTGCTGGGGCCCGACTACACCTGGACCACCCGCGTGTTGATGGACGGCAGCCTGTCCGACGGCGTGTTGCACGGCAACCTGATCGTGCGCGGCGGCGGCGACCCCAAGATGGTGGTCGAGCGCCTGCAGGCCCTGCTGGCGCAGGTGCAGTACAGCGGCGTGAAAGTCGTGCGCGGCGACATCGTGCTGGACCGCAGCGCCTTCCAGTCGGTGGCCCAGGACGCCGGCGAGTTCGACGGCGAGCCGCTGCGGCCCTATAACGCCAGCCCCGACGCGCTGCTGATCAACTTCAAGTCCATGGTGATGCGCTTTACGCCGGATCCGCTGAACAACCGGGCGCTGGTGTCGGTCGAGCCGCCACTGGCCGGCATCGTGATCGACGAAAGCGTGCCTCTGGCACGCGTGGCGCGCTGCGGCGACTGGCGCAGCGAGCTGCGCGCCAGCGTCGACAACCCCAACCGCCTGCAGTTCAACGGCAGCTATTCGGCCGCCTGCGGCGAACGCGTCTGGCCCAGCGCCTATGCCGAGCCCGCGAGTTTTGCGGCGCGCGCGATCGAGGGCTCCTGGCGCGCCATGGGCGGCCTGCTGACCGGCACGGTGCGCGACGCCACGGCGCCCGAGCTGGCGCTGCTGCGCGCACGCGGCACGCTGTCGGGCGAGAAACCCCCACTGCGGCTGGATGCGCCTTCGCTGCCGCTGCGCGAGATCGTGCGCGATGTGAACAAGTACTCCAACAACGTGATGGCCCGGCATTTGTTTCTGACCCTGAGCCAGCGGGCGCCGGGCGGGCAGCTGGACCAGGCCTCGCCCGAAACCGGCCGCGCGGCGCTGGCCGCCTGGTGGAAAAAATCCATGCCGCAGCAGCCCGCACCGGTGATGGACAACGGCTCCGGCCTGAGCCGCATCGAACGTGTCACGGCCAACGGCCTGGCGGCCATGCTGCAACACGCGGCGCAAAGCCGCTTGGCGCAAGACCTGCTCGACTCGCTGCCGGTCGCCGGCATGGATGCCACCATGCGCGAGCGCGCCAAAAACGTCGCCGGCCAGGCCTTCATCAAGACCGGCTCGCTGCGCGACGTCACGGCGGTGGCGGGGTATGCCAACGGCGTCAGCGGGGCGCGTTACATCGTCGTCGGCATCGTCAATCATCCGAATGCCGGGGCGGCACGGCCGGCGCTCGACGCCTTGATCCAGTGGGCGGTGCAGGAGCGTTGAGCGCATCCCGGCGCTTCTGATTTGATAGCTTTCAGCCCTTGCCAGATGGGGGGCTGGAGCCCGATTTGATGCCTGATTGCAAGGGCAAAACGTGGTCGCGGATGCGGCGCTTGCGGGCCGCCTGGTTCAACCGGGCTGCATCGCCCGCGCGGCCTGCAGGTGCGACCTGACGTTTTGCGCCAGCGCCATGTCGCCCGGCGTTTCGGGCAGCCAGGCCTCGACCGGCAGGGCTTTGCCGTCTGCATCGACCGCCACAAAGACCACCACACATTCGGTGATGACTTCCATCTGGCCGGTTTTCATGTCGCCGGCGCGCACTTCGACGGAAATATTCATGCTGGTGGTGCCGGTGTAGGCCAGCCGCGCTTCCACCTCCACCAGGTCGCCGATCATGATGGGGCGCTGGAAGCGGATGCTGCCGACCGAAACCGTCACGCAATAACGCTTGGCCCAGCGTGTGGCGCAGGCATAACCGGCTTCGTCAATCCATTTCATGACGGTGCCGCCGTGGACCTTGCCGCCGAAGTTGATGGTGCTCGGCTCGGCCAGAAAACGAAGGGTGATGGAGGACATACGGTTTTCCCGGTAATGCGCTATGGAAATAATAGCTGCTTGCGTACACCCGGCTAGGGCGGAGGGCACTTTTTCTTATAAAAGCCGCTGCAAATAGCGCCCGGTGTGGCTGGCCGGGTTGGCCGCAATGTCTTCCGGTGTGCCCACCCCCACCACACTGCCGCCGCCGGCCCCGCCCTCGGGCCCCATGTCGATCAGCCAGTCGGCGGTTTTGATCACGTCCAGGTTGTGTTCGATCACGACGATGGTGTTGCCGGCGTCGCGCAGCTGGTGCAGCACCTTGAGCAGCAAGTCGATGTCGGCAAAGTGCAGACCGGTGGTGGGCTCGTCGAGGATGTAGAGCGTGCGGCCGGTGTCGCGTTTGGACAACTCGAGCGCCAGCTTGACGCGCTGCGCCTCGCCGCCCGACAGCGTGGTCGCCGCCTGGCCCAGCTTGATGTAACTCAGGCCGACATCGAGCAGGGTGTGCAGCTTGCGCGCGATCACCGGCACGGCCTTGAAAAACTCGGCGGCGTCTTCCACCGTCAGGTCCAGCACCTGGGCGATGTTTTTGCCCTTGTATTGCACCTCAAGCGTCTCGCGGTTGTAACGCATGCCCTTGCAGACGTCGCAGGGCACATAAACGTCGGGCAGGAAGTGCATCTCGACCTTGACCACGCCGTCGCCCTGGCAGGCCTCGCAGCGGCCGCCGGCCACATTGAAGCTGAAACGTCCAGCGCCGTAGCCGCGTTCACGCGCGGTGTTCATCTCGGCCATCAGTTCGCGAATGGGTGTGAAGAGACCCGTGTAAGTGGCCGGGTTGCTGCGCGGCGTGCGGCCTATCGGCGACTGGTCCACATTGATGACCTTGTCGAAATGTTCGATGCCCTCGATGCTTTCATGCGGCGCCGGCTCTTCATGGGCGCGGTACAGCGTGCGCGCGACGGCGGCGTACAGCGTGTCGTTGACCAGTGTCGATTTGCCGGAGCCCGAAACGCCGGTGACGCAGGTCAGCAGGCCGACCGGGAAATCGACGCTGACGTCTTTCAGGTTGTGGCCGCTGGCCTTGATGACCTTGATCGCCTGCATGTCACCCTGGGTGCGCAGGTGTTCGGCTTCACGCGCGGCGCGCTTGATGCCAGCGGCGCTGGGCGCAAATTTCGAAGGCTTTTTCGGGTCGCGATACGGCGCTTTTTCCACCGTCGGCAGCCAGGGTGTGCGGCGTTTGGGCACGGCGATGGCGAGGGTTCCGGCCAGGTATTTGCCGGTCAGTGAATCGGGGTTGGCCAGCACCTGCGCGTACGTGCCCTGGGCCATCACGCGCCCGCCGTGGATGCCGGCGCCCGGGCCCATGTCGATCACGTGGTCGGCGGCGCGGATCATGTCCTCGTCGTGTTCAACCACCAGCACGCTGTTGCCGATGTCGCGCAGGTGTTTGAGCGTGCCGATCAGGCGGTCGTTGTCGCGCTGGTGCAGGCCGATGCTGGGTTCATCCAGCACATACATCACACCGGTCAGGCCGGAGCCGATCTGCGAGGCCAGACGGATGCGCTGCGACTCGCCGCCCGACAGCGTTTCGGCGCTGCGGTCCAGGCTCAGGTAGTTCAGGCCCACGTCGTTGAGGAACTTCAGGCGCAGGCCGATCTCGCGCACCACCTTGCCGGCGATCTCGGCTTTTGCGCCTTCCATGGTCAGCGTGTTGAAGTAGTCGAAACTTTCACGCAGCGTGGCATGGCTGATTTCATAGATCGCCTTGCGCCCGCCGGCACCCACCAGGTAGACATGGCGGGCCTCGCGGCGCAGGCGCGTGCCTTCGCACTCCGGGCAGGGTTGCAGGCTGCGGTAACGCGCCAGCTCCTCACGCACGGCGGCCGAGTCGGTTTCGCGGTAACGCCGTTCGAAGTTGGTGATCACGCCTTCGAAGGGGTGTTTTTTCGTGTGTTTTTTGCCGGCGTTGGCACCCGAGTCGAGGATGTAGCTGAACTTGATCTCGTCCTCGCCCGAGCCGTGCAAGACCACCTGCCGCACCGCGTCCGGCAATTTTTCAAACGCGGTGTCGATATCGAAGCCGTAGTGTTTGGCCAGGCTTTCGAGCATCGAAAAATAATAGGCATTGCGCCGGTCCCAGCCCTTGACCGCGCCGCTGGCCAGGCTCAGCGAGGGGAAGGCCACCACACGCGCCGGGTCGAAAAACTCCATGTGGCCCAGGCCGTCGCAGGTCGGGCAGGCGCCCACCGGCGAGTTGAAGGAAAACAGGCGCGGCTCCATCTCGCTGAGCGAGTAGCTGCAGACCGGGCAGGAAAACTTGGCGCTGAACAAATGCTCCTGGCCCGAATCCATTTCCATCGCCAGCGCTTTGCCGTCGGCCAGGCGCAGCGCGGCTTCAAAACTTTCAGCCAGCCGCTGCTGCATGTCGGGCCGCACCTTGAGGCGGTCGATCACCACGTCGATGTTGTGTTTCTCGGCCTTCTTGAGTTTGGGCAGCTCGTCGAATTCATACGCTTGCCCATCGACGCGAAAACGCACATAACCCTGGGCCTGCATCTCGGCAAACAGCTCGACAAACTCGCCCTTGCGCTCGCGCGCCACCGGCGCCAGCACCATCAGTTTGGTGTCTTCGGGCAGGGCCAGCACATGGTCCACCATTTCGCTGACGCTTTGCGCCTGCAGCGGCAGGTCGTGCTCGGGGCAAAACGGCGTGCCGGCGCGCGCAAACAGCAGGCGCAGGTAATCATGGATTTCGGTGACCGTGCCGACGGTGGAGCGCGGGTTGTGCGAGGTGGCTTTCTGCTCGATGGAAATCGCTGGCGACAGGCCCTCGATCATGTCCACATCGGGCTTGTCCATCAGCTGCAGGAACTGGCGCGCGTAAGTGCTCAGGCTCTCGACATAACGGCGCTGGCCCTCGGCGTACAGCGTGTCGAAAGCCAGCGAAGACTTGCCCGATCCGCTCAGCCCGGTGATCACCACCAGCTGGTTGCGCGGGATGTCGAGGTCGATGTTCTTGAGGTTGTGCGTGCGCGCCCCGCGAATGCTGATGCGCTGCGCTGCCAAAGCCTGCGCGAGGTAGCGGCTGGCATCAGGTTCAGCCGCCACCGGGCCGGCAGCGGCTGCGGGAGCGAGGTATTTGACGTCGTTGGGAGAGTTCACGTGTAGGGGCGCCGCAAAACCCTCCATCATAGACGCGTACGGCTTTTTCGGCACCCCGGCCACGGGTGGCCCTTTGGCCCTGCCCTTGACCGGCACTCCGGCGCGTTTCCTGCTTGCAGCCAGGTTCCCAAAGACGCCCCGTAATTCAAAGACAATAGCCCACCGTCCCGTCTCCATTTGAGCTTCACTCCGCCTGACCGTGTCTCCCGCCCCTTCTTACCCCATGACCGCTACCGAGCGGCGCGCCAGCGCTTCGCTGGCCTCGATTTTTGCGCTGCGCATGCTGGGGCTGTTTCTGGTGCTGCCGGTTTTTGCGCTGGAAGCTGCGCGTTACCCCGGCGGTAACGACCCGGCGCGCATCGGTCTGGCCATGGGCATTTACGGCCTGACGCAGGGCATTTTGCAAATTCCTTTCGGCATGGCCTCGGACTGGCTGGGCCGCAAGAAGGTGATCGTGGCCGGCCTGGTGGTGTTTGCGCTGGGCAGCTTTGTGGCGGCCTGGGCGCCCGACCTGACCTGGCTGATCATCGGCCGCTCGCTGCAGGGCGCTGGTGCGATTTCGGCGGCCGTGACGGCGCTGCTGGCCGACA
Source organism: Pseudomonadota bacterium (assembly GCA_040385775.1). GTDB lineage: Bacteria > Pseudomonadota > Gammaproteobacteria > Burkholderiales > Burkholderiaceae_C > Polaromonas. The sequence continues at coordinate 23,955 of JAZKGR010000162.1, forward strand.
CCACCCGTGACGAGGTGCGGACCAAGGCCATGGCGCTGGTCGGCGCCAGCATCGGCCTGATGTTTGCGCTGTCGCTGGTGCTGGCGCCGCTGTTGAGCGCGCAGATCGGGCTGGCGGGCCTGTTCGGCTTGACCGGCGCACTGGCACTCGCAGGCATCGCGGTGGTGGTCTGGTGGGTGCCGCCCGAGCCGCCGCAACATGTGAGCCGGCCGCGCGGCAGCCTGCTGGAGGTGCTCAAACACCCGGCCTTGCTGCGGCTGGACGCCGGGGTGTTCATCCTGCATGCGGTGCAACTGGCCATGTGGGTGGCGATTCCGGCCCTGCTGGTGCAGGCCGGGCTGGCCAGCAGCGGCCACTGGCAGGTCTACCTGCCGGCGGTGCTGGCGTCTTTTCTGGTCATGGGCTTCACGCTGTTTCCGCTCGAAAAGCGCGGCTACCTGCGCGGCGTTTTCCTCGCGGCGGTGGGCCTGATCGCGCTGGTGCAGTTCGGGCTGATGGCGGCCTCGCTGCAGGGCGCGCCATCGCTGGCAGGCCTGGGCGTGCTGCTGTTCCTGTTTTTCTGCGGCTTCAACATCCTCGAAGCCTGCCAGCCCAGCCTGGCCTCGCGCGTGGCGCCCGCCCATTCACGCGGCGCCGCGCTGGGCGTCTACAACACGCTGCAGTCGCTGGGCTTTTTTGCCGGCGGCGCGCTGGGCGGCTGGCTGGCCAAGGCGGCCGGCCCGCAGGCGCTGTTTGCGGCCTGCGGCGGCCTCATGCTGCTGTGGTTGCTGGTGGCCTGGCCGATGAAGGCGCCCGGAAGGCATGCCGTGACTGCGGCGCCAGAACCCTCTGGCGGCCCGTCGGCCCGCGCAGTTAAACTGTGAAGAAATCAGGAGGACATCCATGGCATCCGTCAACAAAGTCATTCTCGTCGGCAACCTCGGCCGCGACCCCGAAGTGCGTTACATGCCCAGCGGCGACGCCGTGGCCAACATCGCGCTGGCCACCAGCAGCAAGTACAAGAACAAGGCCGGTGAAATGGTCGAAGAGACCGAGTGGCACCGCATCAGCTTTTTCGGCCGCCAGGCTGAAATCGTCGGTGAATACCTCAAGAAGGGCCGTTCGGTTTACATCGAGGGCCGCCTGAAAACCCGCAAGTACACCGACAAGGACGGCGTCGAAAAATACGCCACCGACATCATTGCCAGTGAAATGCAGATGCTCGGCAGCCGCGAAGGCATGGGTGGCCCCGGGGGCAACGAAGGTGGTGACGAGGGCGGCGAGCGCCAGTATTCCCGTCCGCCAGCGGCGCCGCGTCCACCGGCTGCTGCGGCTCCGCGCCCACCAGCGCCGACCAAAGCCGCCAGCGGCTTTGACGACATGGACGACGACATTCCGTTCTGATCTCCGCTGGCTCCCCGCGTCTGCCCGGCCTGCGCCCTGCGCACGCCGGGCAGATGCATTTTTAAACAACGGTTTTTGTCGCCCGCCGCCGTGAGGCTGTGTAGGCGCCGGCCTTGTTCTGGGCTGGGGCACCCTATGGCGACGCGTTGTTGGCTAGGATGAATCTCCTGCCAACCCCACGACCCGAGAAGCCACCATGCGCGCCAATCACGATCACCCGTCACTTTTCCCGCGGTCCCAGTGTTTGCCTGTCTGGCTGGGTGCGGCCCTGCTCGCCGCCGCAAGCCTGGCGCCGGCGCATGCCAACACCGACCCTCTCAGCGATTTGCTGAGCACCCCCGGCAGTGCCGGCCTGGGTCTCGCCATACGCGCCGAGCAGTCGCCCTATGTCGGCGGCGGCACCCGTTACGACCTGCTGCCGCTCTACCTGTATGAGGGCAAACGGGTGTTCCTGCATGGCAGCCGCGCCGGCCTCAAGCTGCTCGATGACGGCGCCCAGCGCGTCGATATCTTCCTGGACCAGCGTTTCGAAGGGTATGCCGACGACCGGATTCCGCCCAGCCTGGCCGGCATGGCCGAGCGCGGCTCCGGCCTGGACGCCGGCGTGTCTTACCGCTACCGCCAGCCCTGGGGCACGGTGCAGGCCGAGTTTTTACAGGATGCCGCCAGCTTTTCCAAAGGGAACGAATTGCGCTTGTCTTATGCCTACGACTGGCGCTCGGGCCGGCTCGCGCTGCGGCCCAGCCTGACTGTGGCAGCCCGCAGCGCCAAGCTCAACAATTATTACTACGGCGTGCGGCCTGGCGAAGCCACCGCAACGCGGCCGGCCTATGAGCCCGGCAGCGGCGTCAACACCACGCTGGGCCTGTACGCCACCTATGAATTGAGCGAAGGCTGGCGCCTGCTGGGCGGCGTGACCCGCACGCTGCTGGACGACAAGGTCAAGGCCAGTCCCATCATCGGCCGGTCGGCGCAGACCGGCGTGTTTCTCGGCGCGGCCTATGACTTTGGCACTTACAAGGGCCAATGGGCGCAGGAAGCCAGTTCGCCGACCTACTTCAAGCTGCTGTACGGCAAGTCGACCGAAGACGGCTGCCACCTGGCCAGAATCATCACGCTGCGCTGCGCCTCCACGGCCAAGGTCAACTCCACGCGCATCGCGGGTGTGCAGGTCGGCAAACCCTTCATCGAACAACTCAACGGCTGGCCGCTGGACATCGTCGGTTATGTCGGCGTGCTGCAGCATGACGACCGCGGGCTGGCGCCTAACGGCCTGCAGCTCGATGCGTTCATGAAGGCTTATTACTATGGCTTTCCGTGGAGCGACCGCGTCAAGACCCGGCTTGGCCTCGGTGTCGGCGTTTCGCTGGCGCAGCGTGTGCCTTATGCCGAGTCCAGCAGCCAGGCCGCGCGCGGGCGCTCGACCTCGCGCTTGCTCAACTACCTGGACCCGAGCATCGACTTCAGCCTCGGCGACCTGATCGGTCGCCCCGGCCTGAAAGACACTTACCTCGGCTTCGGCGTGTCGCACCGCTCCGGCATCTTTGGCTCGTCCCGCCTCCTGGGCAATGTCAATGGCGGCTCCAACTACATCTATACCTATATCGAAACGGTGCTGTAGGAACCGCAGTTGCTATTAAATTAGTAGCTGGGTACGATGGTCGGGCTTGGGCTGGATGCCGATTTGACCTGATACTGCGTGGCGGGCGGCCAGCCTGCCCCATAAACACGGTATGGTGCACTGGCGGCAAAACCCGGACAGTCAAGCCGCTTCCTGTGGGGAGCGGGCCGCGCGCTGTCCTGCAGCCGCACTTATCATCGGCTACCGTGCCGCCACTGCCAAAAGACTCCCCCATGCCCTTCTGGCGCGTATTGATTGTTGAAGACGACCTCGCGACGCGCGATTTTTTTGCGGACAGCGTGTCGCGCTGCGAGCAGTTGCGCCTGGTGGCCGGCGTGGGCACTTTTGAAGAAGCCCGCGCCCTGATCAGCGACAGCGCCGTGGCCTTTGATATCCTGCTGACCGACCTGGCCCTGCCGGACGGCAGCGGGCTGGACCTGATCCGCCTGGCCGGGCAAACGCGGCCGGACTGCGAAGCCCTCGTGATCTCGATGTTCGGTGACGAGGACAGTGTGCTGTCCAGCGTCGAGGCCGGCGCGCTGGGTTACATCCACAAGGACTTCACCCCCGGCGACATTGCCCAGACCATCCTCGAGATGAAGGCCGGCGCTTCGCCGATCTCGCCCATGATCGCGCGCCGCGTGCTGGCCAAGTACCGCGCGCTCCAGGCCGGCGAGCGCGAGGCCGCAGCGCCCGGGCCACAGGCGCTGGCACCGATTGCCGGAGAAGTGCGCGGAACCGGGCGTGCGCTGTTGTCGGCGCGCGAGCAGGAGGTGCTGGAGCTGATTGCGCGGGGTTTTTCCTATGCCGAAATTTCCCGGCTCAAGGCGGTGAGCGTGCATACCGTTCAGTCGCATATCAAGAACCTGTACACCAAGTTGGCGGTTCACTCGCGCAGCGAAGCCGTCTACGAGGCCACGCGGCTGGGCTTGCTGCAGCCGCCGACCGCGTCGCCGGACTGAACCCGGCGTTTGCCCATGATCCGCCGCGGCTTCTGGTTCTGCCTGCTGTGTGGCCTGCTGCTGGCGGGCGCGGCGCAGTCCGCGGTGGTGGAGTTGACGCAGGGCACCGGTCGGGTCACGGTCGGGGGCGGCACCACGCACCAGGAAGTAACGCTGCCCTACCACTGGGACCGCCTGCACAAGGGCCAGCCCGGCGAGATGATGGTCGAGTTGCCCTTCGCGCTGCCGTCGCTGACCGAGGAGCCGCATGGTTTGTATTTCCAGCGCATCGGCAACACCGCAGAGGTCTGGCTCAACGACACCCTGCTGGCGCGTTTTGGCGATCCGCAACGCCCCAACAGTGCGGACTATGCCAAGGGCCCACAGTACGTGTCCATCCCCGCGCGGCTGCTGGACAAGGACAATGTGCTGCGCATCCGCGTGGGTGCCGACGGCGGCAGGCGCGGCGGCCTCGCCACGGTGCTGGTGGGGCCCGAGAACGAGGTACGGGCCCGGTATTCGAACGCCTTCCGCTGGCGTGTGTCGGCCTCCATGGGGGTGACCATCTTCAGCCTGCTGGTGGGCGTGGTGGCCCTGATGCTGTGGGCCACGCAGACCGACCCGGCCAACCTGCTGGCGAACCGGCGCGACCCGATCTACCTGATGGCGGGCCTGGCCGAGATCTGCTGGGCGCTGCGCGTCGGCGACGTCGCCGTCGAGCATCCGCCGCTGCCCTGGCCGCTGTGGGGCGTGGTGATGACGGCAGCCTTTGCCGGCTGGTTCTGCTGCATTGCGCTGTTTTGCCACCATGTGGCCGGCTGGCACCGGCACCGCTCCATGCCCTGGATGAAGGCCGGGCTGACGGCGCTGTTTGCCAGCGCCATCGTGGCATCCACCTTGAGCTTCCGGCTGCAGCAACCGCTGTATCTGACGGTCTGGCTGGGCAGCGCCAACGTGTTCTTCGTGGTTTACGCTTCGGTCTACCTGTGGGGCGCGATTCGCAAACCCAATATCGCCTGGTTGCTGGTCGCGTTGGCCGGTGCCTTCAACGTGCTCATGGGCGTGCGCGACTGGGTCGCCATACGCATCAGCGGCGGTTATGGGGACAACACCTGGATCCGCTACAGCTCGCTGCTGTTCGGGCTGGCGCTGGCCTACATCGTGATCACGCGTTTTCGGGAGGTCAGCGCGCAGGCGCGCGACCTGATGGCCAACCTGTCTGCGCGCATTGCACAGAAAGAGCAGGAGCTGGGGCAGACCTACCTCAAGGTCGAGCAACTCGCGCGCGAGCAGGAGCGTGTCGGCGAGCGCACCCGCATCCTGCGCGACATGCACGACGGCGTGGGCGCGCACCTGAGCGCTGCGATCCGCCAGCTCCAGTCAGGCAAGGCCACTACCGAGGACGTGCTGCAGACGCTGCGTTACACGCTGGATCAGCTCAAGCTGTCGATCGACGCCATGCACCTGCAGCCCGGTGACATCGCCTCGCTGCTGGCGAATCTGCGCTACCGGCTGGAGCCTCGTTTCGCCGCCTCGGACATCGAGCTGCTGTGGGTGGTCGGCGCACTGGAGCCGGTGGCGCGTATGGATGCCAACGCCATGCGCCAATTGCAGTTCATGGTGTTCGAGGCGCTGTCCAATGTGTTGCAGCACTCGCAGGCAACCACGATGGCGATCGAGGCCGAGATGGACGGCGCCGGTATCTGCCTGCGCATCGTCGACAACGGCCGCGGCTTCGATGCCGCCAGCCCGCCGCGCAAGGGCCTGCTGGCCATGCGCGAACGCGCTGCGGCGATCGGCGTGCAGGTCAGCATCAGCAGTGCGCCGGGCCGCACGGTGGTCGAAATTACCATTGCCTGAAGCCCCGTTTGCTATCTAATCAATAGCTGCTAGCCCATGTCCGGCATGGGCTGGAGGTCGATTTGGCTTGTAAACAGCAGAAAAAACTCAGGCCGTGTTTTTCACGTTGCTGGCCGCAATCACGCCGCCACCCAGGCAGACCTCGCCCTGGTACAAAACCGCCGACTGGCCCGGCGTCACCGCCCATTGCGCCTGCGCAAAACGCAGCCCGGCCTCGCCGGCGCCTGGCGTGAGCAGTTCGCACGCGGCGTCGGCCTGGCGGTAACGTGTTTTGGCGGCCATCGCGCCAGCCTCGGGCGGTGTACCGGCGACCCAGCTGCAGTCCTGCATCTGCAGCTCGGTGGACAGCAGCCAGGGGTGATCGTGGCCCTGCACCACCCACAGGGTGTTGCTGTCCATGTCCTTGCGCGCCACAAACCAGGGTTCGTGTTCGCCGGCGCCGCGCTGGCCCTGCGCTTGCAGCGCCTTGAGCTCGGCGCCGCGCGCCTTCACGCCGCCTATGCCCAGGCCCTGGCGCTGGCCCAGGGTGTAAAAGCTCAGGCCCACGTGTTCGCCAAGCACGCGGCCTTTGTCGTTTTTGATGGGGCCCGGCGCCTTGGCGATGTAGCGATTCAGGAAGTCGCGGAATGGCCGCTCGCCGATGAAACAGATGCCCGTCGAATCCTTTTTCTTCGCATTCGGCAGACCGATCTCGTCGGCGATGCGCCGCACCTCGGTTTTTTTGAGTTCGCCGACCGGAAACAGCGTGCTCGATAGTTGCGCCTGGTTCAGGCGGTGCAGAAAATAACTCTGGTCTTTCGCCGGGTCCAGGCCCTTGAGCAGTTCATGCCGGCCGGTGGCTTCGTTTTTTCGCACGCGCGCGTAGTGACCCGTCGCGATCTTCCCGGCGCCCAGGCGCATCGCGTGGTCGAGAAAGGCCTTGAATTTGATCTCGGCGTTGCACAGGATGTCCGGGTTGGGCGTGCGGCCAGCCTGGTACTCGCGCAGGAACTCGGCAAATACCCGGTCCTTGTAGTCGGCGGCGAAGTTGACGTGTTCGATCGCTATGCCGATCACGTCGGCGACGGCGGCTGCGTCCACGAAGTCGATGTTGGACGAGCAGAACTCGCTGTCGTCGTCATCTTCCCAGTTCTTCATGAAGATGCCGACAACCTCGTGGCCTTGCTGCTTGAGCAGGTGCGCGGTCACCGCAGAGTCCACGCCTCCGCTCAAACCGACCACGATGCGTTGTTTTTGCATCACGCGATTTTAGGTGGGCGGCTTTAAACGGACACGGTCAGGGCTTTACGGCATACACGCTGGGGTCGGTGGTGACCAGTGCCAGCGGGTAACGCTTGCCGGCCAGGTAGTCTTCCATGCAAGTCAGCAGCAGCGGGCTGCGGTGTCGCGGCACGCAGGCGCGGATTTCGTCAGGACTGAGCCACAGGGTGCGCACAATGCCTTCGTCGAGCGCCTGCCCCGCCACTTCGTCCCCCAGCGTGCCGCAAAACGCGAAGCGCAGGTAGGTGATGTCCAGCGCCTCGTCCTGGCCGGGCACGCTTTTCTCGAAGCACGACATATAAATACCGACCAGCGCGCCGGGCGTGAAATGAAAGGCGGTTTCTTCCAGCGTCTCGCGAATACAAGCCTGGACAGGGCTTTCACCGGGGTCCAGGTGGCCGGCCGGGTTGTTCAGGCGCAGGCCGTCCTGCGTGTGTTCTTCGACCAGCAGGAATTTCCCCTCGCGTTCGATGATGGCGGCAACGGTGACACTGGGTTTCCAACGTGAGTTCATGCGCGCATTATCCGGGTCGCGCGTGACGGCGTGCCGATGTACCCGTCCGGTTACCCGGTGGGAAAAACGGCGCGAAACTCATGTAAGCTAGCCGACAGCTTCAGAAATCACGTAGAACTACTTACACGCAACGAGGAGACACCCATGCGAATTGGGGTACCAGCCGAAATCACGGCAGGGGAAACACGCGTCGCCGTCACGCCCGAGACGGCCAAAAAACTCAAAGCCCAGGGCCACACGGTCGTCATCCAGTCGGGTGCCGGGGTGGCCGCCAGCGTTCCGGATGAAGCCTATATGGCTGTCGGCGCTGAAATTGGCGACGCTGCCACCGCTTACGGTTGCGACATCGTGCTCAAGGTGCGTTGCCCGCTGGACAGCGAGATCGGCCTGGCCAAA
>JAZKGR010000163.1:0-2577 GCA_040385775.1 Pseudomonadota bacterium
AGCTTGCGGTTGAAGGAGGCCAGGCGGGTGCTGCCGGCAAAAATCAGGAGTTTGGGGGCTGTGGACATGGCCTGATTTCACCACAGGGGTGACCTGCCTGCGTTTGCTGTTGCGCGGGGTTCACGCCGTCGGCGGTGTAACGGTGGTGACGTCCATCAGAATATGCTCGGCCAGGTCCATGCACTCTGCGAAGGGGCGAGCGTAGTCAATGCGATCAATCTTGTCGAATTCTTCGGCACTGATCTCACGGTGTTGTTGAAGGCGTGCCAGGAAAGCGGCCGAATGGCGAGCCATGAAAGGGCGGGCGGCGTTTAATGCTGCCGGCTCCAAGTCAGCCACTGCGGATCAGGCACGAACAGGTCGACGTCCTTGCTGTGGCGATGATTCAAGCGGAGCATGAGCACCGTGCCACCGCCAAAACTCCATGTCGGCTTGTTCACCACGGTGGCGAGGTGGTCCGTGAGGGTCAGGGCGGCCGTGAAGATCTCGCGCCAGACACCCGGACGGTCGAACTGGACGGGTTTCATTGCCAGATCGTCCGCGTGCAAGCGATGGCTGCAGCCAGTTGGCGCATCTTCTGCCAGGTCGCCCGGCGCCTGACCCCGTTCTCGGCCTCGATCTGCGCCGCTACGGCGGACAGCACGCTCAATGGCGCCTCATCAAGCACGGCACGCAGCTGTGCAATGTGGTTGGGCGGGATCACACCGGTGAGAAGGGCGTGGCGCAAGGCAGTTGCTGAAATGCGGTCGCCGTAGCTGATGCTTCCCGACAGTGCCGCAGTCTCCAGCGCGTCGAGCGTGTCACGGTCGGATCTGGCCTTGCGCACGCCGGTCATGCCCAGGCCGAAGCCCAGGGTGTTCGCCAGGCGTTCTGCACGCGTGAGGCTCAAATTGGTGAGCTTGCCGGTTTCGAGCTCGTTGATGGTGGCGCGCGACAGTCCGGCAAGCTCGGCAAGGCGTTCCTGGCTCAGACCCATCTCGGAGCGCTGGCGTTTGACGATGCTGGACAGTTCGTGGAGGATGGCCATCCGTCGAGTTTATCCATTTTGCAAAAAATGTCGAATATATTTGGCTGACGATTGCTTGAAATGCCATGCATCAATTTGATGGATATTCAATAGCCTGCCGAGAAGGTCAGTTCAAGCACTTCCTTTTTGTCTGAGAAGGCAAATGCGCTAAAATGTACAAAACTACTTATTTTGTACAAGATGCACACTGTCCCCCTGAGTGAATTCCGCGCCAACGCCTCGGCCATGCTTGATCTGGTCGAGCAGGGCGAAACCGTGCGCATTTTGCGCCACGGCAAGCCGGTGGCGGAGCTGGTTCCCTGCAAGTCTGCGGACTTGCCTGAGAAGCTGCCCAGCTGGAAGCGGCCTTTCGACCCCGTGGTTCTGCCGGACGGCGTGTCGCTGTCCCAGGCGGTGCTGGACGAGCGCAATGAGGCCCCGTGGTGAAGCTGGCGCCTGCTTACGCGGCAACCGTTGCGCCGACGCGTGTTATGGCGCGGGACGGTGAGGCCCGGCTGATGTTCGACGCCTCTGCGCTGACCAAGCGTTACGCGAGCGAGGCCGGCCGCGAGCGTGTGCTGGCCCTGTTCGAGGCGGCCAGCGAATTGTTGGTAGCCGCCCATTGCAAGACCGAAGTCGCGTCCGCCTTGTTGCGGCGTAGGCGCGAAGGCAGCCTGCCGGCGTCCGAGTTTGATCGGGCCTGGGCCGCGGCGCAACGCGACGTGGCCGACATGACGTTGGTGCCGCTGGATGCACATGTCGAGGGTTTTGCCTTTGCGGCAATGGAGCAGGGTCCTTTGCGCAGCATGGATGCCCTGCATGTGGGCAGCGCACTGGCCACACGTGTGGACCTGTTTGTGACGGCCGACCGGCGCCAGGCCCAGGTGGCGCGCGGCATGGGGCTGGCGACTGAATTGATTGAAAGCTGAACATGTTTTACCCGCAAGAATTTGACGTGATCGTGGTTGGTGGCGGCCATGCCGGCACCGAGGCCGCGCTGGCCGCTGCCCGCATGGGCTGCAAGACCCTGCTGCTGACGCACAACATCGAGACCCTGGGCCAGATGAGCTGCAACCCGTCGATTGGCGGCATCGGCAAGGGCCACCTGGTCAAGGAGGTCGATGCCATGGGCGGCGCGATGGCGCTGGCCACCGACGAAGGCGGCATCCAGTTCCGCATCCTCAACAGCTCCAAGGGCCCGGCGGTGCGCGCGACGCGGGCGCAGGCCGACCGCATTTTGTACAAGGCCGCGATCCGCCGAATGATCGAGAACCAGCCGAACCTCTGGCTGTTCCAGCAGGCGGTGGACGATTTGATGGTGGAGGGCGACCGGGTGGTTGGCGCCGTGACCCAGGTCGGCATCAAGTTCCGCTCGCGCACGGTGGTGCTGACAGCCGGCACCTTCCTCGACGGCAAGATCCATGTCGGCCTGCAAAACTATGCGGCGGGCCGGGCGGGCGACCCGCCGGCGGTGTCGCTCTCGGCGCGGCTGAAAGAACTGAAGCTGCCGCAGGGCCGGCTCAAAACCGGCACACCGCCGCGCATCGACGGGCGCAGCATCGACTTCAGCA
>JAZKGR010000164.1:0-5308 GCA_040385775.1 Pseudomonadota bacterium
ATCACCGGCCGGCGCTGCCCGCCCGAGATCATCGAACTGGCCGACACTGTGACCGAGATGGGCAAGGTCAAACATGCGTTCAACGCCGGCATTCCGGCGCAGCGCGGCATCGAGGACTGAGCGCCCATGACCCTGCTCGCAGCCCTGTTGCTGGCGCTGCTGATCGACCGGCTCTGGGGCGAGCCGCCGGCTGCGGTACACCCGGTGGTGGCCATGGGTTTTTATCTCAAGGTATCCGGCCGGCATTTGCCCGGCCTGCGGGCTGCTGCGGCTTTTGTCGCCGGCATGCTGGCGTGGTGCGTGGGCATGCTGGCAACGGGCGGGCTGGCGGCCTGGCTGCAGGCCCTGGCGCTGACGCAACTGCCGGAATTTCTGTCCGTGCTGGTGCTCGCTGTGTTGCTCAAGCCCATGTTGTCATGGCGCATGCTGCGAGATGAAGTGGGCGCGGTGGAAGCTGCGCTCCAGCAGTCGCTGGAAGCCGGGCGCGAGCGCCTGTCTTGGCTGGTCAGCCGCGATACGGCCCACCTGAGTGAGAGCGAAGTGCGCGAAAGCGCGATCGAGTCGCTGGCGGAAAACCTCAACGACTCGGTGGTGGCGCCCGTGTTCTGGTTTGTGCTGCTGGGCCTGCCGGGTGCTGCGATGTACCGCTTTGCCAATACCGCCGATGCCATGTGGGGCTACCGCGGCGTGTACCGTGGCCAGCGCTGGGAGTGGGCCGGCAAATGGGCCGCGCGTGCCGACGATGTGTTGTCCTGGGTGCCAGCGCGCCTGACGGCGCTGCTGCTGGCATTGGCAACCGGTGGGCTGGCTTTCAGGGCGCTGCGTACGGAAGCCGGCAAAACGCCTTCACCGAACAGCGGCTGGCCCATGGCTGCCATGGCACTGGCTCTCGGCGTGAGCCTGCGCAAACCCGGCGCCTACACGCTCAACGCTGCGGGCAGGGCGCCAGAAGCCGCAGACACTCTTCTCGCCTTGAATTCAGCATCAAAAGTGGTTCTGGCCCTCGCTGTACTTGCATCAGTAGCTATGCTATTGATAGCGTATGGAGGTGCCCGATGACAGCCCGCAGCCATGGTGGGCCGGATGACGAGGGCGTGCCCCTGCACGATTTCTCCAGCAACAGCAACGCTTGCGGTCCGTGCCCCCAGGCGCTGGCGGCGGTTCAGCAGGCCGACGCGGCGTGTTACCCGGACGCAACTTATACGCTGCTGCGAGCGCAGCTTGCAGATTTTCATGGTGTCAAGGTGTCGCGCATTGTGCTGGCCGGCAGCGCCAGCGAATTCATCTTCCGCATCACGGCACTGGCGGTGCAGCGCGGCGCGCGTGCTGTCTGGTTGCCACCGCACAGCTATGGCGACTATGCGCAGGCTGCGCAGGCTTGGAAGCTGCCCGTGGCCGCAGGCCCGGCGCAGGCGCAACTGCGTTGGGCCTGTGACCCCTCCAGCCCGATGGGCGTCGCGCATGCCGGGCTGCATCAATTGCCGGGCGGCGGGGCCTTGTGTGTGCTGGACCGAGCGTATGAGCCGCTGCGGCTCAGCGGCGCTTTGACGCTGACGGATACGGCGCTGCAAGCGTTCTGGCAGCTCTGGACCCCCAACAAGGCGCTGGGTTTGACCGGTGTGCGCGCGGCTTATGTGATTGCACCGCCGGACGCGGACGCCGTCGTGGCGCAGCTTGAATACCTGGCGCCTTCATGGCCTGTGGGCGCACACGGGGTAGCCATGCTGCAGGCCTGGACCCTGCCCGAGGTCCAAACCTGGCTGACGAACAGTCTTGCCAGCTTGCGTGACTGGAAAACACGGCAGCTTGCACTGTGCGAATCCCTGGGCTGGGATTGCCTGCCCAGCGAGGCCAATTTTTTCTGCGCCCAGCCGGCATTGCCGGCGTCCGTGAACTTGCAGCAGGCGCTGGCTGCCTTGCGTGCGCAGGGCATCAAGCTGCGCGACACCACCTCTTTTGGCCTGCCGGGCCATGTGCGGGTCAGTGTCATGCCGCCCGCCGCGCAAGATGCGCTGCACAATGCCTGGCAACACCTCGACAAGGCAACATGAGCGCAAAAAGTGTGATGGTCCTGGGCACCACCAGTGGCGCCGGCAAAAGCTGGCTGACCACAGCCTTGTGCCGTTACTACGCCAAGCAGGGCCTCAAGGTCGCGCCTTTCAAGGCGCAGAACATGAGTAACAACGCCAGGGTGGTGGCAGGAGGGGAAATTGGCAGCGCCCAATACTTCCAGGCGCTGGCGGCCCGCGCCCAGCCTGAGGTGCGCATGAACCCGCTGCTGCTCAAGCCCGAAAAAGACACGCACAGCCAGGTCATCCTGATGGGCCAGGTCAACGACGAGTTGTCACGCATGGCCTGGCGCGGCCGCAGCGCCTCCGTCTGGCCGGTGATGGCGCAGGCGCTCGACGAGTTGCTGGCGGACAACGATGTGGTGGTGATCGAAGGCGCGGGCTCACCCGCCGAGATCAACCTCAAGGACAGCGACATCGTCAACATGCGTGTGGCGCTGCACGCCAAGGCCGCCTGCCTGCTGGTCACCGACATCGACCGCGGCGGCGCCTTCGCCCACCTTTATGGCACCTGGGCCATGCTCGACGAAGCAGAACGCAAACTGATCAGAGGGTTTGTGCTGAACAAGTTTCGCGGTGATGCGAGCCTGCTCGCACCCGGCCCGCAGATGTTGCAGGACCTGACAGGCGTACCCACCGTGGCCACGCTGCCCATGTGGTGGCAGCACGGCCTGCCTGAGGAAGACGGCGTGTTTGACGACCGCAGCAGCGCCGCCGGTGCGGTCACAAAAACAGTCGCGGTGATTGCCTATCCGCGAATCAGCAACCTCGATGAATTCCAGCCGCTCAAAAACGTGCCGGGTATGCACCTCAAGTGGGTGCGCAGCCCGGCGGAACTCGCAGGATTGGGCGCTTCCGACTGGATCATCCTGCCCGGCTCCAAACACACCAGCGGCGACCTGGCCTGGCTGCGTGCGCAGGGGCTGGACAACGCCGTTGCGGCGCACGCAGGGCGGGATGGGCCGGTGCTGGGTATTTGCGGCGGCCTGCAAATGCTCGGCGAAGCGTTGATTGACCCGCATGGCATCGACGGCAACGGGCCAGGCCTGGGTTTGCTGCCGGTGGTTACGCTGTTTGAAGCCGACAAAACCGTGCGGCACAGGCAGGCGGCTTTTGCAGCGGTGGGCGGCCCTTGGGCGGCGCTGTCGGGTGTGACCGTGCAGGGCTACGAAATCCATCACGGGCAGACCGCGCCGCACAGCGCCATGGCTGCCGCCGGCGACGTTGCGCACGCGATCATCCCGGACGGCCTGGCCTGGCAAAACGGCGCCGGCAACGTGATCGGTGTTTACCTGCATGGCCTCTTTGAAGACCCGGCGGTGCTGCAGGCGCTGTTCGGCGCGAACACGCCGACGCTGGAGTCGGTGTTCGAGGGCCTGGCCGGCTATATCGCTCAGCACTTCGAGCCTGGCGTCCTCGATGCGCTGATTGGCAAGCAGGGCCAGCCATGATCGCGGTGGTCCTGGCCAATATCGCCGTGGTGCTGGCTGCGGTGGTGATCCACTACGAATTCCTGTTCCGGCTGAGCTTGCTGCTGCGTCAGGTGAAGATCCGGCACCGGCCGCGTGTGCTGCTGGGCGTCGGTGGCGCGCTGATCGCCCATGCGGTCGAGGTCTGGCTGTTTGCGGTCGTCTACTACCTGATGCACCATGCGGAAGGCTGGGGCAGGCTGACCGGCAACTTCGACGGCAGCATGATGGACTGCGTGTATTTCTCTTTCACCACCTTCACGACACTGGGCTTCGGCGACATCCAGCCCGAAGGCAACATGCGCTTCCTGACCGGTATCGAGGCGCTGACGGGGCTGGTGCTGATCACCTGGACCGCCTCTTTTTTGTTTGTCGAGATGCAGAAGTTCTGGGATTCAGAATAGCCACGACCCGCGGCAGGTGGGCCGGTACAATACTGGTCATTCATACAGTTATCAATACCCAGCCCTGCCCATGACCGCCGCCTCTGCTACGGACACGCCTTATGTGGTGGCCGTGCGTGCGCTGTGCGACTTTACTGCCAAGCAGGGCGACCTGGATCTGCGCTTCACGCCATCTCCCTCAGCACTCGAAGGCATGGCGGGTCACCGGATGGTGGCGATGCGGCGGCCCGCGCATTACCAGACCGAAGTCAGCCTGAGCGGCGACTACAAGAACCTGCGCGTGCGTGGCCGGGCCGATGGGTATGACGCCGAGGCGGGCCAGCTTGAAGAGGTCAAGACCTATCGCGGCAACCTCGACGCCATGCGCGAGAACCACCGGCAACTGCACTGGGCGCAGCTCAAGGTGTACGGCCATCTGTTGTGCCGCAAGGAAGGCTTGCCGCATATCAAGCTCGCCCTGGTGTACTTCAATGTAGCCACACAGGACGAAATACTGCTGGTCGAATCGCACACCGCACCGGACCTGCAAGCTTTTTTTGAAGATCAATGTGAACGCTTCATCGCCTGGGCGCAACAGGAGCTGGCGCACCGGGCCGCACGCAACGCAGCGTTGGCCTTGCTGCCGTTTCCGCACGCCGCTTTCCGGCCCGGCCAGCGCGAGCTGGCCGAGGCGATCTACAAATCCGCCAGCAGCGGGCGCTGCCTGATGGCGCAGGCACCGACAGGCATTGGCAAAACCATAGGCACGGTGTTCCCGCTGCTCAAGGCCTGCCCGACGCAGCAACTCGACAAGGTGTTTTTCCTGGCGGCCAAGACGCCGGGCCGGCAACTGGCGCTCGATGCGCTGGCGCTGATCAAGACTGCTGCGCCGGCGCTACCCCTGCGGGTGCTGGAACTGGTGGCCAAAGGCAAGGCGTGTGAACACCCCGACAAAGCCTGCCACGGCGAGTCCTGCCCCTTGGCCCAGGGTTTTTATGACCGTCTTCCGGCGGCGCGGCAGGCTGCTGTCGATTCGGCGGCTGCCGCCCCCGGCCCGCTCGACAAAAACGCGCTGCGCGAGGTCGCGCTGGCGCACCAGGTTTGTCCTTATTACCTGGGGCAGGACCTGCTGCACTGGAGCGACGTGGTGGTCGGCGACTACAACTATTACTTCGATGTGAACGCCATGCTGCAGGCGCAGACGCAGGCCAACCAGTGGCGCGTCAGCGTGCTGGTCGATGAGGCGCACAACCTGGTCGAGCGCGCGCGCAAGATGTATTCCGCCGAGCTGGACCCAACGCATCTGGCGCTGGCGCGGCAAGCGGCGCCGCCCGACATCAAGCGTGTGCTGGACCGGCTCAAACGCAGCTGGTACGAGCTGTACAAG
>JAZKGR010000165.1:0-4004 GCA_040385775.1 Pseudomonadota bacterium
GCTGGCTGACTACGACTTTCTGCGCGCCACCTACGACATGCTGCTGCGCGCACCGGTGCGCAACCAGGCGGCGATTGACGCGGCCTTCGAGGCGCTGGATGCAGCCCATGCGAGATTGAAGGTGGCTCACCTCCAGCACTGCGTGGCTCTTCTCAATTAGGAAACGCCTGGTGATCCGCCGGCGATGTGGATAGAAAAACAGATTGGACACTTCAATGGCACTTATCACCTACCTGGTCGAAGACAACCAGACGATTCTCGAGAACCTGATCGAGACGCTGACGGAAATCGCCATGGTCAAGGTGGTTGGCCACGCTGCGACCGAGGCCGAAGCCACGCACTGGCTGTCGGTCAACGACGGACACTGGCAACTGGCCGTGGTGGACATGTTTCTCCAGGAGGGCAGTGGCATGGGTGTGCTGGCGGGTTGCCGCCAGCGTGAGCCCTATCAAAAAGTGGTGGTGCTGACGAACTACGCCACGGCCGCTATCCGGGAGCGCAGCCTGGCGCTCGGCGCCGACGCGGTGTTTGACAAGTCCAATGAGCTCGACGAGTTTTTTGCCTACTGCATCGCAGAGACCACCAAAAACCAGCCGACGCCGCAGGTCTGATGATCTTCTGGGGGTTGCCCCGGATTTGACAAGAAAAGTGGTGCCAGCCCGCGTACAGCGGGCGCCAACAGCTCCTGAAAACATAGCATGACGGGGCCGCCGGCCCATCGGGATCGGCGGCTGGGGCGATGCGGCCTGCGACCCGCCACACGCGGCGCAGCGTGGATAATGGCCCAAAAACCGGGCCTGACACCACGAACATGCCGACACTCTCGCGTCTTTTTCTTGCTGCCTGCTCGCGTTGTTGCGGGGCCGGGCTTGCGCTGGTGTTGCTGGCGCTGGCGCCGCAGGCACTGCGCGCTCAGGGAGATACGCTGGCCATAGGCGGCGAGGGCAACTACCCGCTGTCGCGGGTTTTCACCGTGCTGGAAGACCGCACAGCCGCGCTGACACTGGACCAGGTGTTGCAGCCAGCGCAACAGGCCCGCTTCATGGCTGTCGCGCAAACCGGCTCCACCACCAACTTCGGTTTGACGACCTCGGCCTTCTGGCTGCGCGTGACGCTGCGGGCGCAGGCCAGCGCGCCCGAACAATGGCTGCTGGAAGTGGCTTACCCTGCGCTCGATCAGCTGGACCTGTATGTCTCGCGGCCCGAAGGCGGTTTTTCGCACCAGCGCGGCGGCGACTTGTTGCCCTTCGCCAGCCGGGTGGTGCCACACCGCAATCATGTGTTGCCGGTGGCCTTGCAGCGGGACCGGGACACCACGCTGTATCTGCGCGTGCAGTCGCAAGGCACACTGTCGGCCCCGGCGCGGCTGTGGCAGGCACCCGCGCTGTGGCTGCATGACCAGTCCCAATACTCACTGCTGAGCCTGTATTTTGGTTTGTTGATCGGCTTGCTGCTGTACAACCTGTTGCTCTACGGCTCTGTGCGCGACAGCGCCTACCTGATCTATGTGGCCTTTGTAGGCGGCATGGCCATTGCCCAGGCCGCGCTGACGGGCCTGGGCGCCCAGTTTTTGTGGCCCGGTCAGGTCTGGTGGAACAGCGTTTCACCCCCGGTGGGAATGGCCGTTGCCGCGGCCTTCGGCTTGCTGTTTGCGCGCAATTTTCTGGCCAGCGCCGCCCGCATGCCACGCATGGACCGCTTGATGCTGGCCCTGGTAGGTGGCTGGTTGCTGGCCTTGCTGGCCGCGCTGCTGCTGCCCTACACCGTGTCCTCCTGGATGGTGACCGTGCTGGCGGTGGTCAGCGTCACCACGCTGGTGCTGGCGGGCGTGCTCAGCGTGCGCGCCAGGCACCCCGGTGCGCGTTATTTTCTGATGGCCTGGGCCGTGCTGCTGCTGGGCGTGACCACCCTGGTATTGCACAACACCGGCGTGCTGCCCTCGAATGTGCTGACCGCCAACGCGCTGCTGATTGGCTCGGCGCTGGAGATGGTGCTGCTGTCGTTCGCGCTGGCCGACCGCATCAATGTGGAGCGGGCCGCAAAGGAGCAGGCGCAAGCGGCCAGCCTGGCCGACCACGCCATGGTTGAGGCGCTGAGGCAGTCGCAGGAACGTTACCGCGCGGTGTTGCAGGAGCGCGAAACCATTCTCGAAAACTCCATCGTCGGCATCGCCTTTTTGACGCCGGAGGGGCGCTTTCGCTGGGCCAACCAGGCCATGCTGGAAATTTTCGGCGCGGGCGGGCAGCCGCTGACCTCGATGGAGCCGTTTTACCTGTCGCGCCAGGAGTACTTGCGGGTGGGCGGGGAGGTCGCAGAGTGCATCCGCGAAGGGCGGGCTTACCAGACCGAGATCGAGGTGCGTCAGCACGACGGCACGCGGATCTGGATATCGCTGTCGGGCAAGGCGGTCAGCCCGCGCGACCTCACGCAAGGCACGGTCTGGGTGATGACGGACATCACGCGGCGCAAGGAGCTGGAGGCCGAATTGCTGCACACCTCGTCGGAGCGCGAGGCGATTCTCAACAGCGCACTGGTCGGCATCGTGCTGTCGGTGGCGCGCAAGCATGAGTGGGTCAATGACAAGTTCGCCGAGATGGTGGGCTATCCACGCGACGAGCTGATAGGGCACTCGTCCGAGCGCCTGCACACCGACAGTGCAGCCTGGGAAGCTTTCGGTCAAGTGGCCCGCCAGGCTTTGCGCCAGTCGGGCACTTACGCCTGTGAGCTGCAGCTGCGGCGGCGCAGTGGTGAGCTGTTCTGGGTCCAGATGGGCGGCAACTGCCTGCGCTCCCATGAGCCGGAGTCAGGCGTGATCTGGACTTTTCTGGACATCACCGAGCGCAAGAAATCCGAAGAGGACACGCGTGAGGCGCTGGAGCAGCAAAAGGAGCTGAACGCGCTGCGCAGCCGTTTTGTGGCCATGACGAGCCACGAATTCCGCACGCCGCTGGCCACCATCCTGTCTTCCGGGGAAATCCTCAAGCACTATGGCGAGCGTCTGCCGGCCCAGGAAAAATCCGACACCCTCGACACGATTGCCGCCAGCGTGCAGCGCATGATGCGCATGCTGGACCGGGTGCTGCTGATCGGCAAGGCCGAGGCGCAAATGCTGGAGTTTGAGCCGCGCCCGCTCGACTTGCGAGCCCTGTGCCAACAATTGCTGGAGGAAGCGCGCCTGCAGCAGGCCGGCAGCCTGTGTGAACTTGCGCTGGACTATGCGGCCGACGCCGGGACCGGCCTGTACGACGAAAAACTGCTCAGGCACATCTTCGGCAACCTGCTGTCGAACGCCCTCAAGTATTCACCGCAGGGGGGGCGGGTGCTGTTCAGGGTGTCCGACGATCCGCACCAGGTGGTGTTCGAGGTGTCGGACCAGGGTATTGGCATCCCCGAGGGTGAACTCGCCCACCTGTTCGAGTCCTTTCACCGCGCGAGCAACGTGGGCAGCATTCCTGGCACTGGCCTGGGCCTGGCGATTGTCAAGAATGCGGTGGACATGCACGGCGGCACCATCGCTGTCAGCAGCAGCGCTGGTTCAGGAACGTGTTTTACGGTTTGCCTGCCGCGCGCCAGCAAACCCTGAAAACGGTTCAGGTGCTGATCGCGTTGGTGAAGGTCAGGCGGTTGCCGAAAGGGTCCCTGATCGACATGTCTGTACTGCCCCAGGGTGTTTCTTCCAGGCCGGGCCGCGCATAGCTATAGCCCTTGGCGAGCAGTTCGCTGTGAAAGGCCTCCAGCTCATCGGTTTCTATGCGCATGGCCGCACCGGGGCTGCAGTCGCCGTGATGCTCCGACAGGTGCAACACGCAGCCGTCCCGGGACACCTGCAGGTACAGCGGCAGGCCGGGCTCGAAGCGGTGCTCCCAGTCCACCTTGAAGCCCAGGAAACCCACATAAAACTCCCTGGCCTTGGCCTCGTCAAAAATTCTCAGGATAGGCGTGGTTTTTACAAAACTCATGCTGCAAGCTCCTCGTCTTCACGCAGGTTGTCACTCAAGAACCCG
>JAZKGR010000166.1:0-7319 GCA_040385775.1 Pseudomonadota bacterium
GTGGCGGACGCGTTTGGCTGCTGTTCCTTGGGTTGCGGTGCCCCGAATGCATCAAATTGAATATAGGGCTCAGACACTATACCTAGGGTCTGGAGTGATTTCAAGCACTACAGGTAGTGTATCGCGTGCTTTTGACGGCGTAACTTTATGTAGCCTTTTTTCGCCTGTGAATAATGCCCATGTTGGGTCGCGATGCGGCAGCCTGCATCGTTGTGGTCAGTACGCACAGGGATGGGTAAAAACGGCCCGCAAGCCGCAACAGCATTGGTTCTGCCGGGTGCCTGCATCACGCAGCGAGGGCGCCGCAAGTGCCGCTCTTTTTTTTCCTGCACCCTCTTGGTGTGTTTTCCGGATGCAGGTCGCTTCAGTCGTCTGCGGGAAAACACTTAGCCGGCAAACCCAGCGAAGCCTGCAACTGCTGCCAGTCAAACCCGGCGCCCGGGTCCTGCTTGCGGCCACCTGCAATGTGCTGGTGACCGGCCAGGTGCTGCACCGGGTAACGACGCAGCAGCGCCGCACAGATGCTTGACAGCGTTTCATACTGAGCGGCTTCAAACAGCCCGCCCTCCAGGCCTTCCAGCTCGATGCCCACCGAGTCGTCGTTGCAATTGCTGCGGCCACGGTAGCTCGACTGCCCCGCGTGCCAGGCGCGCTGGTCGCAACTGACAAATTGCCATAACTGTCCGTCGCGGGTGATGAAGAAGTGCGAGGACACCTGCAAGCCCCGTATGCTCTGGAAGTAGGGGTGAGCGTCCCAGTCGAGTTCGTTGCTGAACAGTTTTTGCACCTGACCGGTCCCATACGCGCCGGGTGGCAGGCTGATGGAGTGAATCACGATCAGGTCGATCAACGCGCCCTCGGGGCGTTGGCCGAAATTCGGTGATGCCAACTGGCGCGCGTAGCGGTACCAACCCTGCGGCCAGAGCGGCTGCATCCCATATGCACTTTCAGGGCTCATCAGACACGTCATCACTGTGAGGCGTCACGATCTCCAGCCGGGCGATGCGGTAGCGCATCTGGCGCAGGCTGATGCCCAGCTTGGCTGCCGCAGCGGTTCGGTTGAAGCCGGTTTCGTGCAGCACCTTGGTCAGGATGCCGCGCTCCTGAGCGTCCAGAAAATCCTGCAGATTGTCCGGCACCGTCACCACCTGCTCAGCCGTTGGCAGGGCCATGTGCAGATCGTTGCTTTCGCCCAGCGCAACCGCGCGGTGCAGCATGTTCTCCAGCTCCCGCACATTGCCGTTGAAAGGATGGGCCTGCAGGCGCGCCAGGGCCGGAGCGGAAAGGTCGGGAATGGGCAGGCCCGACTCCCTGCAAATCCGGTCGAGCAAGTCCTGGCACAGCATCGGCAGATCTTCGCGGCGATCGCGCAGCGCCGGCACCTGGATTTCGATCACATTGAGCCGGTAATACAGGTCCTGGCGAAAATGCCCGGAGGCCACAGCAGCGCCCAGGTCCTTGTGGGTGGCGCTTACCACCCGCACATCTACCGTGTCCTCTTGCGCCGAGCCCAGCGGCCGAACCACCCGCTCCTGGATCGCACGCAACAGTTTGGACTGCATGGCCAGTGGCAGATCGCCGATTTCGTCAAGAAACAAGGTGCCGCCCTTGGCCGCCTGGAAGTAGCCCTGGCGGTCCTGCGCGGAGCCGGTGTAGGCGCCTTTGCGGGCGCCAAAAAATTCGGCTTCGAGCAGGTTCTCGGGGATGGCGCCGCAATTGACCGCGACAAAAGGTCCGGCGACGCGGTGGCTGCAGTCATGCACGGCGCGCGCGACGAGCTCCTTGCCGGTGCCGGATTCCCCCTGGATCAGCACCGGCGCCATGCTGCCAGCCACCTTGACAATGCGGGCCTTGACGGCCTGCATCACGGCCGACTCGCCGACCAGGCGTTGCAAGGTCGGCGACTCATCGCCAGGACCGGCTGCTTTGGGGACTGGGGCGGCGACATCGTGGTTTGACTTTGCCCTTTCGCTGCCGGCCGGCGTCTGGATGGCCGAGGCCACCACGCTGCGAAATTGCTTGAGATCCACCGGCTTGGTCAGGTAGTCGAAGGCGCCGGCTTTGAGTGCCTCCACCGCGTTTTCGGCGGACCCATGGGCGGTGATCACGACACAGCGCTCGGGCCGCTGCTGGCTCACCATCTCGCGCAGCAATTCCAGGCCCAGTCCGTCGGGCAAACGCATGTCGGTGATGACGGCGTCAAAGCGCCGCTCCTGCAACTGGACGCGCGCCTGCGCCAGATCGGCGGCGGCCTCTACCCGGTAGCCTTCCCGCAGCAAGGTCAACTCGTAGAGGGTGCGCAGGTCCGGCTCGTCGTCAATCACCAGTATGTGGGCCTGATTCGGGGTACTCATGGGCGTTTCGTGTTTTTAACAGGATAGCGGGGCGTCAAAACAGCGTGTCGATGGCGCCTGGCAGCAGCGCCATGTCGGCAGCTGCCGGTTTGAAAATGACAAAAAACTCATTGCCTTCCACCTGCCCGCGCGCAACACGCTGGTAACCCACCAGGGCGCCGTGACGCTCACACAATTCCCTGCAGATATACAGGCCCAGTCCACTGGAGCGGCTTTCCGACGAAAAGAAGGGCTCAAACAAATGCGCCTGCACGGTTTTTTCAAGCGGCTGCCCATCGCTCCAGACCAGCAGGCGCACCTGCCCGGAAGCGGCATCGGTGGACACCTGGATGGCATCAGCGGCAGGGCTGGCGTAACGCAAGGCATTGTCCAGCAGGTTGACCAGCAGGCGCCGCAGGTGTTCGGCTTCGAACAGAATCGCGCTCTGACCGGTGTCCGGCTGCACTCGCAGCCGGTGACTGGCCGCGTTTTGCTGCGCCCAGTCCGCGCAGATACGCTGCATCATGTCGTCAAGCCGCAGCGCGCGCGTCTGCACCTGGGGCGCCTGTTCCTGCACACGCGAGAGGTTGAGGATTTCCTCGACAATTCGTGCCAGCCGCTGGGCGTTCTGCGCGACCATGCCCGTCAACTGCCGGTGGCCGGCGTCCTGCAGGTCTTCTTCCAGCAAGGCATTGGCCTGCGTGATGGCGGCCAGCGGGTTGCGGATTTCATGGGCGACGGCCGCCGACATGCGGCCCATGGCGGCCATTTTTTCGGTGCGAACCTTGGCCTCCATTTCCCGCAGGTCTTCCAGGAACATCACACACAAACTTTCGCGCGAGCCGTCGCGCGAGGCCGCCAGGCGCGTTCGCACTTGCAGGCGCCGGGCATGGCGCGACGCGTGTCCCAGCCCCACGTCGGCCTGCTGCGGCGTTTGCCGCTCGAAGGTCTGCTGCGCCAGCTCGGCCAGGGGCTGCCACGCAACCTCCGCCGCGAGCACGAAGGGCGCAGCGCGCGCTTCGCCCTGGGCCGTCAACAGGCGGCGGGAGGCCGGATTGGCCGCACGCACGATGCCGTTGGTGTCGATCACCAGCACACCATCGACAAGGGTGTCGATCACCAGCTCATTGACTTGTGTCTGCATGCGCGCAGCCGACTGACTGCTGTAGGCCCGCTGTTCCTCCCTGGACAAACGCAAAGCCAGCTGGTTGGCCAGCAAAGCCACCGCAAAAAACCCGGATCCGCTCAATCCGGCCTGCAGAAAACGGGAGGCGGATTCGCCCTCGGCCTGTAAAGACAACCACCAGGCATCGGTGAGCAGCAGCAGCGTGACGCTGGCGGCGGTGCCCAGCGCCAACAAAATCGGCCCCAGGATGGAAGCCAGCAAGACCGGCAACGCAAACAATGCGGTGTAGTTGATCACACCGGTTTGCCAGAAATTCAGCGCAGAAAATGCGATGACGTCGATTCCCACCGTGAACAGCCATTGGGAATCCAGGGTGCTGCCCGGCGGCTTGGGTTGAGCCCAAAAACGCACCGTCAGCGTGGCGACAAAATAAGCCAGGCACAGCAGGACCATGACTTTCTGAACCGGCTGACCCAATGCGTAGATGGACGCCTGCAGAGCCAGCAGGACACTGGCAATGGTGACGCGGGCAGTCATGAAGGCGCGCCAGAGCCGGCCAAAGGACTCGCCAGCCGGCCCTGAGTCCCAGCCGCCGGGTTGCTTGTCTGCCGGGCCAAACCAGGAGTTGCCGGAATCTTGGGACGTGTTCATCGAGGGCCTGTTCACACGCGAGCGGGCGCTAGTGCTGCAACCCGGAAGTAGCGGAACAAAATGAAAGTGATGGATTCGCGCCCAGGGCAAGCCGCAAGCCGCAGCGAAGGCTGGACGCCTTCGCAAGGGTTGCAACGCCGCGATGGGTGCAAAGACGCGCTTTCATGTTTCGATATTTTCGGGGTGCAGCACTACGCCTCGCCCTGCCGGCGATGGGCGTCGCTGCAATACAAGCCGCGACTGCCGGGCAAGGCATCCGGGCGCGGCAGGTGAACGGCGCATACCGCGCAAGCCACCACTTCGGTGGCTTGTTTGGGGCCGGCGACGTTTGGCGCCGTCGGGGGTTTGAATTTTTTCTCGTGGAGATCGGTGCGCCGGCTGTTGCGCCACAACCAGACGCCAATCAGCACCACCACAAAAACAATCAGGTATTTCATACGCGCTTCAAAACAACTTCAAGCACAAATCGCGAGCCCGCATAACCGAGCAGCAGCAGGCCTGAGCCCAGATAGAGCAGCCGCACTGCCTGGCGGCCGCGCCAGCCCAGGCGCGCCCGGCCCGCCAGCAGACCGGCAAAGGTCAGCCAGGCCAGCACTGAAAATACCGTCTTGTGGTTCCACTGCCAGGCGAGGCCAGGACCATACAAGGTTTCGGCAAACAGCCAGCCCACCGCCAGCGTGGCGGTCAACAGCACGAAACCAGCCTGCACAAAACGGAAGGTCAGACGCTCCAGCGTCAGCAAGGGAACGCCGGTGTCCGGCTGCGTCGCCGAACGGATGGACCGTTCCGACCGGTTCATCAGCCAGCCGTGCACCACGGCTGCGGCAAACAGGCCATACGACGCAATGCCCAAGGCCCAATGCAAGGGCAGCCAGGGCGAAGCGATCAGGTGGTAGCTGGAACCGGGAAACACCACGGCCAGCAGCACCGCCACCGTACCCAAGCCGGCCAGCGCCCAGCGCGCCTTCAGCTGCGGAAAAAGGCGGCTTTCCACCGCATACACACTGAGCACCAGCCAGACCGTCATGGACAGGGCCGGCGCAAAACCGAAGCGCGGCGGGTCACCGAGCAGTCCATCGGCCAGTGCCAGCGCATGCAGCAGCCAGGCCAAAAAGAGCACGGCGCGGGTACTGGCTTCACCCAGGCGCCGGGCAGCCAGCGCCAGCACGGCGTAGGCCAGCGCGGCGCCGATGGCCGTCGCCAGACCCCACCCAGCGCTCAAAGTTAAAATCATGGCTACAGTTTAGCTGTAGCTGCCTGCCGCGCAGGCCTGTATTTCTTCCTTCACTTCCTTCACTTCCTTTTGCTCCAGCTGTGGAGCCTGCTCATGGCCTCTGCCCTTACCGACAAACTTTCCCGCCTCGTCAAGGAAATGCGAGGCCAGGCCCGCATCACCGAGTCCAATGTGCAGGACATGCTGCGCGAGGTGCGCATGGCGCTGCTCGAAGCCGACGTGGCGCTGCCGGTGGTGCGCGACTTCATCGCCCGCGTCAAGGACAAGGCACTCGGCCAGGAGGTGATGAGTTCGCTGTCGCCCGGCCAGGTGCTGGTCAGCATCGTCAACCGTGAACTCGCCGCGACCATGGGCGAGGGGGTCAGCGACATCAATCTGGCGGCCCAGCCGCCGGCCGTGATCCTGATGGCCGGCCTGCAGGGTGCCGGTAAAACCACGACCACCGCCAAACTCGCCAAACACCTGATCGAAAAACGCAAGAAGAAGGTGCTGACGGTCTCGGGCGACGTGTACCGCCCGGCCGCCATTGAGCAGCTCAAGACCGTGACAAAGCAGGCAGGCGCCGAATGGTTTCCGAGCAGCGCCGACCAGAAACCGGTGGACATCGCGCTGGCGGCACTCGACTATGCACGCAAACACTTCTTTGACGTGCTGCTGGTGGACACCGCCGGCCGGCTGGCGATCGATGAAGCCCTGATGGCCGAGATCAAGGCGCTGCATGCGGCGCTCAATCCGGTCGAGACCCTGTTTGTGGTGGACGCCATGCAGGGCCAGGACGCGATCAACACCGCCAAAGCCTTCAAGGAAGCGCTGCCGCTGACCGGCATCATCCTGACCAAGACCGACGGCGACTCGCGCGGCGGCGCAGCGCTCAGCGTGCGGCAGATCACCGGCGCACCGATCAAGTTCTCGGGCACCAGCGAAAAAATCGACGGCCTCGAAGTCTTCGACGCCCAGCGCCACGCCGGACGCATCCTCGGCATGGGCGACATCGTGGCCCTGGTCGAGCAGGTCACGGCCGGCGTGGATATGGCGGCGGCGCAAAAACTCGCCGCCAAGATGAAGTCCGGCAGCGGCTTCGACCTGGATGACTTTTTGAGCCAGCTTCAGCAGATGAAAAGCATGGGTGGCCTGTCCAGCCTGCTGGAAAAACTGCCGGCGCAAATGGCGGCCAAGGCCGGCCAGGTGGACATGAACAAGGCCGAAAAAGACATCAAGCGCAAGGAAGGCATCATCCAGAGCATGACGCCGCTGGAGCGCCGCAAGCCCGAACTGATCAAGGCCACGCGCAAGCGCCGCATCGCCGCCGGATCGGGTGTGCAGGTGCAGGACGTGAACCGCCTTCTGAACGAGTTCGAGCAGATGCAGGGCATGATGAAAAAGATGAAGGGCGGCGGCATGATGAAGATGATGAAACGCATGGGCGGCATGAAAGGTATGCCCAAGTTCTAGGCATGTTCTGCCCATTTCTTGAGAGAAATCAGCCTCCAGCCCTTATCCAGCGGGCATCAGCAGCTATTAATTCAATAGCATTTCCAGCTTGATCGCAAAAGCCTGTCGGCTTGTTGACAGGCTCTGTCCAGTGCGCCAGGTACACCCCCCATGCCCACCACCCACCTCCTCTACCTGCACGGCTTTCGCTCATCGCCGCAATCGGCCAAGGCCAGGCAAGTCGCCGCGTGGATGCACAGCCGTCATCCGGATGCCACCTGGTGGTGCCCGCAACTGCCGCCTTCCCCGCAGGAAGCGATGCAGATGGTGGCCGACGGCGTTGCGGACTGGCCGCGGACCTCAATGGCAGTAGCGGGCTCCTCGCTGGGCGGGTTCTACGCCACCCATGTGGCCGAGACCTGCGCTTGTCCGGCCGTGCTGCTCAATCCGGCTGTGAACCCGGCGCGCGACCTGGCCAAGTACATCGGTGAGCAGACCGCCTGGAACGACCCGAATGAGCGCTTTTTCTTCGAGCCGCGGTTTA
>JAZKGR010000167.1:0-2551 GCA_040385775.1 Pseudomonadota bacterium
TTGACGTCGGGGCTGATGCTGGCGGTCTTGGGCGTGGGGCCCAGGGCGCCAACGACAAAACGAGGTTTGTCCGGCGTCGAGAACTTGTCGCAGGCGGCGCGCGCGATGCGGGCGGATTCGTAGTTCATTTCCACCGCCAGGTCGGCCATGTCGTAATCCGCCTGGGCCACGGTGGTGGCGCCAAAGGTGTTGGTCTCAATCATGTCGGCACCGGCCGCCAGGTAGCCTTCGTGGATGTCCTGGATCACGTCGGGACGGGTCAGGCTCAGCAACTCGTTGTTGCCCTTGACGTCTTTATGAAAATCCTTGAAGCGCTCGCCCCGGTACTGCGCCTCGTTCAGCTTGAAGCGCTGGATCATGGTGCCCATGGCGCCGTCGAGGATGGCGATGCGCTTTTCGAGGATGGCGGGGAGCGCCGCGCCGCGGGTGTAGATGGCTTGCTTCATGCCCCGATTTTAAGTCGCAGCGCCTGCACCTACAAACCCTGCGGTCAAGGGCCGCCGCCGGGCAGAACATGCCCGACAATAAGGCTTCCGCCGGATACCACCATGAAACACCTCCAACCCAAAGAAGCCTGGGACTTCCTCCAGCAGCACCCCGACGCCCTGTTTGTCGACGTGCGCATGGAAATCGAGTCGCTGTATGTGGGCCGGCCGCCCGGCGTGGTCAACGTGCCCTGGTACGAGTACCCCGACCTGACGCCGGATGCGAAGAAGTTTGCCGATGCCGTGGCGCGTGAGGCCAGCGGCAAGGACCAGCCGGTGTTGCTGATCTGCCGCTCCGGCCAGCGCACATTGGCCGCCGGCCAGGCGCTGGAGGCCGCCGGCTTTGCCGAGGTCATCAACGTGGTGCACGGCTTTGAGGGTGAACTCGACGAGCAGTTCCAGCGCTCCACCCTGAGCGGCTGGCGCTTTGACGGCCTGCCGTGGGAGCAGATGTAGCCGATTTTCAAGCCAAATCCGGCTCCAACCCGCGTGCAGCGGGCGCAAACAGCTATTCATTTGATAGCAATTTTTCCTGCCCTGACACCCCCCTACCTTGCCGCACACCTCGACCCACCCCTCCCCGCTGGACATCCTGGGCCAGGTTTTCGGCTATTCGGACTTTCGCGGCCCGCAACAGGCCATCGTCGACCACGTGGTGGGCGGCGGCGACGCGCTGGTGTTGATGCCGACCGGCGGCGGTAAATCGCTGTGTTACCAGATTCCGGCGATTGCCCGGCAAAACGCCGGCCACGGCGTGACGGTGGTGATCTCGCCGCTGATCGCGCTGATGCACGACCAGGTCGGCGCGCTGCATGAGGCCGGCGTGGCCGCCGCCTTCCTCAACTCGACGCAGACGCAGGAAGAAAGCAGCGCGCTGGAAAAGCAGTTGCTGCGCAACGAGCTGACCCTGCTCTACGCTGCGCCCGAGCGCATCAACACGCCACGCATGAAAGGCCTGCTGGGCTCGCTGCATGAACGCGGCCTGCTGAGCCTGTTCGCCATCGACGAGGCGCATTGCGTGAGCCAGTGGGGCCACGACTTCCGGCCCGAGTACCGCTCGCTGAGCCTGCTGCACGAGACCTTTCCGGACGTGCCGCGAATAGCGCTGACGGCAACGGCCGATGCGCTGACGCGCCAGGACATGATCGAGCGCCTCAAGCTGGAAGACGCGCGCGAATTTGTCAGCAGCTTCGACCGGCCGAACATTCGTTACACCATCGTCGAAAAAACAAATGCGACGCACCAGCTGCTGCGTTTCATCGAGGCCGAACATGCCGGTGAGGCCGGCATCGTCTACTGCCAGTCGCGCAAGCGGGTGGAAGAAGTCGCCGGCATGCTGGAAGACGCCGGCCTCAAGGCCATGGCCTACCACGCCGGCCTGGACAGCGCACTGCGCCAGCAGCGGCAGGACCGCTTCCTGCGCGAAGAAGGCATGGTGATGGTCGCGACGATTGCCTTCGGCATGGGCATCGACAAGCCCGACGTGCGTTTTGTCGCGCACCTGGACATGCCGAAAAACATCGAGGGCTACTACCAGGAAACCGGCCGCGCCGGCCGCGACGGCTTGCCGGCCAATGCCTGGATGACTTACGGCCTGCAGGACGTCGTCAACCAGCGCCGCATGATAGACACCAGCGACGCGGCCAGCGAAGAGTTCAAGCAGGTGATGCGCGGCAAGCTCGACGCGCTGTTGACCCTGGCTGAAGACACGCGCTGCCGGCGGGTCGCCCTCTTGCATTACTTCGGCGAAGCCAGCCAGCCTTGCGGCAACTGTGACAACTGCCTGAACCCGCCCAAAGTCTGGGACGCGACCGAAGCCGCGCGCAAGATGCTCAGTTGCATCTACCGCGTGCAGCAGGCCAGCGGCATCAGCTTCGGCGCCGGCCACCTGATGGACATCCTGCGCGGCAAGGCCACCGAAAAAGTGCTGCAGCACAGCCACGACAAGCTCAGCACCTTCGGCATAGGCGCCGACCTGGCCGAGGTGCAGTGGCGCGGCGTGCTGCGCCAGCTGATCGCCAAGGGCATGGTGCGGGTCGACCCCGACGCCTTCAACACCCTGCAAC
>JAZKGR010000168.1:0-8783 GCA_040385775.1 Pseudomonadota bacterium
TGCCGAAACGCTCGCTCATCGCCACCCAGCTCGCCACCGCGCCGGGTACGCTGACCGAATCCATGCCGCGCTTGGGCGGCGTCTGCGCATGGTCGCCATATTTTTTGCTGAAGTAATCCGGCGTCCAGCTCTGCGGCGCGCGGCCGGAGGCATTCAGGCCGTGCAACTCCTTGCCGTCCCAGATCAGGCCAAAGGCATCGCTGCCCAGGCCGTTGCTGACCGGCTCGACGATGGTCATCGCAGCAGCAGCCGCGATCGCCGCATCCACTGCGTTGCCGCCCTTGAGCAGCATGCGCAGGCCGGCCTGTGCGCCCAGCGGGTGGGAGGTGGACACCACATTGCGGGCAAACAGCGGCAGCCGGGTGGAGGAATAGGGGTTGTCGTACTTGAAGTTCATGGGGTCACTTTGGGAAGGAGTCAGCAGGAAGCCAGGATGCTTATTCGGCCGTGATCTTGCGCTCGGCGATGATTTTTTTCCACTTGGCGTTGTCAGTCTTCACCATAGCGGCAAAAGCCGCCGGCGTGCCGCCGGTGGGCTCGGCACCCAGCCTTGCGAAACGGTCCTTCACGTCGGGATCGGCCAGCGCCGCATTGACCGCCTGGTTGACGCGGGCAGTGAGCTCGGCATTGAGGCCCTTGGGGCCATAAACACCAAACCAGGTCACCGATTCGAAGCCCGGCAGGACCTCGGAGACCGTCGGCAGCTCGGGCGCCAACGCCGTGCGTTTGAGGCTGGTCACCGCCAGCGCGCGCAACTTGCCATCCTTGACATGCGGCATGCCGGTGACAAAGGAGTCAAACAGGACGTCGAGCTTGCCGCTGATCAGGTCCGGCATGGCCAGCGCCGTGCCGCGGTAGGGGATATGAAGAATGAAGGTGCCCGACTGCGCCTTGAAGTACTCGGTGGTCAGGTGCACGATGGTGCCATTGCCGCTGGACGCGTAGTTCAGGCGGCCGGGATTCTTGCGCGCGTGATCGATGAATTCGCGCATGGATTTGGCCGGCGACGAATTGGGCACCAGCACGATGTTGGGCGAACTGGCGACGTAGGCGATCGGGGTGAAGTCCGTCTCGGCGTTGTAGGGAATCTTGGGGTTGATGGCCGGGCCGATACTGTGCGTGCTGGAAGTCGCCAGCAGCAAGGTATAGCCGTCGGGCGCCGCCTTGGACGCAGCGTCGGCGCCTATGGTGCCGCCAGCGCCGGGCCGGTTGTCCACCACCACGGTCTGTCCGATTTTTTCCCCGAGCTTTTGCGACAGCGCGCGCGCCAGGATGTCGGTCGCGCCGCCGGCCGGAAACGGAACAATCATGCGAATGGGCTTGTTGGGATAAGCCGCGCTGCCCGACGCCGTCTGCGCGGATGCCGAAAACGCCGTGGCAAAAACCAGGGCTGCAAAAATAGTATGTGTACGTTTCATGCGGCAGATTGTGAACGATTTTGGCATTTGGCGGGGGCACGGCTGCATCGCACCAGGCGGCCCAGGGGCATGAAAAAAGGCGCTCGTAAGCGCCTTTTCCGGGGAGCACGGGAAATCAGTCCTCGACGAAGGCTTCTTCCCGCTTGTTCTTCACCGCCGGCAGCAGCACGATCACCAGCAGCAGCGCACCGACCGCAAGCAAACCGGCGGAGATCGGGCGCGTCACGAATACGCTCCAGTCACCGCGCGACAGCAGCAGCGCGCGACGCAGGTTTTCTTCCATCATCGGGCCCAGGATAAAGCCCAGCAGCAGGGGCGCGGGCTCCGCGCCCAGCTTGATGAAGATATAACCGATGACACCAAAAATCGCCACCATCCAGATGTCCCAGGTGTTGTTGTTGGTCGAATAAACACCAATCGCACAGAACAACACAATCGCGGGGAACAGGAAGCGGTAGGGAATCGTCAGCAATTTGATCCAGATGCCGATCAGCGGCAGGTTCAGGATCACCAGCATGGCGTTGCCGATCCACATCGAGGCGATCAGGCCCCAGAACAACTCCGGGTTGCTGGTCATGACCTGCGGGCCGGGCTGGATGTTGTGAATGGTCATGGCGCCGACCATCAGCGCCATCACGGCGTTCGGCGGAATGCCCAGGGTCAGCAACGGAATAAAGGAGGTTTGCGAGCCGGCGTTGTTGGCCGATTCAGGCGCCGCGACACCGCGGATATTGCCCTGGCCGAAAGGCACCTCGCCTGGCCGACCCTTGATTTTTTTCTCCAGGGTGTAGGCCGCGAAGGCCGACAGCAAGGCGCCTCCGCCCGGCAAAATACCCAGGGCGGAACCCAGGGCCGTGCCGCGCAGCACGGCGGGCGCCATGTCCTTGAAGTCCTGCTTGGTGGGCATCAGGCCTGACACCTTGGCAGTGAACACCTCGCGCTCATGCTCGGGCTGGGCCAGGTTGCTGATGATCTCGCCGTAACCGAACACACCCATCGCAATCACCACGAAGCCGATGCCGTCCGTCAATTCAGGAACGTCGAAACTGAAGCGCGCCACGCCTGAATTCACATCGGTGCCGATCAGGCCCAGCAGCAAGCCCAGCACAATCATGCCGACCGCCTTGAGCAGCGAGCCGGAAGCCAGCACGACGGCGCCGATCAGGCCCAGCACCATCAACGCAAAATACTCGGCGGGGCCGAATTTGAATGCCAGTTCGGTCAGCGGCGGCGCGAAAGCCGCAATGATCAGCGTGCCGACGCTACCGGCAAAAAACGAGCCCAGGCCGGCAGCGGCGAGGGCCGGCCCCGCTCGCCCCTTTCGGGCCATCTGGTAGCCGTCGATACAGGTCACCACCGAGGCGGACTCACCCGGCAAGTTGACCAAAATGGCGGTGGTCGATCCACCATACTGGGAGCCGTAATAAATGCCGGCCAGCATGATCAGCGCAGACACCGGTGGCAAGGCATAGGTGGCGGGCAGCAACATGGCGATGGTCGCCACCGGACCGATGCCGGGCAGCACGCCGATCAGCGTGCCGAGCACGCAACCGATGAAGGCATACAGCAGGTTGATCGGCGTGAAGGCAACGCCAAAACCCAGGGACAAGTTTGCAATCAGATCCATTTTTTTTCCTTAGCCGGTGATGAAAGCAGGCCACACCGGGAACTGCAGCTTGAGCGCCATGACAAAAGCCAGGTAGCTGCCCACGGCCAACACCGTGGCGAGAATCAGGGTGGTCCTGAATTTCCAGCCGGCCTCAGCCATGCTGGCGACGAACACCAAGGCATAAATGGCGGCCATCAGGCCGAAGGCGGGGATACCGAACTTGGGCAGGCCTGCCAGCAAAATGCCGAAAATCACGTTGGCGCCGATCACGAAGACCAGCGGTTTCCAGGCGATCTTGCCGATCTTGCCGCCGCCTACAGTTTCCACCACCAGCGAGGTGAAGGTGACAATGGCGCCAATGACGGCCAGCAAAATGCCCAGCATCAACGGAAAGTAGCCTGGCCCCATGCGCGCGCCGGTACCGACGTTGTAGGTGCTGGCACCCCAGGCAAACGCCAGGCCCAGGCCCATGAACATCAGCCCGCAAAAGAAGTCTTTTTGACTCTTGATATGCACGGTTTGTCTCCTGTAATAGAAATAAATGGATCGCTGGATTGTGCATGGGATCGTCCCTGCGCGGCATGTGGCTTTCACTTATGCAAAAAAGCCGAAAAAACTGTTCGTGTCGCGGCCGGGACATGCAAAAACCGTTCCTCGTCAGGACATGGGCGGTGTGGTGGAAAGAATTTCCTCGATCGTGGTCACGCCTCCGGCCACCTTGAGCGCACCGGCCAGCCGCAGCGGCCGCATGCCGTCGGCCACCGCCTGACGCCGCAACGCGTCGATGTTGGGCTCTTTGCTGACCTTGTCCTTGAAAGCCTCGGTCACCGTCAGCAGCTCGTACAACCCCATGCGGCCCATGAAGCCGGTCATGCGGCAGTCGACACATCCCACCGGCTTGTAAGGCTGGTAGCCGCCGTTGATCTGCCAGGGCTTGACGATTTCAGCCAGCGCTTCGCGCGAACTGCCCTCATCCTTTTCGCGGCATTGCGCGCACAGGGTGCGCACCAGGCGCTGCGCCAGCACACCGAGCAGCGTCGCGTTGATCAGGTAAGACGGCACACCAAGCTCCATCAGGCGCGATACCGCCGAAGGCGCATCGTTGGTGTGCAGGGTGCTGAACACAAGATGGCCGGTGAGCGCGGCCTGCACCGCCATCTCGGCGGTTTGCAGGTCGCGAATCTCGCCGACCATGATGATGTCCGGGTCCTGCCGCATCAGGGCCCGCAGCCCTTCGGGGAAGTCGAAATCGAGATGCGCCTGCACCTGCGTCTGGTTGAAGGCAGGCTCGATCATCTCGATCGGGTCCTCGATGGTGCTGACGTTGACCTCTTCGGTGGCAATACGCTTGAGGGTTGAATACAGCGTGGTGGTCTTGCCGGATCCGGTCGGGCCGGTGACCAGCACAATGCCGTAAGGGCGCTTGACCAGTTGCTCCCATCGCGCCGCGTCATGCTGCGAAAAACCCAGGGCGTCCAGGTCCTTGACGGTGGTGTCGGGGTCGAAAATCCGCATCACCATCTTCTCGCCGAAGGCCGTCGGCAGCGTGGACAGGCGCATCTCGACCTCGTCGCCGCGCGGGTTGCGGGTCTTGATGCGGCCGTCCTGCGGGCGGCGCTTTTCAACCACGTCCATGCGGCCCAGCAGCTTGATGCGCGCGGTCATGGCGTTGTGCACACCCATGGGCATCTGGTAGACCGGGTGCAACACGCCGTCGATGCGGAAGCGGATCACGCCCTGGTCGCGCCGCGGCTCCAGGTGAATGTCGCTGGCGCGCTGGTCGAAGGCATACTGCCAGAGCCAATCGACCACCTGCACCACGCCCTGGTCGTTGGCGTCGAGCTGCTTGTTGCTCTTGTTGAGCTCCACCAGCTGTTCAAAACTCGCGGCGCCGCTGCTGCCTCCGGCTTTCATCGCCGCCTTGACCGATTTGGCCAGCGCAAAAAATTCGGCGGTGTAGCGCGCGATCTCCGACGGATTGGCCACCACCAGGCGCACGCTGCGTTTGGCCTGGCGCTCGACCTCGGACACCCAGTCGGTGATGAAGGGCTCGGAGGTCGCGATCACCACTTCGGCGGACGTCACCTGGACCGGCAACACCTTGTGGCGTTCGGCATAAACCGCCGACATGCTGTCGGCCACCTTGCCCACATCCACCTTCAAGGGATCGATGCGCAAATAACCGAGGCCGGCGCGGCCGGCCAGCCATTGGGCAATGGTCTCGATGTCCAGCGGCTTGCCGTCGGCCAGCCGGGTCATGCTGACACTGGCCAGCCGGATCAGCGGATGCTGGGCGCTTTGCACCTGGGCACACC
This sequence comes from Pseudomonadota bacterium, assembly GCA_040385775.1. Lineage (GTDB taxonomy): Bacteria > Pseudomonadota > Gammaproteobacteria > Burkholderiales > Burkholderiaceae_C > Polaromonas. Next base: position 5,343 of record JAZKGR010000168.1, read on the forward strand.
GGGCGATGGTGCGCTGCGCCTCAGCGGCAGAAATCACGCCGTCTTCGCTGAGCCATTCGACCAGGCGGCGCCAGTCCAGCGGCCCCGCCGGAACGGGCTTGCCCGTCGTTTCAGGGCGGGATTTGGAAGGCGTGGCGGGGCGCATGGGGGCACTTTAACTCAGCAAACAGGCTTGAACAGCTTGAGCCATTTTTTGGCGGGCAGGCCAAAGCGCGATTCAATTTCGTCGGCCCGCTGCACCAACTCGGGGCGATCGGGCCGGGTCGGCTCTCGCTGCGCCGCCACAACGGTGTTGCCTTCGCGCGTCGGCTTGAAGGCCCAGACCGCTTCCGGGCCGAAAGCTTCGGCAATTTTTTCAAGCGAGCGCAGGTAGCTGGAGTCGCGGCCGAACAGGTTGACCGTCATCACGCCGTCCTCGCTGAGCGCCTCGCGGCAGTCGGCGTAAAAGGCTTCGCTGTCAAGCACCGGCGCTGCCGCCTCGTGGTCGTACAGATCCACCTGCAGCACATCGACCCGCCCCTGGTGCAGGGGATGGCGAATTTCCTCGGCTGCATCGGCCAGGATGACCTTCAGGCGCGCATCGTCCTTCGGCAGCTTGAACCACAGCCGGCAGGCGGCAATCACCTGCGGGTTGAGTTCGACGGCCGTGGTTTTCATCTTCAGCTTTTTGTAGCAAAACTTGGTCAGTGCGGCCGAACCCAGGCCCAGTTGCATGGCATGCCGCGACGCCACGGCGTCCGGCTCGGTAAAGAGCAACCAGGCCATCATGCGCTGGACGTACTCAAGCTCGATGTCGAAAGGTTTGTCCAGCAGCATCGAACCCTGGACCCACTCGGTGCCGAGGTGCAGGTAGCGGATGTCGCCAAAGTCGGAAAAATTGACCTCGGGCAGCTCAGGTGTAGCGGTGTCTTTACGGGCCATCGGTTCAGTCAATCGGTCAGTCGGTGTTTTTCAAAGACCTCGCGCCAAGCCGCGAGTTTGCGCTCGAACGACCAGGAGGCGTTGGCCGGGCTGGTGGAAGGTAATTTGTAGACCGGCAAGCCCAGCAGCGCGGTGTGACGAGAGTGCTTGAAGCTTTCTCCGCCGTTGTGAGCGATCGCTTCAAGCTGCGGGCACAGCTGCTGCAGCGCCGCAAAATCATTGAGCACCGGTTTGCGGATACGGCTGTCCAGGCTGCCTTCGCGCTCGCAGGCCGCGTACACATCCCACACCCCGAGCTTCCTGGCGAGCAGCCATTCGCTACGAATTTGATAGCTATCTCCTCCCGCCGGACAAGGGCTGGAGGGCCAAATGGCCTGCAGTATCCGCCAAAACTGATTTTGCGGATGGCCGTAATACTGCTGCGCCGCCAGCGAAGCAGCGCCCGGAAAACTGCCCAGGATCAACACCCGTGTCTGAGGCGACACCAGCGGTGGCAGGCCGGTCAGCATGCCAGCAACTTTTCCAGCCGGGGCAATGCCGACAGCGCGTTGGCGGTACTGGCTGCAGCCAGCTGATCAACCGGCAGGCCGCGCAGTTGCGCCACCACGGCAGCGATGCCCGGCAACTCGGCCGGCTCGTTGCGGCCCTGGGGCTGGCCCTGGGCGCGCTGTTCAGCGGTGGTGTACAGCCAGTGCGGAGGAATGTCGGGTGCGTCGGTTTCCAGCACCAGTGCCCACAGCGGCAGCTCGGCCGAAAGACGGCGCAGTTGCAGCGCGCGTTCAAAAGTCACGGCGCCGCCAAAACCGAGTTTGAGACCCAGCTTGATGAATTCGCCGGCCTGCTGGTCACTGCCGTTGAAGGCGTGGCCTATGCCTTGCCAGGACTCGCCCGGTGGCGCCAGCTCACGCAGGTGTTTGAGCAGCCGGTCGGCCGAGCGCCGCACATGCAGGATCACCGGCAGGCCGTGTTTGCGCGCCAGTTTGAGCTGCTCGCGGTAGAAAAACTCCTGGCGTTCGCGCAGTGGGCTTTCGCCAAGTTCAGGCACAAAATAATCGAGCCCGATTTCGCCCACCGCCACCAGCCGGGGGTCTGAGCGCCGCAGCGTCAACTCTGCGTCCAGCACGGCCAGATCACCGTCCCCGGCCTGCTTGACATACAGCGGATGAATCCCAAGGGCATAACTGTCGCCAAATTGGTGCGCCAGTTCGCGGACCGCCGCGAAGTTGAACACCCCAACGGCCGGCAACACGCAAAGCGCCACCCCTGCTGCGGCAGCCCGCGCGCGCATGGCGGCGCGGTCGCCGGCGAACTCGGCTGCATCGAGGTGGCAATGGGTATCTATCCAGACAGGCATGGACCGATGATGCCTCAAGCGCCGGGGCAATATCCCCGCGGATGACCGAACTATATGCAGGGATGCACAAGTCGTGATACCGTGCATTGTCAGTCCAGAAAATCATTTTTACAGGTGACACGGATGCGCAGGCCAGCCCGCTACAGCAGCTCAAGCAGACCCTCCACGGACGCGGCGCGCGAACCGCCCCCCGCCCTCGCAGCGCCAGGCACACCGGCACCGGCCGCCGCCCGCTTCTTTTCGCCCTCCAATCCCCGTCTGCTCTGGTCGGCACTGCTTGTGCTGGCCGCCCTGCTGTGCCTGAGCCTGGCGCTGTCCCTTCGGACCATGCCGCGCAAGCTGACGCAGGACGACATCAACGCCGCCGTGCTCAAGACCCTGGAAACCACCCAGTTGCCGTCCGCCGTGGCCCGGGCCTATGACGCGATTCGCCCCTCGGTCGTGCGCGTGATGTCTTACGGCAAAAGCAAGGACGGCAAGGAAGAGGTGGAATACGGCGTCGGCACCGGCGTGGTGATTGTCGACAAGGGCATCATCCTGACCAATCTGCATGTGGTGCAGGGCGCGCAAACCATCAAGGTGGTGTTTGCCGACGGGCTGGAGTCCACCGCGCACATCACCGGCCTGCAACCTGAGAACGACCTGGCCGTGCTGCAGGCGCACAAGATCCCCGACGACATGATTGCGGCCACCATGCGCTCGACCGGTGACCTCGCGCCCGGCGACCATGTGCTGGCGGTCGGCTATCCCTTCGGCATCGGACCCTCGGCGTCGTCCGGCGTGATCTCCGGCCTCAAACGCACCTTCCGTTCGCCCGAAGGCAAGCAGGACATCCGCAACCTGATCCAGTTCGACGCGGCCGCCAACCCCGGCAATTCGGGCGGCCCGCTGGTCACCATGGACGGCGAGGTGGTCGGCATCGTCACCGCCATCCTGAACCCCAACCAGCAGCGCAGCTTTGTTGGCATCGCGTTTGCGGTGCCGATTGAAAACGCCGCCTCGGCCGTCGGCCTGACCCCTTTCTGAAGGACCCCACTCATGCAAGCACCCTCATCCTCGCAAGACGCCCACACCGCGCAACTGATGGAGCAAATCCTCTACGAGGTCAAACGCGTGGTGGTCGGCCAGGACCGTTTTCTGGAACGTGTGATGGTGGCCATCCTGGC
>JAZKGR010000169.1:0-20923 GCA_040385775.1 Pseudomonadota bacterium
GCCACGATGAAGTCGAGCGGGCGCAACTGGCCTTCGCGTTTCTGGAACCACCAGGCCAGCATCAGCGGCATGGCGATTTTCAGAATTTCACTGGGTTGAATCACGGTGATGCCCACATTGAGCCAGCGCGTGGCGCCTTTCTTGGTGATGCCGAAAATCGCCACCGCCACCAGCAAGGCCACGCCGGCGATGTACAGGGGCACGGCAAACGCCATCAGGCGCTGCGGCGGAACCTGCGCGACCACAAACATGATGGCCCCTGCAATCAGCATGTTGCGGCCATGGTCGAGAAAGCGGCTGCCGTGGTCGAATCCGGACGAATACATGATCAGCAGGCCGGCGCCAGCGAGCAGAAAAACAGCAAACGCCAACAGGCCGTCGAAGCCCTGGAACATCGGGGCGGCGCGCTGGAAAACAGAAGGTTTGTCGAAAACGGCGGACATGTGGGAGATTATCGGCCAGGCCAGTGTTGCGCGGACCGATGGTCAAGCGGGCGCGCCGCAGTTTTAATCGTTTTCGGAGTTCTCTGTGTCCGGCTTGCGCGGAGGTTTGGGCCGCGGCGGGGCGCTGGTGTGAATCAGCATCGTGGCCTTTTCCATCTCTCCGGCCAACAAGGCCGGCACGGCCTTGAGCGAGCGGGCGATGCTGTCCTCAATGGCCACGCGGTGTTCCTGCGACGGTTTTTTCAGGACCCAGTCGACCACCTCTGACTTCACGCCCGGATGGCCGACACCGATGCGCAGGCGCCAATAGTCGCCTGTGCCCAGTTGCGCGTGGATATCGCGCAGGCCGTTGTGGCCGGCATGGCTGCCGCCGAACTTGAGTTTTGCCTGACCGGGGACGATGTCGAGCTCGTCATGGGCCACCAGGACTTCTTCGGGCGCGATCTTGAAAAAGCGCGCCAGCGCAGCCACCGATTTGCCGGACACGTTCATGAAGGTCAGCGGCTCCAGCAGCCAGACGGTCTGCCCGCTGACGGTGGTGCGGGCCACACGGCCGTGATAACTCTTGTCGAGAACCGGCATCACCTTCAGCTCACGTGCGAGTGCCTCCGTCCACCAGAAACCAGCGTTGTGGCGGGTGGCTTCGTATTCAGGGCCGGGGTTGCCCAAGCCCACAAAAAGTTTGATCATGCGTCAGCTCAAAAAAGGGAAGCGGCTCCGCGCCGCCACCGGATTATCGGTGCAGCCGTGCGGCTGCCCCAAAGAAAACGGCCCCTGCCTCGAAGAGGTCAGGGGCCGATGGCCTTTTCAGGCCGCCGGGTGCTGCGAATTACTTCTTGGCAGCCGGCTTGGCAGCATCAGCCTTGGCGCCGGCCTTGGCGTCCTTGGCGGCAGCGGCTTTGGCTGCTTTCGGATCGACCGGTGCGGCGGCTGCAGCGGCTGCAGCAGCATCGGCTTCGGCTTCTTCCGAGACGGAAGACACAGACACCAGCACCGGGTTTTCCTGGCCCTTGGCCACAAACTTCACCCCTTTTGGCAGCGTGATGTCCTTCAGGTGCAGCGGGCTGCCTTTTTTCAGGCCGCTCAGATCGACGGCGATGAATTCAGGCAGGTCTTTGGGCAGGCAGGAAATGCTCAGCTCGGTCATCACGTGGTTGACCAGGCAGTTTTCCGTCTTGACCGCAGGAGACTCTTCCTCACCGCTGTAGTGCAGCGGCACTTTCATGGTCAGGCGGGTTTTCGCGTCAACGCGCTGGAAGTCGATGTGCAGGATCAGTTGTTTGAACGGATGCATCTGCAGATCGCGCAGCAGGACTTTTTCAGTCTTGCTGCCCAGTTCCATCTCGAGGACGGAAGCGTGGAAAGCTTCTTTCTTGATGGCGTGGAACAGCGCGTTGTGATCGAGTTCGATCAGCGACGGCTCACCGGTGCCACCGTAAACAATACCGGGCGTGCGACCGGTGATGCGGAGACGGCGGCTCGCACCCGTACCCTGCTTGGCGCGCTCAAAAGCGACGAATTTCATAATCAACTCCAATAAAGAACGGACCGCGACCAGTCTCGTTCTGGTTTAAAAGGCTGCCAGCCTGATGAAGTCCCTGGACCTCGCGGGCACGGCAGCCACCTTTTGTTTCAGGTCAGAACAGGTTGTCCTGGTCCGAAAACAAACTCATGACCGACTCACCCCTGGCGATGCGCTGGATTGTTTCGGCAATCAGCGGGGCCACGGAGAGTTGGCGAATTTTCTTGCAGCCCTGCGCGCTCTGGCTCAGCGGAATGGTGTTGGTGATCACCACCTCGTCGAGCGCGTCGCCCTGCGCAATGCGTTCAATCGCCGGACCCGAAAAAATCGGGTGCGTGCAATACGCGTAAACCTTTTTGGCGCCGCGCTCCTTGAGCACCTCGGCAGCTTTGACCAGCGTGCCGGCGGTGTCGATCATGTCGTCCATGATCACGCAGTTGCGGCCGTCGATGTCGCCGATCACGTGCATCACTTCCGACACATTGGCCTTGGGCCGGCGTTTGTCGATGATGGCCATGTCGCAGCCGAGCTGCTTGGCCAGCGCGCGTGCGCGCACCACGCCGCCAACGTCGGGCGAGACCACCATCAGGTCGTTGTAGTTCTTCTGGCGCAGGTCGCCCAGCAGCACCGGCGAGGCATAGATGTTGTCCACCGGAATGTCGAAGAAACCCTGGATCTGGTCGGCATGCAGGTCCATGGTCAGCACGCGCGAGACACCGACGGCCTGCAGCATGTTGGCCACTACCTTGGCCGTGATGGGCACGCGGGCCGAACGCGGGCGGCGGTCCTGGCGGGCGTAGCCGAAGTAGGGGATGACGGCGGAAATGCGTTCTGCGGAAGCGCGCTTGAGCGCGTCCACCATGATCAGCAGTTCCATCAGGTTTTCGTTGGTCGGCGCGCAGGTGGACTGCACCACAAACACGTCGCGCGCGCGCACGTTCTGCTGAATCTCGACCGTGACTTCACCGTCCGAGAAGCGCCCGACATGGGCGGCACCCAGCGAGATGCCCAGATGCTGGGCAATTTCAGAGGCCATGCCCGGATTGGCATTGCCGGTGAAAAGCATGAAGTCGGGGTTGTGCGTTTGCATGTGGGGCCCAGCGGATGTCTAGGTGGGAAATCGTGGCTGAAATCAGGTCGGCAATAAAAGCATCAAAACACGGACGCTCTGTGCCCATTCCATGTCACGGCGGCTTATCCGCAGGATCCGGCTTGCGATCCAGCCCGTGAAGGGCGTGAGCGAAGCCGTCAGACCGAAGACATTCAACAGTCAGCGAGCACGGACCCTTTTTTCGTCGGGTCTAAAAACACGGGCCCCACACGGGACCCGAAAATTTTGGCAGGGGTGGAAGGAGTCGAACCTGCGAATGCCGGAATCAAAATCCGGTGCCTTAACCAACTTGGCGACACCCCTACACAGGTCAACTGCAGAAAACTGCAACCAACCCTTTAACCGTTGTTCATGGAGACACATTCCATGGCCGTTATTTTACCAACCGGCCAGAGGATGCGCCTCCAGGTTGCTGCACTTTCGGACCTGCCAGCCGCCGGGAGCGGCCGCGAGTTCCATCTCGTGCGGCATATGCGCAAAAACCGCACTTCCCGAGCCAGTCATGCGGCCCTGTAAACCTTGCATGGACAGCCAGTCAAGTGACTGGCCGACCTGCGGACACAGGGTCTGCGCGACTGGCTGCAAGTCGTTGTGGCCGAATCCGTAAACACGGCCTTCACAGTTTGCAGCAAAGCCTTGGATTGTAGCAGTTTCTGTATCGCGTTTGAGCTGCGGCGCCTTGAAAATCGCGTCGGTGGGCAGCCCGGCCGGTGGTTTCACGACCACAAAACGCGCGGCGGGCAAGGCCATTGGCGTGACTTGCTCGCCAATGCCTTCGACCCAGGCATGACCGCCGCTGAGGAAAAATGGCACATCCGCACCAAGGCTCAGGCCAATCTCATGCAGCTTGCCGGGCGGCAGTGACACACCCCACAGGCGCTGCAAGGCCAGCAGGCAACTGGCCGCATCCGACGAACCCCCGCCCATGCCGGCCTGCGAGGGAATCCGTTTGTCCAGCCAGATGTCAGCACCGAGCGCGGTGCCGCTGGCGCTTTGCAGCGCGCGCGCCGCGCGCACCACTAGGTCCTCGGCGGGCAGGGCGGCGTCGGGTGAGCCCAGGTCGCTGCGCGTGATACGGCCATCGCTGCGCAGCTCGAAATGCAGGGTGTCGCACCAGTCGATCAGCATGAACACCGACTGCAGCAGGTGGTAGCCGTCGGCTCGGCGTCCGTTGATGTGCAGGAACAGGTTGAGCTTGGCCGGCGCCGCAACCTGGTAGATCGCCTTCAGCGGGGAGCTCATTGCGCCAGCACGATGCGCAGGTCGGTGCGCGGTTGTGGCGCAGTCCGGCTGGCTGAAATGCGGCCCTGGGCCTGCTGCGACAGGTCGGCGTTCCAGCCGGCCAGCGCGGTGTTTTTTCCCGCCAGCCAGTCAAACAGGGCCGGCAGCGGCACCGCCGCGCCGGTGGCTTTTTCGATCAGAGCGTCGACCGAATCAAAACGCTGGATCTGGCCACCCGAGTCGAGCACGGCCTCTCCTGGCGACCAGCGCAGAACAGCGAGGCTGGTGCCGAGCGGGCTGCTCAAGACCAGCTCACCTTGCGCAGGGCTGCCGCGCAGTTCAAAACCGGCAAAAAAGGCCTGCACAGGCTCGCTCTGCACTTGCAGGCTGATGCGCCCTGACCAGACTGAATTTTGGGCATCATTTTGGCCTTCAGCCCCCGGCTGATGGGCGCAGCCAGCTATAAAAAGAGTAGCAAACAGCAGGCAGGAAGCGAGATTCTGGCGCAGGCGTGGCGAGGTGGGCAAAACAGAAACTCCGGTCCGAATCAAAGCTTTACCCGGAGGCGTTTCAGCGTTTCGAGCAGGGTTTCGTTCTCCGGGTTGAGCAACATGCCTTCCTTCCAGACGGCAATGGCCTTGTCGCGCTGGCCCAGGCTCCACATGACCTCGCCATAATGCGCGGCGATTTCTGCGTCGGGCTTGGCCTTGTAGGCGACTTCAAAAATCCTGGCGGCTTCAGCCTTGTTGCCCAGGCGAAATTCGACCCAGCCCAGGCTGTCCTGGATGAAGGGATCGGCCGGCGCAAACTCCAGAGCCTTCTGAATCAACTGCTTGGCTTCAGGCAGGCGCACATTGCGCTCGGCCAGCGAATAGCCCAATGCGTTGTAGGCGTGGTGGTAGTCGGGTTTGGCCTGGACCAATTGGCGTAACAGCCGCTCCATCTCGGCCAGAGAGCCCAGCTTTTCGGCCATCATGGCCTGGTCGTAAAGTAGCTCGGGCTCGGTCGGAAACTGCGAGACCGCCTGCGCCAGCAAGTCGTACGCACTTTTGTATTCCTTCTGGTCGCGAAGCAGGGAAATTTCTGCCATCAGCTTGATGCGGGCATCCTCGGGCTTGCGCTCGGGCAAAGCCCGGATCAGCTGGCGGGCTTCAGCCAGCTTTCCTTGTTTGGCCAATAGCGAGGCGCGCCGGCTCTGCGCCTGCACCAGCTCCTGCGAATTGGAAATCTTGCCGAGCCAGTTTTCGGCGCCGGCAAAATCCTTGCGTTTTTCAGCCAGCTGGGCCAGCGACAGGTAGGCCTGGGACAAGCCGCGCCTGGCCTGTTCGTTTTGCTCGCCCTGCTGGGCCAACTCGACGTAACGCTGCAGCGAGGTCTGCGACGCCGCAAGCTGGTTGTCCTGCAACTGCAGGGAGCCCAGCACCAGCCATCCTTCCGGATAGTCGGGTTTTTCGCGGGTAACCACCTGCAACTGCGCACTGGCCTCGGCATACCGCTGCGCATCAAGCAGGTTGCGCGCGTAGGCCATGCGGATTTCCGGCAAGGCTTTGGCATTGCCGTCGATGTACTTTTTGACCAGGTTTTCGGCGCGCGGGAGCTTGGGGTCCATCAACTCCAACGCCAGCAGGGCAGGCCCGTCGGCGGTCGCGTCCGCCATCTGCGCACGTTCGCCGGCGTCCAGCGCGCCAGGCAACTCACCGGCAGCCAGCCGCATGCGGCCGACGGCGGTCCAGGCTGCGGCGCTGGTGGCCGGTGCAGCCAGGGGTTCGGCCAGCGCCTGCTCAAGCACGCCTGCGGCCAGTTTTTTATCAGCCGCCCTGGCATACAGCCGCGGTAGCGTGGCGATGACCTGCGCCTGCTCAGGCAGGGGCGTCAGCTTCAGTTCGGTACGCAGGGGCTCCACGGTTTCGGTGACGCGGTTCAGCGCGATCAGGATTTGCAGCACATAGCGGTTGGCCTCGCGTGAAGCCGGCAACGCCTGCCGCCACGCCTGCGCCGCCTGCAGCGCGGCATCGCCAGACCGCGATTGCAGCGCAATGTCGGCGGCGCGCTGGTAAAGCTGGGCGTCTTTGGTTTTGCGTGCGGCGTCCAGGATCAGCGCAAAACCTGCGGCAGGTTCTCCGGCGCGCGTGTTGATTTCACCGATCAGCAACTGGTAGAACAACTCGCCGTCCAGACTCGACGATGCGGCGGGCGCCTGTGCGGCGGCGGGCGCATCCGGTTGGGCGGCTTGCGGCAGTGCCGGCGGCGTCTGGGCAGTTTGGGCCAACGCTGCCGGCAGGGCCAGGCAAAGCCCGGAAAGCGCGGTCAACGCGCAAATCAGTTGTTTCATCGAACCATGATAATTCAAGCTCCGCGCCCCTGCCGGGCATGTCAATGATTGTCGTAAGCCCATGCCTGAACTGCCCGAAGTCGAAGTGACCCGCCTGAGCTTTGCCGACCGTATCGCCGGTGCAAAAATCATCAGCCTGGAGATGGGCAAACCGCTGCGCTGGCCGCTGGGCTGTGAGCCCTCCGATCTGGTCGGCCACACCGTGCTGCAGGTACGCCGGCGCGGCAAATACCTGTTGCTCGACACCAGCGGCGGCCTGCTGCTGGTTCACCTCGGTATGTCCGGCAGCCTGGGTTTTGGCAATGCCTTGCCGCCACCCGGCAAACATGATCACTTCGAGATGCGCACCACTGCGGGCAGCTTGCGCCTGCATGACCCGCGCCGCTTCGGCGCCGTGGTCTACGCAGCTTCCGAGGACGATGTGGGCGCGCGCAAGCTGCTGGGGCGGCTCGGTGTTGAGCCATTGAGCGAGGACTTCGAGGCACTGGCATTTCACGCTGCCCTGCAGTTGCGGCAAACCGCGATCAAGCAGGTGCTGCTGGGCGGAGAAATCGTCGTCGGGGTGGGCAATATTTATGCCTCTGAAGCCCTGTTCATGGCCGGCATCCGGCCCACAGTGCGGGCCGCGCGGCTCAGCAAGCCACGTGCCGCCCGTCTGCATGCGGCGATTCGGGAGGTGCTGGCGCAGGCCGTGGCCAAAGGCGGCAGCACCTTGCGGGATTTTTCAAACGCGCAAGGCGACAGCGGCTATTTTCAGCTTGAAGCCAGGGTTTACGACCGCGCCGGTTTGCCGTGCAAGGTCTGCGCGGCGCCCATACGCAGCATCAGGCAGGGGCAGCGCTCCACTTTTTTCTGTGTCAACTGCCAGAAACCCTGAAAACCACGCGGAGTCGCTGATGGCCGATTCGGGTGCGCGATGCTATATTGTTTGACCTATGCCCATTGCCTACCATGTCCTTTAACGAACAATTCGACCAGCACGGCGCATGGCGGCGCGAATTTGCGCTGCGGCTCAAGCTGTTGTCAGAATGGCTGAAAGACCATGACCTGATCAACGCCGCCGTCGAGGAGCGCCTGCTCCGGCTGGAAACGCAGGTCCGCTCCGACAAGGTCATGGTGGCTTTTGTCGCGGAGTTTTCGCGCGGCAAGTCCGAGCTGATCAATGCGATCTTTTTTGCAGGCTACGGCCGGCGCATCATGCCGGCCAGCGCCGGCCGCACCACCATGTGCCCGACCGAGCTGGGCTACGACGCGGACGTCCCGCCTTGCCTGCGCTTGTTGCCTATCGAAACCCGGCTCAAGCCCCAGGCGCTGATGGAGTGGCGCGCGGTCCCTGAAAAATGGACGCGCGTGGACCTCGATGTGAACGACCCTGTGCAGCTTGCACAGGCACTTGAAAAAGTTGCCGAGGTTCGCCACGTGACCCGTGACGAAGCCCGCGCACTCGGTTTCTGGCATGACGACGCTCCCGAGGACAATCCGCGCATCGATGCGCAAGGCATGGTCGAGGTGCCCAAGTGGCGCCATGCCTTGATCAACATCGCCCATCCGCTGCTCAAGCAGGGGCTGGTCATCCTCGATACCCCGGGGCTCAATGCGATAGGCGCGGAGCCGGAGCTGACGGTCAGCCTGATACCGCAGGCGCATGCGGTGGTTTTTATCCTCGCAGCCGACACCGGCGTCACCAAGTCCGACCTCGCGATCTGGCGCGAACACCTGATCACCGACGGCGACGACAACGACGCCCGCCTGGTGGTGCTCAACAAAATCGACACCTTGTGGGATGCACTGAGCACACCCGCGCAGATTCAGGCGCAGATCGACCGGCAACGCGCGACCTCGGCCGAGATCCTCGGCCTGCCGGTCTCCCAGGTGATTCCCGTCTCCGCCCAAAAAGGACTGGTGGCCAAAGTCACCGCCGACGACAAGCTGCTGCAGGCGAGCTGCCTGCCGGGGCTGGAACTCGCGCTGGCGCAAGGTGTGATGGGGCAGCGGCAGAAAATTCTGCGTTCCGCAGTCACCGGCGGCATCACCGAACTTCGCGCCGAGGCCGGCCGCGTTATCCATATTCGCCGGCGCGATCTGGCCGAGCAGATGATCGAGTTGCGAGGCCTGCGCGGCAAAAATACCTCTGTCATCAAACACATGCGTTCGCGCATCGAGCAAGAGCATGTCGAGTTCAATACCAGCGGTGCCAAGATCCAGGCGGTGCGCTCGATTCACCTGAAGCTGCTGCGGGAAGTGTTCACTCTGCTGGGCACGCCCACGCTGAAATCCGAGCTGGCGCAACTGACCGAAATGCTCAAGCAGCCCGGCATCAAGCTGGGCGTCAAAAAGGCCTATGGGCAGACTTTTGGGCGTCTGCACGAGAGCCTGAAAAACGCCCAGCGCACCAGTGCCGAGATCCAGAGCATGCTGGCGGGCTCTTTCAAGCAGCTCAATGCCGAGTTCGGTTTCTCGCTGCAAGCACCCAAAGAGCCGGAAATGTCCCGCTTTCTGGCCGATCTGGAGCAGATCGAACGCAGCCATCTGCAGTACCTGGGTGTTGCCAACATCCTCAAGCTGGCCCAGCCGGAATTCTCCGAGCGCCTGGTGCGTGCGCTGGCAACGCGGCTGCGGGTGGTCTACGAGACCGCGCTGGGCGAAGTCGAGCTCTGGAACAAGTCGGCGGCCTCGCAGTTGGATGCCCAGCTGAAAGAGCGCCGCAAAAATTTCGGCCGCCGCATTGAGGCGATAGAGCGCATCCAGCAGGCGGCCACCGGTCTTGACGAGCGCATCGACGAAATTGATCGCCACGAGCGCGAGATCAACGAACTGGACGGCAAGCTCGATGAATTGACGGCGCAACTGACGAGTGCGCCGGCCAGCAGGCAGGACCCTGCGCCGGTCACCGAAGCGGCGCCCTTGACCCACGCCGCCTGAATGCACGCGCGATGGCGCTGACCCGCGCGCGCCGCCTTGACGCGTCCCCGCTTTCTTCCGGGAAAACCTCATTGACCGACATGCCTGATCCGGCTGGCGTGACCGCTGCGCTGGCGCCCGCTTTTTCGACCCAGCTCGTGCGCTGGCAAAAAAGCCATGGCCGCCACAGCCTGCCGTGGCAGAACACACGAGACCCCTACCGCGTCTGGCTGTCCGAGATCATGCTGCAGCAGACCCAGGTGGCAACCGTGCTGGACTACTACACGCGCTTTCTGCAGCGTTTCCCCACGGTGGCCGACCTGGCCGCAGCAAAACAGGACGAGGTGCTGGGCCTGTGGAGCGGCCTGGGCTATTACAGCCGGGCCCGCAACCTGCACCGCTGCGCGCAGGACGTGGTGCGCCTGCATGGCGGGCAGTTTCCTCAGACGGCGGAGTTGCTGCTAACCCTGCCGGGCATCGGGCCTTCGACAGCCGCGGCAATTTCCTCCTTCTGCTTTTCTGAGCGCGTTGCCATCCTCGACGGCAACGTCAAACGGGTGCTGACACGGTTGACGGCCTTTTCCGGCGATCTCGCATCGAGCGCGCAGGAGCGCACCTTGCTGGGCATGGCGACCGAATTGCTGCCGCGCCGCAAGCTGCGGGAGGACATGCCGCGCTACACCCAGGGCATCATGGACCTGGGCGCGACGATTTGTACCAGCCGCCAGCCCGCCTGCCTGCTGTGTCCGGTGCAGGCCCTGTGTCTGGGGCTGGCCAGCGGCGCGCCTGAGCGCTTTCCCGTCAAGACCCGCAAGCTCAAGCGCAGCGCACAGTCGCTGAGCTTGTTGTGGGCTGAACGTGCCGACGGCGCGGTCTGGCTGGAGCGCCGGCCCGCCAGCGGAATTTGGGGCGGGCTCTATTGTTTTCCGGTGTTCCCTGGCGAGGATGAGTTGCTCGCCGTCTTGCCGGCAGCGTTGCAGGACAAGTTGCAGGCTGTTCCACCCTTTGTGCATGTGCTGACACACAAGGATTTGCGTTTGTCGCCGATGCGGCTCGTTCTGCCGGCGCGTCTGGCCAAGGCGCTGCGGCTGTCCGGAGACGGCGCCTGGTTCGGGCGTGAGGACTGGACCGTGCTGGGCCTGCCGGCACCGATTCGCAAGCTGCTCGCCTGATGCTCCCAGTTCATAAGAGAATTTGGCCTCTAGCCCACATGCAGTGAGCGTCAATAGCTATCAAATCAGGAGCGATTAAGGCTGTGAGAGCTTGTTCCGGCGCTTGAAGGCCCCGCCGCATCGAGCTCCCGGTGGCGCTTGAGCGTGACCCAGTTGGCGCTGAACGCTGCTGCCAGCCGCTCGACCAGGTAGACCGAGCGGTGCTGCCCGCCGGTACAGCCGATGGCCACGGTCACATAACTGCGGTGGTCGCGCACCAAGGCCTGCAGCCAGTGCCCTATGAACTGCTCGATGTGCCGGAACATGTCGTCCACCTCGGCATGCGCCTGCAGATAGGCCACAACCTCGCTGTCCTTGCCGGTCAGCGCACGCAGGCCGGATTCATAGTGCGGATTGGGCAGCATGCGCACGTCGAACACATAGTCTGCATCGACCGGCACGCCGCGCTTGAAGGCGAAGGACTGGAACACCAGGGTCAGCTGGGCCGCGGGTGAGGAGATCAGCGCCTTCACATAACCCTGCAACTGGGAAGAGCGGATCATGCTGGTGTCGATCACATGCGCGTGCTCGCGCAGTTCGCCCAGCAGTTCGCGTTCTTCGTTGATGGCATCGACCAGCGCACGCTGCTGGTCCGAGGCATCGCGGCGCGACAAGGGGTGCAGGCGCCGGGTTTCCGAAAAACGCCGCACCAGCGTGTCGGTGCTGGCGTCGAGAAACACCGACTGCACCGCCACGCCCTGCTCGCGCATCTGCCTGAGTTGCTGGGGCACCAGCGGCAGCGAGACAGCGCTGCGCACGTCCATGGCAATGGCCACCTTGCTGGCGCCATGCTGCTTTTCAAGCGCCACAAAAGACAGCAGCAGTTCCGGCGGCAGATTGTCCACGCAGTAATAACCGGCGTCTTCGAGCGCGTGCAGCGCCACCGACTTGCCCGAGCCCGACATGCCGGTGATCAATACCATGTCGAGCGAGGGGGAAGCGTGGGCGGCGGCTGTCATTGGCCCAGCATTTCCTTGGCGTGGGCCAGTGTGGTGCCCGAGAGTTTTTCGCCGCCCAGCATGCGCGCCACTTCGGCGACGCGTTGCTCGCCGTGCACGGCTTCGACGGTGCTTGCGGTCTGGCCCTTGTCGCTGCGTTTGGCCACCATCAGGTGCTGGTCGGCGCAAGCCGCGACCTGGGGCAGGTGGGTGACGGCCATGACCTGGCGGTCCTTGCCGAGTTGTTTCATCAGGCGGCCCACGGTTTCGGCCACCGCGCCACCAACGCCGGAATCGACCTCGTCAAAAATCAGGGTCTGCGCCTGGCCGAGCTGGCTGGTGGTGACGGCGATCGCCAGCGCGATGCGCGACAGCTCGCCGCCGGACGCCACCTTGCCGACTGGCCTCGGTGTGCTGCCGCTGTGACCGGCCACCAGAAACTCCGCCTGCTCCAGCCCGTATTGCGCCGGCTGCTCCAGTTTGGCCAGCGCCACCTCGAACTTGCCGCCCTGCATGCCCAGGCCCTGCATGGCCTGGGTGATGGCTTTGGCCAGTTGGGGTGCGGCTTTGGTGCGGGCTTTGGACACGGCGCGGGCTTCGTCCATGTAAACGGTTTTGGCAGTCTGCTCAGCCTTTTCAAGGCCAGCCAGGTCGGCCGCTGCATCAAGCTTTTGCAGCTCTGCACGCCATGCGGCCAGCAGCTCCGGCAGCTCGGCCGGCGTGCGTTTGTAGCGCCGGGCCAGGCTGACCCACAAGGCCAGGCGCTCATCGAGTTCAGCCAGGCGCTGCGGCTCCAGCTCGGCATGGCGGGCGTAACCGTTGAGCGAATGCACGGCATCCTCGACCTGCGCCAGAGCACTGCCCAAAACCTCGGTCAGCCCTTTGAATTCGGGCTCAATGTGCTCCTGATTTTGTAGCGCGGTGAGCGCGCGGCCGAGCAGGGCGGCGGCATTGTCATCGGCTTCCTGCAGCGCATCGATTGCCGTCTGCACCGCATCGCGCAGCGACTGCACATTGGACAGGCGGCTGTGTTGGGTGTTGAGTTCGTCCCACTCGTCGGCGCCGGGCGCGAGCTTGTCGAGTTCGCCGATCTGCCAGGCCAGGCGTTCGCGCTCGCGCTGCAGGCTGTCCTGCGCGTCACGCGCGTCCAGCAAGGCCTTGTGCGCGCCGCGCCAGCCCTGCCAGGCCAGCACCAGTGCCTGCGTCGACAGGCCGGCATAGGCGTCGAGCAGGCCGCGCACGGCCTCGGGCCGGGTCAGGCTCTGCCAGGCGTGCTGGCCGTGGATATCGACCAGCAGGTCGGCGATCTCGCGCAATTGCGTGGCGGTGGCGGGGCTGCCGTTGATCCAGGCGCGGCTTTTGCCCTGGGTATCCACGGTGCGGCGCAGCAGCAGTTCGTCATCACCGGCAAAACCGGCCTCGTCGAGCCAGCCGGCCAGCGCCGCAGGCGCGTCGAAGGTGGCGCTGATCTCGCAGCGCTGGGCGCCTTCGCGCACCACACCGGCATCGGCGCGCGAACCCAGGGCCAGTTGCAGCGCATCAATCAGTATGGATTTG
The DNA here is from genome assembly GCA_040385775.1 of Pseudomonadota bacterium. Classification (GTDB taxonomy): domain Bacteria; phylum Pseudomonadota; class Gammaproteobacteria; order Burkholderiales; family Burkholderiaceae_C; genus Polaromonas. The sequence goes on from JAZKGR010000169.1 coordinate 13,237, forward strand.
CCGGCGCCGGTTTCGCCTGTCAGCACGGTGAAGCCGCCATCCAGGTCCAGCGTCAGTTCGTGCACGATGACAAAGTCGCGCAGGGAGATGTTTTTAAGGCTCATGCCACACCTTCATTCCAGTGGAGTTTTTTGCGCAATGTGTCGAAATAACTCCAGCCTTTGGGGTGCAGAAAACACATCTGGAACTCCGAACGCCGCACCGTGATGCGGTCGCCGTGCAGCAGGCTGGCGAGTGACTGCATGTCGAAGTTTGCGCTGGCGTCCCGCCCCGCGACAATTTCAATGGTGATTTCGCCCGCATCGGACAGGACGATGGGGCGGTTAGAGAGGGTGTGCGGCGCAATCGGCACCAGCACCCAGCCTGCAATCGACGGATGGATCAGCGGGCCGCCGGCCGACAGCGCGTAGGCGGTGGAGCCGGTCGGCGAGGCGATGATCAGGCCGTCGGCGCGCTGGTTAGCCACAAAACGGCCATCGACCTCGACGCGCAGTTCGACCATGCCGGCGGTGGCGCCGCGGTTGACCACCACGTCGTTCATGGCGGTCGCGTTGAACACGCAGCGGCCGTCGCGCACGACCTTGGCCTGCATCATCCAGCGCCTGTCTTCCTCGAATTCGCCCCGCAGCATGGGTTCGAGCGCGGTCTGGAAATCCTCGAAGGCGATGTCGGTGATGAAACCCAGCCGGCCCTGATTGATGCCGACCATGGGCACGCCGAACTGGGCCAGTTGCCGGCCAATGCCCAGCATGGTGCCGTCGCCGCCGACCACCAGCGCCAGGTCGCAATGCGCGCCTATGCCGGCCACGTCCAGCACCGGGTACTGTGCCAGGCCCGTGTTGCTGGCCGTTTCTTCTTCCAGCACCACTTCGCAGCCCTGGGTATGCAGAAAGTTGGCAATTCCCTCCAGCGCCGAGCGTGAACCCTGAGCGTGGTACTTCCCGATCAGGGCGACATGACGGAATTGCGACTTCATCGTCAAATTACATCACAACATCCATGACAAGCTTCGTAGAATGCCTTCATGCTTGACGAACGTGCCCGACACCTGCTCAAAGCGCTGGTAGAGCGTTATATTGCCGACGGCCAGCCGGTGGGTTCGCGCACGCTGTCCAAGGCTTCCGGCATGGACCTGTCGCCAGCCACCATACGCAACGTCATGAGCGACCTGGAAGAGCTGGGCCTGATCGTCAGCCCGCACACTTCGGCCGGGCGCATCCCCACAGCGCGCGGCTACCGCCTGTTTGTCGACACCATGCTGACCATGCAGCGCGACCAATTTTCAACGGCCGGTGCGCTGACGCCACCCCGTCTGGCACCCGACCAGCCGCAAAAGGTGTTCAGCAACGCTGCCAACATCCTGTCCAGCCTGTCGCAATTTGTCGGCGTGGTGATGGCGCCGCGCCGAACCTCGGTGTTTCGCCACATCGAGTTTCTGCGCCTGTCCGAAAAGCGCTTCCTCGTCATCATCGTCTCGCCTGATGGCGATGTGCAGAATCGCGTGATTTTCACCGAGGCCGACTACACCCAGGCCCAGCTGATCGAGGCCTCCAACTTCCTCAACTCGCATTACGCCGGCATGGCCATCGAGGAAGTGCGCGAGCGCCTGCAGCGCGAGGTTGAAGCCCTGCGCGGCGAGATTGCCAGCCTGATGCAGGCGGCGGTACAAGTCAGCTCCGAAGCGATCGAGTCACGCGACGAAGTCGTGATCTCCGGTGAACGCAACCTGCTCACCGTCAGCGACTTTTCCGGGGACATGGGCAACTTGCGCAAGCTGTTCGACCTGTTCGAGCAAAAGGCCCAGCTGATGCGCCTGCTCGATGTGTCCAGCCGCGCCGAGGGCGTGCGCATCTACATCGGCGGAGAAAGCCAGGTCGTGCCCTACCAGGAGCTGTCGGTGGTGACCGCGCCCTACGAGGTCGACGGCAAGGTCGTCGGCACCCTGGGCGTGATCGGCCCGATGCGCATGCCCTACGAAAAAATGATCCAGATCGTCGACATCACCGCCAAGATGGTCAGCAGCGCGCTCAGCCACAGCAAGTAGCGACGGCTTACAATCCCGGCTGGCGACGTGGGGCGTTAGCTCAGTTGGTTAGAGCAGAGGACTCATAATCCTTTGGTCCACAGTTCAAGTCTGTGACGCCCTACCACCCACTTTTTTAGGTTATCCGCCTCGGCATCCGGTTTCCGGCCCTGGGGCGTTGTTGTTTCTGGATGGCAGGAAAGCTGAAATCCCCGGGAAAATAGCGCTTTGGATAAAGAGGTTCCTGTGAATCAACCCGCCGCCCATGCCGACCTCATCGCCACTTACAAAAGGGCGGAAGCAGATGCGGCTCACAAATTCGGATTGATCAAAGCTGCTGCAGGCAAAGGGCCCAAGGCCATTCAGGCGGCCATCGCCGCTTCGGACAAGGCGGCCAAACGCAGGGATTCTTACGCGAAAAAGCTTGCTGGATTCGGGTTGAACCCCCAAGGCTGACGTGTTGGGCATCCGCAAGGATGCGATGGGTTGCGGATAATCAGGTATGAAGGAAAGCTTTATGGAAATGGAAGAACCAGCGCCGATTGAGGAGTACGTCCCCGGCGTGGCGGGCGGCCGGCACTACATGGCGAGGCTGTGCCATTTCCCGGATGGTCCCTGGTCCATAGACGTCATTCATATTGAATCGCTGCCACCTTTGCACGGTGGCGACAGCACCTGGCCCACGCGCGAGGAGGCCATCCAGGCGGCAGACAACCTGGTCGCTGCCCTGGGTCACTGACCGGCGAACCAAATACGCTATAATTCGAGGCTTAGCGGCTGTAGCTCAGTTGGATAGAGTACTTGGCTACGAACCAAGGGGTCGTGGGTTCAATTCCTGCCAGCCGCACCAAACGTCAAGCCCTGGAATCGCAAGGTTCCAGGGCTTTTTCGTTACGATGTCCTTCTCTGGACACGTTTCACCCCCGAGCTCCCATGAGCAAAGCCTTTACCAAAGAAACCGATGCCGACGACGATGAGGACCTGTCCTTGCCGCCTTTGCCTGTGGGTGGCAAAAACTACATCACGCCCCGAGGGTACAGCCGTCTCAAGGATGAGCTGCTGGACCTGATCGATAACGAGCGGCCAAAGATCGTTGAAGTGGTGCACTGGGCGGCCAGCAACGGTGACCGGTCGGAAAACGGCGATTACCACTACGGCAAGAAGCGCCTGCGCGAGATCGACAGGCGCATCCGGTTTTTGACCAAGCGCCTGGAGATTGCTGAAATTTCAGATCCCGCCGTGCACCATGGCAATGATCAGGTGTTTTTTGGCGCCACGGTGACTTATGCCGATGACAGCGGTCTCGAACAGACGGTGACCATTCTTGGCATTGATGAGTCGGACAGTGCGCTGCAGCAGGTGAGTTGGATTTCGCCGATTGCACGAGCGCTGCTCAAGGCACGGGTTGGCGATGAAGTGAAGCTGGCGACGCCCGCGGGCGTTCGGGACATCGAGGTGCTGGAGGTGCAGTACCCGGCACCGTCCGCTGTCCCCTGAAGGTTTTCAAAGGCCGGGTTTGGCGCGCTGGACGCGCAAGACCGATGGCGTGCGTTTGACGCTTCGCATGACTGACGCCAGATGCACTCGGTCACGCACCGCCACGCCAAATCGCAAATCGGTCGCATCCTGCGCTGCTTCCTGGGCCATGTCCACATGCGTGATGTCGGCTTCGGCGCTGGCCAGTGCCGAAGCAACCCGTGCCAGCACACCCTTGCCATTGGTCACGGTCACGAGCAGGCCGGTTTCGAACGCGCGGGCCGGATCGTCGGACCAGTCCACCGCGATGAAACGTTCGCTGTCACGGTGCTGGAGTTTTTTGGCCACCGAGCAGTCCTCGGTATGGACCACCAGGCCCTCGCCGCGGCCGAGGTAACCCACGATGTCGTCGCCGGGGATGGGGCGGCAACAGGTCGCAAACTTCACCGAGGCGCCCTCGCTGCCGTCGAGCACCAGTGCGCCCTGGGAGATTGATTCATGGGCGGTGTAGCGCTCGCGGCTCATCAGCAGCGGGTCGGGTTTTTCCCCGGTTTCGCCCAGCAGGGTGACGATGCGCTTGGCGACCATGCTGGCGATGCGCTTGCCCAGGCCGATGTCGGTGAGCAGGTCGGCGCGCGAGCGGTTGCCGGAGAAACGCAGTATTTTTTCCCAGGTGGCGTGATTGAGTTCGTCATCGTCGGGCAGGCGTTCTATGCCTTCGGCGCGCAGCGCCTGCGCCAGCATTTTCTCGCCGAGGTCCTGCGATTCGGTCAGCGCCATGGTTTTGAGGTGATGCCGGATTTTTGAGCGGGCCTTGCCGGTGCGCACAAACCCCAGCCAGGCCGGATTCGGGCTGGACACTGCGGCGGTGATGATTTCGATCACATCGCCGTTGCGCAATTCCGAACGCAGCGGCACCTGCTCGCCGTTGACTTTGGCGGCGACGGCGCGGTGGCCCACATCGCTGTGGATGGCGTAGGCAAAATCCACAATCGTGGCGCCGCGCGGCATCGCCATGATCTGGCTTTTCGGCGTGAAGACGTAGACGGCATCGGGAAACAGGTCGATCTTGACGTGGTCCCAGAACTCGGCGGCGTCGCGCGTTTCGTGCTGGATGTCCAGCAGGGACTGCAGCCACTGCGTGCCGAGCCGCTGCGATGCATCGCTCTCGGGGTCAGTGGCTTTGTACAGCCAGTGCGCGGCAACACCGGACTCGGCGACGATGTGCATGGCGTCGGTGCGCATCTGGAATTCGATGCTGGTGCCGAACGGTCCAACCAGTGTGGTGTGCAGTGACTGGTAGCCATTGACCTTGGGAATGGCGATGTAGTCCTTGAACTTGCCCGGCAGTGGCTTGTAGAGCTGGTGCAACACGCCCAGCGCGGTATAGCAGCCGGTGACGCCCCCCACGATGATGCGAAACCCGTAAATGTCGGTCACCTGTGCAAAAGACAGGTGTTTTTCGTCCATCTTGCGGTAGATGGAATACAGGGCTTTTTCGCGACCGTAGATATTGACCTGGATGTCGGCGTTTGCAAATGCCGCATCGACCTCGGTCTGCACACGCTTGATCACATCGCGCCTGCGGCCGCGGGCACGCGCCAGCGCTTTGGTCAATGTGGCGTAGCGCCAGGGATACAAATGCTGGAAGGCCAGGTCCTGCAGTTCGCGGTAGGTGGTGTTCAGGCCCAGGCGGTGCGCGATAGGCGCATAAATATCCAGGGTTTCGCGTGAAATGCGGCTCCACTTGCTGCGCGGCACGTCGCTGAGCGTGCGCATGTTGTGGCTGCGGTCCGCCAGCTTGATCAGGATGACGCGCACATCGCGTGCCATGGCGAGCAGCATCTTGCGGAAGGACTCGGCCTGGTTCTCCTCGCGGGTGTTGAACTCCAGCTTTTCCAGCTTGGTCAGGCCATCAACCAACTCGGCCACGGGCGCGCCAAAACGCTCGATCAATTCCGGTTTGGTGACGCCGCAATCCTCGATCGCGTCGTGCAGCAGCGCAGCCATCAGCGCCTGCGCGTCCAGCTTCCACTCGGCGCATTGCTGGGCCACGGCGATCGGATGCGTGATGTAGGGCAGGCCGCCGTTGCGGATCTGGCCCAGGTGCGCCTCATCGGCAAAACGGTAGGCACGCCGGATGTTGTCCACATCGGCCGGGCTCAGGTAATCCAGTTTGGCGGTGAGCGCGGCAAAACTCGCCGCGGCCGCGTTGGCGGCAGCCGGGGTCGACTTGGTGTTTGCAGAGGAAAAAACCAGGGCGCTCATGCCTTAAATGTATCGCGGTGCCAATAAAACATGCAAAAAGCGGGCATTAAGGCAACACCCGGAAACAAAAAAGCACCGCATTGCGGTGCTTTTTCAGGGAGCGCAGGCGCTCAGCCCGGGACTTTTTTCAGCATTTCCAGGCCAATTTTGCCTTCGGCGATTTCACGCAAGGCAGTCACGCCAGGTTTGTTCTTGCTTTCAATCTTGGGCGCATGGCCCTGGCTCAGCATACGGGCGCGATAAGTGGCTGCCAGCACCAGCTGAAAGCGGTTGGGGATTTTTTCCAGGCAGTCTTCAACAGTGATGCGGGCCATGAGAATCTCCGGGTTAAGTGGGAATAGCGGAATTGCGGTTCGGGGCAACAAAGTCAGGCGATGTGCAGGGCCTTGAAGGTCTCGGCACGGGCACGTCGTTGTGCCGCAAACTTGAGCCGTTGGGCGTGAACAATGGTTTTCAGGTCAAAAACCGCTCGTTCAAATAACTCATTGATTATAACGAAGTCGAATTCCCTGGCCTGTGCCATCTCGATGGCGGCATTTTTCAGGCGCAATTCAATCACCTCGGCCGAGTCTTCGCCGCGCCGCTCCAGCCGGGACCGCAACTCTTCCCAACTCGGCGGCAGGATGAAGATCAACACGGCATTGCTGAAAATGCGCTTGATGTTGATGGCGCCCTGGAAGTCGATTTCCAGGATCACATCGGCGCCGTGGGCAACCCGCTCCTCGATGGTCTGCCGCGAGGTGCCATAACGCTGCCCGTGCACATGTGCCCATTCGAGGAAGGAGTCGCGCAGCACCATGCCGTCGAACTCCTCGGCCGAGATAAAGAAATACTCGCGGCCGTGTTTTTCCTGTCCACGTGGCGCCCGCGTGGTGTGCGATACGGCTGGCTGCACGCGCGCGTCCAGCTCCATCAGCGCCTTGACCAGGCTGGACTTTCCGGCGCCACTGGGTGCGGCGACGACAAACAGGTTTCCGGGGTAATCCATAGGTGTTGTGCTTGGTTTTCTGGATGTGCTGCGCTGGCAGGGCTACTCAATATTCTGGACCTGCTCGCGAATCTGCTCGATCAGCACCTTCATGTCCACCGAGACATGGGTCAGTTCCAGCGAGCCCGATTTGGAGCCCAGGGTGTTCGCTTCGCGGTGCAGCTCCTGGATCAGGAAGTCCAGACGTTTGCCGACTTCTCCGCCCGCCGTCAGCAGGCGGTCGATCTCCTCAAGATGGGACGTGAGGCGCATGATTTCTTCAGCCACGTCGATGCGGATGGCAAAAGAAGTGGCCTCCAGCAGGGCCCGGTCCTGCGCGGCTTCGGGCAGGGTGCTGCCGTCGGTCAGCGCCATGGCTTCTTTCCAGCGCTCCATGAAGCGGGATTTTTGCTGTTCGACCAGTTTGGGGACCATCGGGGTGGCCGAGGCGGCGAGCGCACGCAACTGGGCGGTGCGCTCCAGCAACATCTGCGCGAGGCGGGCGCCTTCGCGCTCGCGGGCAGTCAGCAGGTCTTTCAAGGCCTTTTTGGCAAGTTTGAGCAGGTCGTCGCTGTAGTCGTGGGTGGACTTGTCTTCTCCTGCGGCCATGCGCAGGATGTCTGCCACGCTGAGCGCCGCCGCACCCGGCAGCCAGGAGCGCACGGTGTCTTCCATGGAACCCAGTCGCTGTAGCGTACTGCTGGCCGGCGCCTTCAGGCTCCCGCCTGCGTTGCTTTCCAGCGAGACACGGAGTTCCACCTTGCCGCGTTTGAGCTTGCCCGTCAGCAGTTCGCGCAGGGCCGGCTCGGCCTGGCGCAATTCATCAGGAAGGCGGAAGGCCAGGTCCAGAAAACGGCTGTTGACCGAGCGTATTTCCACACCAAGGCGCGCGTGGCTACCGTTGCCGGCATCGGCTTCCGGGGCTGTGCGTGCGGGGGTGGACTGGACGGCTG
>JAZKGR010000170.1:0-6387 GCA_040385775.1 Pseudomonadota bacterium
ATGCCATTTACCTCTCTGGGCTTGTCCCCCGCCCTGCTGCGCGCCGTCAGCGCCAGGGACTACCTGACCCCCACCGCCATCCAGGCGGCCGCCATTCCCGCGGTGCTGCAGGGCCGCGATGTGCTGGCCTCGGCGCAGACCGGCTCAGGCAAAACCGCTGCCTTTGCGCTGCCGCTGCTGCAACTGCTGCAACAGGCTTCCACCGAGAAGCCGCGCCGTGTGCGCCTGCTGGTGCTGGTGCCCACGCGGGAACTGGCAGCGCAGGTCGGGGAAGAAATCCGCAGCCTGGGGCAGCACTTGCCGCAGGCGCTCAAGGTCGCGATTGTTTTCGGCGGCGTGTCCATCAATCCGCAGATGATGAATTTGCGCGGCGGCGCCGATATCGTGGTGGCGACGCCGGGCCGGCTGTTGGACCTGGCCGACCACAACGCCGTGGTGCTTTCGGGCGTGGCGGCGCTGGTGCTGGACGAGGCTGACCGCCTGCTGGACCTCGGCTTTGCCGACGAACTGACCCGCATCCTGGCGCTGCTGCCCGCGCATCGGCAAAACCTGTTTTTCTCGGCGACCTTTCCGCCGCCTGTGCAGGCGCTGGCCAACCGGTTGCTGCGCGATCCCGTGCACATCGACGCGCCGGCCGAGCCGGAGGGCGAACCGGACATCACGCAACGCGCGATTGCGGTTGATCCGGGCCGGCGCACCCAGTTGCTGCGGCACCTGATCACGCAAAACGCCTGGCGCCGGGTGCTGGTGTTTGTCGCGACCAAACACGCCGCAGAAATCGTTGCCGACAAATTACGCAAGGCCAGGATTTATGCCGAGCCCTTCCATGGCGAGCTGAGCCAGGGCAAACGCACGCAGGTGCTGGCCGACTTCAAGGCTTCGCGGCTCAAGGTGGTGGTGGCTACCGATGTCGCCTCACGTGGCATTGACATTGCGCAGCTACCGGTGGTGGTCAATTACGACCTGCCGCGCTCGGCGCAGGACTACATCCACCGCATTGGCCGCACCGGCCGCGCCGGTGAAAGCGGCCTGGCGGTCAGTTTTGTCAGCGCCGACACTGAAGCGCATTTCAGGCTGATCGAAAAACGCCAGGGTGTGAGTCTGCCGCTGGAGCAGGTCGAAGGCTTCGAGCCGCTGCAAGCTGCGGTCAGCGCGCCGATTGAAACCGCCACGTCCTCCACCGGCGGCATCAAGGGCAAACGCCCGAGCAAAAAGGACAAGCTGCGCGCCGCCGCCGCCGCAGCGGCGGGCGGCAGCCAGGACACGTGAGCGCGGGGCGATTCAGTCGCCGGCGTCCACCCTGTCCTTGACACTGGTGATGGCATAACCTTTTTCGCTGATCTGCTGCTCCAGCCCGGCGATCGCGTATTTGTTCATGTGTTCGGCTTTGGCGCCGCCTTCCAGCCCACGGGCTTCGGTCTCCCAGTCGGTGTTGGTGGCTTCCTCGGGAATCACCCGCCCCTCAGGCACAGCCAAATAGGAATAACGGTGACCCGATTCGGATCGGCGGTAAATATCCACTCGCATGCTTGCTCCTTTGCACTTGCTGGACGTCCCACCTTACCGGAGTGCCGGGGCCGCGCTGTAGGAGAAACCCGCATTCGCGATTTGTGGCGCCTGCGAGCCGCCTCAACCGGTCACCATCTGCTCTGTTTTTGATAGCTGCTTGTGACCGCCTGACAAGGGCTGCAGGCCATTTTGATTTAATTCCTTCCAGACACAGGCTCCGGGGCCACGGCGCATTCATCCAGACACCCAGGTGACCGCTTGCCCCGGCCATCCGCGCTAAGCTGCGCCGCATCGGGCTGAGATCCAGCCCACCCCAACAAGGAGCACACCATGACAGATCTTTTTTCCCTGCAGGGGCGTACCGCACTGATCACCGGCGGCTCACGCGGGATCGGCCGCATGATTGCTGCGGGTTTTCTGGCGCAGGGCGCGCGCGTTTACATTTCGGCACGAAAAGCTGCGGCTTGCGACCAGACTGCCAAAGAGCTCTCCAGCCAGGGCCACTGTGTGTCGCTGCCCGCCGACGTGTCCGCGCCGGAAGGCATCGCCGGCCTCGTCGCCGCGTTTTCAACCCACGAAAGCCAACTCGACATCCTGGTCAACAACGCCGGTGCAGCCTGGGGTGCGCCGTTTGACGACTTTCCGGAAAGCGGCTGGGACAAGGTGGTGGACCTGAACCTCAAGACGCCCTTCTTCCTGACCCAGGCGCTGGCGCCGCTGCTGCGCAAGGCGGCAGCGCAGCGGCCGGCCAAGGTCATCAACATTGCCTCCATCGACGGGATTTCGGTCAATCCGATGGAAACCTATTCGTACGCGGCCAGCAAAGCCGGCCTGATCCAGCTCACGCGCCGCATGGCGCTGCGCCTGATCGAGGACAACATCGTCGTGACCGCCATCGCGCCGGGCGCCTTTGCCTCCGACATGAACAAGGATGCGCGCGACCATGGCGAGGCGGTGGCGGCCCGCGTGCCGGCCGGGCGCGTCGGTGAAGACGCCGACATGGCCGGTGCGGCCATTTACCTGGCCTCGCGGGCCGGCGACTATGTGGTCGGCTCCACGCTGGTGGTCGATGGCGGAGTGACGCACGCGCGCTGATGCAGAACCACCGGCAGGCTACCAGCCGGCGCCTGCAGCTTGTTTCCGGACGAAAGCTGATCGCTACAGCCGCCGGGTGTCCAGAAAAAAGGGCCCCTGTCCCACCGCATTTTTTCTCTCTGTTACACGGCACGTAAAACTACCTAAGTCCTAACCCGCTCACGCCGCACAGCACGAATCGCTAGCATCCAACTCTCTGTTGCGGGCTTGTCGCCCGCTACCTCATTGTTTGTAGCCGGAGATCAATTTGTCAGCGGAGTTCATTCTTGAAACACGGGGTTTGACCAAGGAATTCAAGGGATTCGTGGCCGTCAACCAGGTGGACCTGAAAGTCCAGCGCGGACACATTCACGCGCTGATCGGACCCAACGGCGCCGGCAAGACCACCTTCTTCAACCTGCTGACCAAGTTCCTGCACCCGACATCGGGCACGATTCTTTTCAACGGCACCGACATCACCACCGAGCAGCCGGCCCAGACCGCGCGGCGCGGCATCGTGCGCTCCTTCCAGATCTCGGCCGTGTTTCCGCACATGACGGTGCTGGAGAACGTGCGTGCCGCACTGCAGCGCAACCTGGGTACCTCCTTCCATTTCTGGAAAGCCGAAAGCACGCTGTTTCACCTGCACGAGCGGGCCCGCCAGCTGCTGGCCGAGGTCGATCTGCAGGATTTTGCCGACGAGTTGACCGTCAACCTGCCGTATGGCCGCAAACGTGCGCTGGAGCTGGCCACCACGCTGGCGCTGGAGCCCGAACTGATGCTGCTCGACGAGCCGACCCAGGGCATGGGCCACGAGGATGTGGACCGCGTGACACAGCTGATCAAGCAGGTCTCGACCGGCCGCACCATCCTGATGGTGGAGCACAACATGAACGTGGTGGCCTCGATTGCCGACCGCATCACGGTGCTGCAGCGCGGCGCCATCATCGCCGACGGGCCCTACGCCGAGGTATCCAGGAACCCCCTGGTGATTGAGGCTTACATGGGCAGTGCCAACACCGAGTTGCAGGGAGCGCACTGATGTCGAAGGAACTCCTGAAAATCGAGGACCTGCACGCCTGGTACGGCGAGTCACATGTGCTGCACGGCGTGAACCTGACCGTGCACGAAGGTGAAGTCGTCACGCTGTTGGGCCGCAACGGCGCCGGGCGCACCACCACCATGCGCGCCATCGTCGGCCTGACCGGGACGCGCAAAGGCTCCATCCGTATCCAGGGCGAAGAAACCATCAAGCTGGCGCCGCACAAGGTCGCGCGCATGGGCGTCGGGTATTGCCCGGAAGAGCGCGGCATTTTCGCCAGCCTGACGGCTGAAGAGAACCTGATGCTGCCGCCGACCATCGCGCCGGGCGGCATGAGCCTGGCCGAGATCTACGACATGTTCCCCAACCTGAAAGAGCGCGCGTCCAGCCCCGGCACGCGCCTGTCCGGCGGCGAGCAGCAGATGCTGGCGGTCGCGCGCATCCTGCGCACCGGCGCACGGCTGCTGTTGCTCGACGAAATTTCCGAAGGCCTGGCGCCTGTGATCGTGCAAAAGCTGGCCGAGATGATCCTCACGCTCAAGGCCAAGGGTTACACCATCGTGCTGGTCGAGCAGAACTTCCGTTTTGCCGCGCCGCTGGCCGACCGTTTTTATGTGATGGAGCACGGCACCATCGTCAAGCAGTTTGCCCAGAACGAGTTGACCCAGAACATGGGCATGCTGCAGGAATACCTCGGCGTCTGACGGCCGCTGCTTATCCACAACCGTTTTTCCGCTTTCGACCACAACCCAAGGAGACCCCATGAAACTCAAGACACTCGCCGCCGCAATGGCCATCGGATTCGGCGCCGCCGTATCGGCCCAGACGGCCAACACCGGCCCGGTGAAGATCGGCTTCATCACCGACATGTCCAGCCTGTACGCCGACATCGACGGCCCGGCCGGCGGTGAAATGGTCAAGTGGGCCGCGCAGGATTTCGGCGGCAAGGTGCTGAACCGCCCGATCGAGGTGCTGACCGCCGACCACCAGAACAAGGCCGACGTGGCCAGTTCCAAAGCCCGCGAGTGGATGGACAAGGACAACCTGTCCATGCTGATTGGCGGCACCAACTCCGGTACCGCGCTGGCCATGGCCACGGTTGCCCAGGAAAAGAAACGCCCCTTCATCGCCATCGGCCCCGGTTCGGCCCGCCTGACCAATGAAGCCTGCTCGCCTTACACCGTGCATTACGCCTACGACACCGTGGCCCTGGCCAAAGTGGCCGGCGGCGCGCTGGTGAAATCGGGCGCCAAGAACTGGTACTTCCTGACGGCCGACTATGCGTTCGGTCACTCGCTGGAAGCCGACGCATCGACCGTGGTCAAGGCCAACGGCGGCACGGTCGCCGGTGCCGTGCGCCACCCGCTGAACGCCTCCGACTTCTCGTCCTTCCTGCTGCAGGCCCAGTCGTCCAAAGCCCAGATCCTGGGCCTGGCCAACGCCGGCGGCGACTTCACCAACGCCATGAAGGCTGCGCGCGAATTCGGCATCGGCAAGACCATGAAGGTTGCCGGCCTGCTGGTGTTCATCAATGACGTGCACAGCCTGGGACTGGCCAACACCGAAGGCCTGCAACTCGCCGACAGCTGGTACTGGAACCAGGACGACGCCTCGCGCAAATTCGCCAAGCGTTTCTTCGACAAGTACAAGCGCATGCCTTCGAGCCTGCAGGCCGCTGACTACTCGGCCGCGACCAACTACCTGAAGGCCGTGCAGGCCGCGGGCACGACCGACGGCGACAAGGTCATGGCCACGCTCAAGGGCATGAAAATCGACGACTTCTACAACAAGGGCCAGATCCGCGCCGACGGCCGCATGATCCACGACATGTACCTGTACCAGGTCAAGGCGCCCAAAGAGTCGACCACGCCATGGGACTACTACAAGATGGTCGCCAAGGTTCCTGGCGAGCAGGCCTTCACGACGGTCGCCGAGTCCAAGTGCGCGCTGCTCAAGAAGTAAGCTGATCCTCCGGTGGCCGTCCGCGCAGGCGGGCGGTCACTTTTTGCTTTCCCTTTTTGTTGTTCCTCCTGCCTCACGCGTGAACTGACGGGTCTCCATGGAAATTTTCGGCATCCCCCATCAAGCATTTCTGGGCCAGCTCCTGCTGGGCCTGGTCAATGGCGCGTTTTACGCGATGCTCAGCCTCGGACTGGCCGTCATCTTCGGCCTGCTGGGCGTGGTCAATTTTGCGCACGGCGCACTGTATATGCTGGGCGCGTTTGCCGCCTGGATCATGCTCGACAAGTTCGGCATCAATTACTGGGCGGCGCTCATCCTGGCGCCGCTGGTGGTGGGCGCCCTCGGCGTGGTCATCGAGCGCCTGTTCCTCAAACACCTGTACAAGCTGGACCCGCTTTACGGCCTGCTGCTGACTTTTGGCCTGGCGCTGATTTTCGAGGGTGTATTCCGCGAGATTTACGGCGCATCCGGCCAGTCCTACAACGTGCCGGAGCTGCTCTCGGGTGCGACCAACCTGGGTTTCATGATCCTGCCGAACTACCGCGCCTGGGTGGTGCTGGTGTCGCTGGTGGTCTGCCTGGGCACCTGGTACCTGATCGAACGCACCCGGCTTGGCGCCTACCTGCGCGCCGGCACTGAAAACGCCCCGCTGGTGCAGGCCTTCGGCATCAACGTGCCGATGATGGTCATGCTGACCTATGGCGCCGGCGCCGCGCTGGCCGCGCTGGCCGGCGTGCTGGCCGCACCCATCATCCAGGTCAACCCGCTGATGGGCTCCAACCTGATCATCGTGGTGTTTG
>JAZKGR010000171.1:0-91077 GCA_040385775.1 Pseudomonadota bacterium
AAAAATACGGCGGCGCCGACAGCGACGCCATGACCAACCTGGTGTTTGCCGAGGCGCTGTCGCAATCGACCTTTGCCGGCTTCATCATCACGGTGCTGGTGCATACCGACATGGCCAGCCCGCACTTGCACCACGCGGGCAATGCGGCGCAAAAAGACAAGTACATGAAGAAGGTGATCGCCGGCGAGTTGATCACCGCCGTCGGCATCACCGAGCCGGGCGCCGGCTCCGACGTGGCGGGCATACGCAGCACGGCCAAACGCGACGGCGACGACTGGGTCCTCAACGGCACCAAGATGTTCATCACGAACGGGGTGCACGCCGACCTGTACTTTGTCGCGGCCAAAACCGGGCCGGGCAAACGCGACATCTCGATGTTCATCGTCGAGAAGGGCACACCGGGCTTCACGGTTGGCCGTGCGCTCAAGAAAACCGGCTGGCTGTCGTCCGACACGGCGGAGCTGATCTTCGACAACGTGCGTATCCCCGCCTGGAATTTGCTGGGCGAGGAGGGCAAGGGGTTCTATTCGGTGATGAAGAACTTCCAGACCGAACGTATTGCCCTGGGCGCGATGGCGGTGGGGCATTGCCAGCAGGCGCTCAAGCTCACGCTCGACTACGTTCGCCAGCGCCAGGCTTTTGGCGGCCCGCTGTGGGACCAGCAGGTGATACGCCAGCGCCTGGCCATGCTGGACGCCAAGACACGTGCCGCGCGCGCCTTCATGTACCACTGCGCCTGGCGCGTGACCCAGGGCCATGACATCGTGCAGGACGTCTCCATGCTGAAAGCGCTGACCGGCGAACTGGTCAACGAGGTGGTGCAGACCTGCCAGCAGTTCCACGGAGGCATGGGTTTCATCCGCGAGACCGCGATCGAACGGCTGTGGCGCGATGCGCGGGTGCTGGCCATCGGCGGCGGCGCGACCGAGGTGATGCTCGAAGAAGTCGCCAAGCGGTATTGAAGGGAAAGTCAATCCATGAAACATCTTGAACTGAGCTTTGGCAACGGTGTCTCCACCGTCACGCTGAACCGCCCCGAGGTTCGCAACGCCTTCAACGACGAGGTGATCGCTGAACTGACGGCGGTCTTCATCGAGCTCGGCAAACGCGAGGAAGTGCGCTGCATCGTGCTGGCCGCCCATGGCACAGCCTTCTGCGCGGGCGCCGACCTGAACTGGATGAAACGCATGGCCGACTACACGCGCGACGAAAACGTCGCCGACGCCGGCGCACTGGCCGAGATGCTGCGGGTGGTGTACGCCTGCCCCAAACCGACGATAGCGAAGGTGCAGGGCGATGTGTATGCCGGCGGCACCGGCCTGGTCGCGGCCTGCGACATCGCGGTTTCTGTGGACACGGCGGGCTATTGCCTCAGCGAGGTGAAGCTGGGCCTGATCCCTGCGACCATCAGCCCTTATGTGATCCGCGCCATGGGTGCGCGTGCAGCGCACCGCTACTTTTTGACGGCCGAGCGGTTCAGTGCCGCCGAGGCCTTGCGCGTCGGGTTTGTGCATGAGGTGGTGCTTGCCGCAGAACTTGATGCCAAGGTCGCGGAGCTGGCCAAAGCGCTGGTCAATGCCGGCCCCGAAGCCGTGAAGCTGTGCAAGATGCTTGTGCAGGACGTGGCGGAACAGGAGATCACGTCCTCCCTGATCCGGAAAACGGTCGAAGGCATTGCCGACATCCGCGTGAGTCCCGAGGGCCGGGAGGGTGTGCAGTCCTTCCTGCAAAAGCGCAAGCCGAACTGGATCACCTGATGGCGGCCCTGGACACCGCCCAACTGATTGCCCTGGCCGGTGCGCTCGGCTGGGCCAGCGGCGTGCGGCTTTATCTGGTGGTGCTGCTGACCGGCCTGGCCGGTTTCATGGGCTGGATCCAGCTGCCGCAAGGCCTGCACCTGCTGGCACACCCGGTGGTGCTGGGTGCCAGCGGCTTCATGGTGTTCGTCGAATTTTTTGCCGACAAGATTCCGGGTCTGGACTCGCTGTGGGATGTGGTGCACACCGTCATCCGCATTCCGGCCGGGGCCGCGCTGGCGGCCGGTGTGTTCGGCGCCGACAGCGGCGTGATGGCCTTGCTTGCCGCCCTGGCGGGTGGCACGCTGGCGGCGACCAGCCACGCAGCCAAGGCCACGACGCGCGCGGCCATCAACACATCGCCAGAACCTTTCAGCAATGTGGGCGCCTCGCTCGTGGAAGACAGCATCGTGCCGGCAGGCCTGTGGCTCGCGATTGCGCATCCGCTGGTGTTTGTGGCGGTGTTGATCCTGGTGCTGGTCTTCAGTGTCTGGCTGATCCGCACCTGCTGGCGTTTTCTCCGGCAACTGTTTGCCCGTGTGGCCCGCATCTTCAGCGGCAAGCCCGACAGCGGGCCAGCGCCGGCTTTCACCCTGACATCTCCTTTTTCAAAAAAGAACGACTGACATGTTTAAAAAAATATTGATCGCGAATAGAGGCGAGATAGCTTGCAGGGTCGCTGCTACAGCTCGCCGCATGGCCATCCAGACCGTGGCCGTGTATTCCGATGCCGACGCCGATGCCAAACATGTGAGTGTTTGCGACGAGGCCATCCACATCGGCGGCAGCGCGCCCAAGGACAGCTACCTGCGCTGGGAAAAAATAATTGCTGCCGCCAAAGCCACCGGTGCCGAGGCCATCCATCCCGGTTACGGTTTCCTCAGCGAAAACGAGGAGTTTGCCCAGGCCTGCGGTGACGCGGGGCTGGTCTTCATCGGCCCGCCGGCTTCAGCGATCAAGGCCATGGGCCTGAAAGCCGAGTCCAAACAACTGATGGAAAAAGCCGGCGTCCCGCTGGTCCCCGGCTACCACGGCAGCGACCAGGACCCGGCGCTGCTCAAGCGCGAAGCCGACCGCATCGGTTACCCGGTGCTGATCAAGGCCAGTGCGGGTGGCGGCGGCAAGGGCATGCGCGCGGTCGAGAAAAGTGAAGACTTCGAGGCGGCGCTGGCCTCCTGCAAGCGCGAAGCCATCAACAGCTTCGGCGATGACGCGGTGCTGGTGGAGAAGTACGCGCAGCGCCCGCGCCACATCGAGATCCAGGTCTTCGGCGACGGCCACGGCAACTATGTCTACCTGTTTGAGCGCGACTGCTCGGTGCAGCGCCGGCACCAGAAGGTGCTTGAGGAGGCGCCCGCGCCCGGCATGACGCCAGCGATGCGCCAGCAGATGGGAGAGGCGGCGGTGGCTGCCGCGCGCGCCGTCAACTATGTCGGCGCAGGCACGGTGGAGTTCATCGTCGAGCAGCGCAGCGACGGCAGCATGAATTTCTTCTTCATGGAGATGAACACCAGGTTGCAGGTGGAGCATCCGGTGACCGAGGCCATCACCGGCCTCGACCTGGTCGAGTGGCAGTTGCGTGTGGCCTCCGGCGAAAAGCTGCCGCTGGCGCAGGACCAGTTGCGCATCCACGGCCACGCGATCGAGGCGCGCATTTGCGCCGAAAGCCCGGACAACAACTTCCTGCCCGCGACCGGCACGCTGCATGTGTACGGTTTGCCGTCTTCAGTCTCCTTTGAGCGCGGTCTGGTGCGCGTGGACGCCGGCGTGCGCGAGGGCGATGTGATCTCGCCGTTTTACGACTCGATGATTGCCAAGCTCATCGTGCACGGCGACACGCGCGAGCAGGCGCTGGCGCGCCTGGACGAGGCGCTGGCGCAGGTGCATATCGTGGGCCTGAGCACCAATGTGCAGTTTCTGCGCCACGTGGTGCAAAGCCGCTCTTTTGCCGAAGCTGATCTGGATACGGCGCTGATCCCGCGTGAGCAGGCGGCGCTGTTCAAGCAGGAAAAGATCGGCCTCCCTGCAGCTGCTGCGGCCGCCGTGGCTTTGCGCCTGCTGGAGGAAAAAGCGCTGGAGACTGCCGACCCCTTCAGCAAGCGCGACGGCTGGCGCTCGCACGGCCTGACGCTGCGCCGCTTTGAGTTTGAGTTTCACGGTGAGCCGGCGAAAGCCGAGTTGACTTATTTGCATGACGGCGCCTTGCGCCTGGCGGTGGGTGGTGAAGAAGGCTTGCTGGTGTTCTCGCGCGAAGGGGAGGCGGTCACACTGACTTTTGGCGGCCAGCGGCTCACGGCCCGCCTGTATCGTCGTGGTGAAACAGTGCATGTGTTTGCCCGCCAGGGCGCGACCCAGATCACGGTGGTGGACATGTTGGCCCATGCGGGCGAGGCTCATGGCGAAGCCGGCCGGCTGACCGCACCGATGCCGGGCAAGGTGGTGTCGTTTGCCGTGAAGGCCGGTGACAAGGTCAGCAAGGGCCAGGCACTGGCCGTGATGGAAGCCATGAAGATGGAACACACGATTGCCGCGCCGGCCGACGGCGTGGTGCAGGAGCTGCTGTACGCGCCCGGTGACCAGGTCACCGAGGGGGCTGAGCTGCTGAAGATAGCTGGCTAAAAAAGGTGAACCTCTGGTCTGGCGTTCTGTCATCCCGGACTCGATCCGGGATCCATGTCTGTGAACTACCGTCGTTTACTCGTGGCATGGATTGCGGGTCAAGCCCGCAATGACAAGCTGAAGGACGCGTCTTAAATGATCCCGGCACAATTGAGGCCATGAATATTCTTTTTTGTTGCACCGGCGCCAAGGCCGAGCCCTGGGTCGCCGGCCTGCGTGCGGAGTTTCCCGCTGAAAGTGTCGAGGACTGGGCGCCGGGTGCGCCTGCCGCTGATTACGCCGTGGTCTGGACGCCGCCGCAGCAATTCCTCGACGAGCAGCCGCAGCTCAAGGCGCTGTTCAACATCGGCGCCGGCGTCGACGCCCTGCTGAAACTCAAGCTACCGCCCGAGGCCCTGGTGGTGCGGCTGGACGATGCCGGCATGTCGGTGCAGATGGCTGAGTATGTGAGCCACGCGGTGATCCGGCATTTTCGCGAGTTCGATGGCTACGAGGCCGACATCCGCGGCGGCAAATGGTCTTACCGCAAGCCGCACCTGCGTGCCGACTTTCCGGTGGGCGTGATGGGGCTGGGCGTGCTGGGCGAACGCGTGGCGCGCACGCTGGCGCAGTTCGATTTCCCGGTCAAGGGCTGGAGTCGCTCGCCCAAAACCATCGAAGGTGTCCAGTGTTTTTCGGGCGAGGCGGGCATGGCGGACTTTCTGGCGTCATCGCGCGTGTTGGTGTGCCTGTTGCCCCTGACGCCAGAGACGAGCAACATCATGAACCGGGACACCCTATCCAAACTGCAACCCGGCGCCTATGTGATCAACGTCGCGCGCGGCGCGCATCTGGTGGACGAGGATTTGATCGCGCTGATAGCCAGCGGCCACATTGCCGGCGCCACACTCGATGTGTTTCGCACCGAGCCCCTGCCGGCGGAACACCCGTTCTGGCGCCACCCGAAAATCAGCATCACGCCGCACACTTCGGCTCGCACCCTGCGCGAGGAAACCATTGCGCAGATTGCCGGAAAAATCCGGGCGGTCGAAAGCGGGACGCCGATAAGCAGCTTGGCTGGTGTGGTTGATCCCAACAAAGGATACTAGGCCCGGAAACTGCGGTTGACCGCTTTAGCCGCTTGATGCATCGCATGAACACATACTTTCCCATCCACGCAGCCTTTCAACCCTCTGTTGACAGCGCTACGACCACAGTTCCCGGGGCTGAACCATGAAATACCCATCCAAAGTCAAAATCGTCGATGTCGGCCCACGCGACGGCTTGCAGAACGAAAAGGCGCACGTGCCTGCGGCGGTCAAGATCGAGCTGGTGCACCGCCTGCAGGACGCCGGCCTGACGGAGATCGAGGTCACCAGTTTTGTCTCGCCCAAATGGGTGCCGCAGATGGCCGATGCCGCCGAGGTCATGGCCGGCATCATGCGCAAACCGGGTGTGCGTTACTCGGTGCTGACGCCCAACATGAAGGGTTTTGAAGCGGCCGTGTTGTCGAAGCCGGACGAGATCGTGGTGTTTGCCGCTGCCAGCGAAGCTTTCAGCCAGCGCAACATCAACTGCTCGATCGCTGAAAGCATTGAACGCTTCCGGCCGGTGGCCGAGGCTGCGCGGGCGAACAACATTTACGTGCGTGGCGCGATCTCCTGCGCGGTCGGCTGCCCTTACGAAGGCGAGATTGCGCCAGAACGCGTCGCGATGGTCGCCCGCCTGCTCAAGGAAATCGGCGTCCAGCACATCGGCGTGGCTGACACCATAGGTGTGGGCACGCCCGTCAAGGTCGAGCGCGCCATGGAAGCGGCGCTGCAGCACTACAGCGTCAACGATATCTCGGGCCATTTTCACGACACCTACGGCCAGGCGCTGGGCAACACATTGGCCAGCCTGCAAATGGGCATCTGGCAGTACGACACCTCGTCCGCCGGGCTGGGCGGCTGCCCCTACGCCAAAGGCGCGACCGGCAATGTCGCCACCGAGGACGTGGTCTACATGCTGCAGGGCATGGGCATAGAGACCGGCATCGATCTTGACAAGCTGATAGACGCCGGCAAGTTCATCAGCGACTACCTGGAGCGCAAGCCGAACTCGCGTGCGTCCACTGCACTGCTCAACAAGAGGGCGGGTTGATGTGCGGGTCTGAATTGAAGGTGTTGCCGGAAGGCGTGCAGCGCGTGGCTGCCTTGCTGCAGGAGCGCGGCCACCCGCACTCGCCCCTCATGCTCAACGACGCAGCGCGCACCGCACAACAGGCGGCCGATGCGCTGGGCATCATGCTTGGTCAGATCGCCAAGAGCATCATCTTCCGCCGCAAGTCGGACGATGTGGCGGTGCTGGTCATCACCGCCGGCGACCAGCGGGTTGATGAACGCAAGGTAGAAGCCCTGGTTTGTCCCGACGGAAAGCGCCTGGGCCGCGCCGACGCAGAGTTCGTCAAGGCGCGCACCGGATTTTCGATTGGCGGCGTGTCGCCGCTGGCGCATGCCATGCCGCCGGTCACGCTGATCGACCAGAGCCTGTTTCGTTTTGAAGAAATCTGGGCGGCGGCGGGCCATCCGCACGGCGTGTTCAAACTGAGCCCGCAGCAGTTGGCGGATTTGACCGGCGCGCCCGTGGCTGACGTAACGGTGGACCCGGTGCAGGAACAGGTGTCGCAGCAGCACGCTATAAATTTGGTAGCTGCTCATGCCTACCGGATAAGGGCTGAGACCATAAATATCCCTTCACCCTGCATCTCCGTATGCCGCATGAGTGCGCTCACCGGCTGGTGCGAAGGCTGCTTTCGCACCCGCGACGAGATCGCCGGCTGGAGCCAGGCCAGCGACGGCGGCAAACGCGCGGTCTGGAACCTGATCGAGCAGCGCATCGTGGCCTTGCAAGCCTGATTCTTCCCGGATGTGATTGGTACTGCGCATGAAACACATCACCTTCTACCTTGACTTCATCTCGCCCTATGCCTGGCTGGCGTTCGAGAAATTGCCGGAAGCGCTGAAGGGCATCAGCTACAGCGTCAGCTACAAGCCGCTGCTGTTCGCCGGTTTGCTGAAACACCACGGGCAACTCGGCCCGGCCGAGATTGCGGGCAAGCGCGAGTGGACTTACCGCCAGGTGCTGTGGCTGGCGCACCAGCAAGGCGTCGCGCTCCAGTTGCCGGCGCAGCATCCCTTCAACCCCCTGCCCCTGCTGCGCCTGGCCGTGGCCTGCGATGCCAAAGGCACGCCGAACCGTTATGTGTGCGAGACGCTGCTGCGGCATGTGTGGTGCGGTGGTGCCGACGCTGCTGACGACTCACGGCTGGCGCAGGTGACGGCGCTGCTGGCGCCGCAGCGCGCGCCCGGCAGCACGGATGTGAAGGCGGACCTGAAGGCGCACACCGATGAAGCCATCCAGCAGGGCGTGTTTGGTGTGCCCACCCTCGCGGTGGACGGCAAGTTGTTCTGGGGCCTGGACGCCTTGCCGATGCTGCGCGCCTATTTGCTTGGCCATGCGTGGTTTGATGGCCCTGACTGGGACGCGGCGGGCCAGCTCGGGTCAGGCGCCACCCGTCCCAAGCCCAAACCATGAAAGAAGCGGCTTTCTCCGCCGTCTGAAAGTCATCGAGGGTTTTCCCTTGGCTTGTCAGTAGTGGATAAGTTTCGCGAAAGCTCCTGTTGGTTTCACGTCAGAGCAGGGTCAGTGACTTCCCAAAGAATCTAGCAAGCCTTCATGTCGAGGGCTTTATATTTTTTGGAGACCAAAATCATGACAACAGCAGTCGCCAACAGACCGATGAGCGGGGAAGAGAAGAAGGTCATCTTCGCCTCCTCTCTCGGTACTGTTTTTGAGTGGTACGACTTTTACCTGTACGGCTCGCTCGCAGCCATCATTGCCAAGCAGTTCTTCAGCGGACTCGATGCGGGTTCGGCCTTCATCTTCGCCCTGCTCGCATTTGCCGCCGGTTTCATCGTGCGGCCGTTCGGCGCGCTGGTGTTTGGCCGACTGGGCGACATGATCGGCCGCAAGTACACCTTCCTGATCACCATCCTGATCATGGGCCTGTCCACCTTCATCGTTGGTTTGCTGCCCAACTACGCGACCATCGGCGTCGCTGCGCCTGTGATCCTGATCGCCCTGCGCATGCTGCAAGGCCTGGCGCTGGGCGGTGAATACGGTGGCGCGGCTGTTTATGTGGCCGAGCACGCACCGCATGGCAAGCGCGGCGCTTATACCTCCTGGATTCAAACCACCGCGACGCTGGGCCTGTTCCTGTCCTTGATGGTCATTCTGGGAACACGGACCCTGATGGGTGAGGCTGCCTTTGCCGATTGGGGCTGGCGCATTCCTTTCCTCTTGTCCATCCTGCTGCTGGGCGTGTCGGTGTACATCCGTCTGAGCATGAACGAGTCACCCGCGTTCACCAAGATGAAGGCCGAGGGCAAAACCTCCAAAGCACCGCTGTCCGAGTCTTTCGGCCAGTGGAAAAACCTGAAGATCGTGATCCTGGCCCTGATCGGCTTGACGGCCGGCCAGGCCGTGGTCTGGTACTCGGGGCAGTTCTATGCGCTGTTCTTCCTGACACAAACACTCAAGGTGGACGGCGCAACGGCCAATATCTTTGTGGCGGTGTCCTTGCTGATCGGCACGCCGTTCTTCATCGTGTTCGGTTCGCTGTCCGACAAGATCGGCCGCAAGCCCATCATCATGGCTGGCTGCCTGCTTGCCGCGCTGACTTACTTCCCCGTATTCACCGCCCTGACAAAAGCTGCCAATCCTGAGCTGGCTGCTGCACAGGCGAAGAACAAGGTGGTGGTCACCGCCGACGCCAACGAATGCTCGTTCCAGTTCAACCCGACCGGGACGGCGAAGTTCACCAGCTCCTGCGACATTGCCAAGCAGGTGCTGGCCGGCGCTTCGGTCAGTTATGACAACGCGGCTGGCGTGGCCGGCACCCCTGCCAGCATCGCCATCGGCGAGACCGTCATCACCGGTTATTCGTCCAAAGGCCTGCCGGCCGATGAAGCCAAGAAGAAGGATGCGGAGTTCAAGAAAGGCGTGGCCGATGCGCTGAAGGCCGCCGGTTACCCCACCAAGGCTGACCCGGCCAAGGTGGACAAGTTCATGGTGATCGCCATCCTGACTTACCTGGTGTTGCTGGTGACCATGGTGTATGGCCCGATTGCGGCGATGCTGGTCGAAATGTTTCCGACCCGCATCCGCTACACCTCGATGAGCCTGCCGTACCACATCGGCAACGGCTGGTTCGGCGGCCTGCTGCCAACCACTGCGTTCGCCATCGTCGCGCAGACCGGCAACATGTACAACGGCCTGTGGTATCCGATCATCATCGCCGGCGCTACCGTTGTCATCGGTACCTTGTTCATCAAGGAAACCAAAGACGTTGATATCTACGCGAACGACTGATTCGCACAAGGAGATGTGGCCTGCCTCTGATCAGGCAGGCCACGCAGCACAAGAGTTTTCAGGCCCCCGCGTCGTCGGGGGCTTTTTTCTGGAGAGACCCCATGTGGAAAATAGCGCTCGGATTTATTGCCTTTTCAGCCCTGGCCCTGTTCATCCTGAGCACGGGCGGCGACATCGACCTGGGCGGCGAGAAGCACGGCGCCGATGCCGTGCATGCGCCTGAGCCTGCGGCCAGCAGCGCCCGGTGACGACCAGCCGCAGGCGGTTTGTTCAGCGCCGGAACTTGCCGTCAGAACCGATGATGGACAGGTCGGCGAAGTCCAGCCCAGTGTGGTCTTCGGTGGAGTAATTCACTTCCAGGCCGCCGATGTCGAGTTTGCGTATGCCTTCGAGCGCGGTCTGGATTTTGTCCCGCGTCGGTTTGGCGCCGGCCCGGCGCAGTCCTTCGACCAGTACCTTGGCGGCAGCAAAACCTTCCAGCATCGCGGGGCTGATGTCGCCCGCCCCCTTGGTCTTGGCCAGTTCCTGGGCTTCCTTGACCATGCCGTAGGCGATGGAACGCTCATACGGAAAGACCTGAGTCACGATCACGCCGCGTGCGTTGTCGCCCAGGCTCTTGATGAAGCCGCTCGATGCGTTGTTGGACAGCGTCACCACCTGGGCGGCGGAGCCGGCAGCGCGCAGCGCCTTGGTGCCGTCCACCACCGCCTGGCCGGAGGCCACCATGATGACGGCCTGCGTGTTGGTCTCCACCACCTTGGGTGCGAGCGGTGCGAAGTCAGGTTTGCTGCGGTTGAACTTTTCCAGCACGGAAGGCTGCAGTTTGGCGGCGGCCAATCCCTTTTGCGCGCCGGCCACACCGTCGGCGCCGAAGCTGTCGTCGGCATAGAAAATGCCGATGCGTGTGATGCCCATGGAGTTCAGGTGGGTAACGGCTTTTTCGGCCTCGCGCTGGTAAGTGGCGCGCACGTTGAAGACATGTTTTTTGACAGGCTGATGCAACACCATGGCGCCGGTGGATGGGCCAATCAGCGGCACGCCATATTTTTCAAGCAGGGGCAGTATGGATTCGGTATGAGGTGTGCCGCGTGTCAGGAACATCGCCGCGACGTTCTGCTCTTCAATCAGCTTGCGGGCGTTTTCGGCCGCCAGCTTGGGGTCGAATTTGTCGTCGAGCGAGATCAACTCGATTTTCTGCCCATTGACGCCGCCCTTGGCATTGATGGCGTCGATGTAGAGCTTGGCGCCATCGGTCGTTTCCTTCACGCCGGCACCCACCGGGCCGGTGAAGCCTGCGGTTTGTCCGATCAAAATTTGCGCCTGGCTGGCGTGGCTCAGGGTGGCCAGGGCGAAGCCGGCCAACCACACATTCAGTTTTTTCATGTCTGTCTCCTAGGTCTCCCAGTTTACGGGGAGACCTTGAAAAGCGGCTGTGGAAACTACGGGCGGGAAAACCAGAAGAATGTGTCCAGTTGTAGCTGGCCGCAGCCTTAACCCCACACCTCGCGAGCGCCGGTGCGCTGTCTAGAATGTTTGACCTCTTCAGGAAAGACCCCACCCATGTCCCAGGGACTCATCCGCATCCGCGGCGCGCGCCAGCACAACCTCAAAAACCTCGACCTGGACATACGCACTGGTGAAATGACGGTGGTCACCGGCCCGAGTGGCTCGGGCAAGTCCTCGCTGGTGTTCGACACCCTGTTTGCCGAAGGCCAGCGGCGTTATGTCGAGACCTTTTCGGCCTACGCGCGGCAATTTCTGGACCGCATGGACAAACCGGCGGTGGACAAGGTCGAAGGCGTGCCGCCGGCGATTGCGATTGACCAGACCAATCCGGTGCGCAGCTCGCGCTCGACCGTGGGCACCATGACCGAGCTCAATGACCACCTGAAGTTGCTGTATGCACGCGCCGCGCAGTTGTTCGACAAGAAGACCGCGCAGGCGGTGCGCCATGACACGCCCGAATCGATTTATGCGGAGTTGATGGCGCGTACCGAGGCAGGTGATCCAAGAGTGGTGATGACTTTCCCGGTCGAGTTGCCGGGCAGCACCAGCGCCGAAGAGGTCACGCAGTGGCTGTCAGCCAGCGGCTTCACGCGTGTGCATGCCGAACGCGACGTGGCGACGCCGGCAGGCCCGCACAAGCTGCTCGACGTGGTGGCCGATCGCTTTCGCATTCATGCGGCTGAAAAGTCGCGCGTGGTCGAAGCGATTGAAATGGCGCTCAAACGCGGTGGCCGTCTCAATGTGTATGTGCAGCCGGCAGAAGAGGGCGGTGCAGAAGAAATGTGGCGCTTTTCCACTGGCCTGCATTGCCCGGACAGCGACCTGCGTTATGCCGATCCGAGCCCTTCGCTGTTTTCCTTCAACTCCGCCATGGGTGCCTGCGAAACCTGCCGCGGTTTTGGCCGCGTCATCGGCGTCGATTACGGCCTGGTGATTCCCAACGACAAGCTGACCCTGCGCTCCGGCGCCATCAAGACCCTGCAGACGCCTGCCTGGGCCGAAAACCAGGACGACCTGATGCGCCACGCGGAAGCCGCAGGCATCCCGCGCGACACGCCCTGGTACAAGCTCACGCCGGATCAACAACACTGGGTGATTCACGGCACGCCGGCCTACAAGAATGGGCAGTGGAAGAAACAGTGGTACGGCATCAAGCGCTTTTTTGCCTACCTGGAGACCAAGGCCTACAAGATGCACATTCGTGTGTTGCTGTCCAAGTACCGCAGCTACACGCCCTGCGAAACCTGCGGCGGCGCGCGCCTCAAGCTCGAAGCGCTGCTCTGGCGCCTGGGCTCCAAAGCGGACGCCGATGCAGCGCTGCCGCCGGCCCATCGTTTCATGCCGGTCGGCGTGGACTGGAGCCGCGCGCAACTCGAAGCCTTGCCGGGACTGAGCCTGCATGACCTGATGCAGTTGCCGATTGACCGCCTGCGCGAATTTTTCAACGGGCTGGCGCCGGCCGCGCTGCAGGACGGCAGCGTGCCCGATGCCGAGTTCAAGGCGCTCAAGTCGCTGTTCGAGGAAATCCACACCCGGCTCAAATACCTCAGCGACGTCGGTATTGGTTACCTCACGCTGGACCGGCAGAGCCGCACGCTGTCGGGCGGCGAGGTGCAACGCATCAACCTGACGACGGCACTGGGAACCTCGCTGGTCAACACGCTGTTTGTGCTCGATGAGCCGTCCATTGGCCTGCATCCGCGCGACATGAACCGCATCACCCAGGCCATGCACCGCTTGCGTGATGCCGGCAACACGCTGGTGGTGGTCGAGCATGACCCGGCCGTGATGATGGCCGCCGACCGCATGATAGATATGGGACCGGGCCCGGGCGAGAAGGGCGGCCAGATTGTTTTTGACGGCACACCGGAAGACCTCAAACACGCCGATACGCTGACCGGCGCCTACCTCGGTTCGCGCAAGCAGGTCGGCATGGGTTTCAAGCGGCCGGTGACCGACAACACGCCACGCCTGATCCTCGAAGGCGCGCGTGACCACAACCTGAAAAACCTGACGGTCGAGTTTCCGCTGCAGCGCCTGGTCTGCGTGACCGGGGTCAGCGGTTCCGGCAAATCGACCTTGATGCAGGACATCCTGGCGCCGGCGCTGCTGCGCCAGTTTGGCAAGGCGACCGAGACGCCCGGCCAGCATGACCGCCTGATGGGTGCCGACTATTTGACAGATGTGGTGTTTGTCGACCAGTCGCCGATTGGCAAAACCGCGCGGTCCAACCCTGCCAGTTACGTCGGCGCCTGGGACGCGGTGCGCGAACTGTTTGCGCAGGCGCCGCTGGCCCGGCAGCGCAGCTACACCTCGTCCAAGTTCAGCTTCAACAATGGTGACGGGCGCTGCCCGACCTGCGGTGGCTCGGGCTTTGAACATGTGGAGATGCAGTTCCTCAGCGATGTCTACCTGCGTTGCCCGGACTGCGACGGCAAGCGTTACCGGCCCGAAATCCTCGAAGTCACGATCGAGCGCAAGGCCATGGGTGCTGTGCATCCGCGCCTGATGAATGTGTCCGACGTGCTGGACCTGACGGTCAGCGAAGCCAGCCAGTTGTTTGCGCAGGACCGCGAGGTGATTCGCGCCTTGCAGCCGATTGTTGATGTGGGACTCGAATACGTGAAGCTGGGCCAGCCGGTGCCGACGCTGTCGGGTGGCGAGGCGCAGCGCCTCAAGCTGGCCGGTTTCCTGGCCGGTGCGTCCAAAACGGCGAGCGCCAGCCGGCAGCCGCTGGCGCTCAAAAACATCAACCGCGGCACGCTGTTC
Organism: Pseudomonadota bacterium; assembly: GCA_040385775.1. Taxonomy (GTDB): domain Bacteria; phylum Pseudomonadota; class Gammaproteobacteria; order Burkholderiales; family Burkholderiaceae_C; genus Polaromonas. The sequence continues at coordinate 14,082 of JAZKGR010000171.1, forward strand.
CTGTTCGACGAACCGACCACCGGCCTGCATTTTGACGACATCGCCAAGCTGATGCGCGCGCTGCGCAAGCTGCTGGACGTCGGCCACTCGCTGATCATCATCGAGCACAACCTCGATGTGATCCGCTCGGCCGACTGGTTGATCGATCTCGGCCCCGAGGGCGGCGAAGCCGGCGGCCTGCTGGTGGCCCAGGGCACACCCGAGGCCGTGCGTGAACACCCGACGTCACACACCGCGCTGGCGCTGCGCGAGTACGAGGCGGCCATGGGCAAGGTGCACGGCGTGGAAGAATCCCGCCCCAAAGTCTGGAAAACCAAACCAGTCTTCTCCAACCTGATCCAGATCGTCAACGCCAAGGAGCACAACCTCAAGAGCCTGTCGGTCAACATTCCGCGCGGCAAATTCAATGTGGTGACCGGTGTGTCGGGCTCGGGCAAGTCCACGCTGGCTTTCGACATCCTGTTCAACGAGGGCCAGCGGCGTTACCTCGAGTCGCTCAACGCCTATGCACGCAGCATCGTGCAGCCCGCAGGCCGGCCCGAAGTTGATGCGGTCTATGGCATCCCGCCCACGGTGGCGATCGAGCAGCGGCTTTCGCGCGGGGGGCGCAAGTCCACCGTCGGGACCACCACCGAGGTCTGGCACTTTTTGCGCCTGCTCTACGTCAAGCTGGGCATACAGCATTGCACCAAAGACGGCGCGGCGGTCATGCCGCAAAGCCCGGAAAGCATCGCCGCGCAACTGCTCAAGGCCTACCGTGGCCAGCATATTGGCTTGCTGGCGCCGCTGGTGATCAACCGCAAGGGTGTCTACACCGAGCTGGCCGACTGGGCGCGGCCGCGCGGCTACACGCATTTGCGCATCGACGGCGAGTTTTTGCCGACCACCAACTTCCCGCGCATCGACCGTTTCAAGGAACACACGGTCGAGCTGCCGGTGGCCGACATCCACGTGACGCCCGACAACGAAGCGGCATTGCGCCAGGCGCTGGCGACGGCGTTGCAGCATGGCAAGGGTGTGGTGCATGTGCTGGCGCCGCTCACGGGCCTGCGCGGCGCGATGATCGCGGGCACTTCGACGAAACCGATAGGCAAGCTGCAGGCTTCGTCCACACAGCGCGCCTGCCCGGTGTGTGCCACCTCTTACCCCGAGCTTGACCCGCGCCTGTTCAGCTACAACAGCAAACACGGCTGGTGCCCGGACTGCGTCGGCACCGGCGTCAAGCTGACCAAAGAGCAGCGCAAGGTGTTCGACGACTCGGTACAGAACGATGACAACAAGGGCCGCGAGCAGAGTTTCGCCGAGCCTGAAGCTGAAGATGTGACCGACACCGCCTGCCCCGGTTGCCAGGGCACCCGCCTGAATGCGCAGGCGCGCGCAGTGAAGTTTGCCGGCGTCGGCATTGCCGACATCGCCGCGCTGTCGGTCACCGATGTGCGCGCCTGGGTGGAGAAGTTGTCCTTGTCCGGCCGTGAAGCCGGCATTGCGCGCGATTTGATTCCTGAGATCAAGAGCCGTCTCGAATTTCTTGAAGACGTGGGCCTGGGTTACCTGACGCTGGACCGCGGCGCGCCCACGCTGTCAGGCGGCGAGGCGCAGCGCATCCGTCTCGCCGCGCAACTCGGCTCCAACCTGCAGGGCGTCTGTTATGTGCTGGACGAGCCGACCATTGGTTTGCACCCGCGCGACAACCAGATATTGCTGCGCGCCCTGGGCAAACTCAGCGAACGCGGCAACACCCTGGTGGTGGTCGAACACGACGAGGACACGATTCGCCGCGCCGACAACATCATCGACATCGGCCCCGGCGCCGGCAAACGCGGCGGCCAGCTGGTGGGGCAGGGCACGGCCGCACATCTGGCCACGCTGCCCGATTCGCTGACGGGGCGTTATCTGGCAAACCCGCTCGTGCATCCCCTGCAGCTCAGGCGCGAGACCTGCACCGGCCTGGCGCCCGCCACCGCCAAAGCGGTCATGGATGTGGCTGCCAAACCGGTGAGCAAACAGAAAGCGGCGCTGCTCAAGGCGGCGGCGCTGAAAGCCGCGGCGGCCAGCGCCAGCGCCTTGCACAATGCCGCACCCGTCGCGGCCGGGCCTTTCACCTCCTGGCTGAAGGTGGTGAACGCCGATCTGCACAACCTCAAGCAGGTCTCGGTCACCGTGCCGCTGTACCGGCTGGTGGCGGTCACCGGTGTCTCGGGCTCCGGCAAATCCACACTCGCGCGCGATGTGTTGCTGACCAATGTGCATGCCGGCGTCATGTTGCGCAGCACCAAGGCTGGCCGCGATGCCGACGACAAAGGCAACACCCCGGCCTGGACCGGCTGCGAAGCGATTGAAGGATATGCAGCGGTGGACCGCGTGCTGGAGGTGGACCAGACGCCTATCGGCAAGACACCACGCTCCTGCCCGGCCACCTACATCGGCTTCTGGGACACCATCCGCAAGCTGTTTGCCGACACGCTGGAGGCCAAGGCGCGCGGTTACAGCGCGGGGCGCTTCAGCTTCAACACCGGCGAAGGCCGCTGCCCGACCTGTGAAGGCGCGGGCGTGCGCACCATCGGCATGAGCTTTTTGCCCGACGTGAAGGTGCTCTGCGAAACCTGCCACGGCGCGCGTTTCAACCCGGAGACCCAGGCCGTGACCTGGCGCGGCAAAAACATCGGCGACGTGCTGACCATGGAAGTTGACGAGGCCGTCGGCTTTTTCGCGTCCATGCCCAACATCGCGCACCCGCTGCAGTTGCTCAAGGATGTGGGCCTCGGTTACCTGACGCTGGGCCAGCCTTCACCGACCTTGTCCGGCGGCGAGGCGCAGCGCATCAAGCTGGTGACCGAGCTGTCCAAGGTGCGCGACGACATCACGCGGCGCGGCCAGAAGGCGCCGCACACGCTCTACGTGCTGGACGAGCCGACGGTGGGGCTTCACATGGCCGACGTCGAAAAGCTGATCCATGTGTTGCACCGCCTGGTCAACGGCGGCCACAGCGTGGTGGTGATCGAACACGACTTGGACGTGATTGCCGAGGCCGACTGGGTGATTGACCTGGGACCGGATGGCGGTAACGCCGGCGGCCAGGTGGTGGCATCGGCGCCGCCGGAAGCGGTGGTCAAGCTCGGCACACACACAGGCAAAGCGCTTGCCAGCGTGCTCGCCCGCTAATCAGGGAAAACCCGCAATAACAAAGGGGTTTGCGTGCTTCAGCGGTGAAGTGTAACTGTCTGTTCTTAAAATTACCGTTCAGTATTTTCTGACGTTTTTCAATAGAACAGCCCATGACACGATTTGCCCGGCACCTGCCTTCCTTTTTCTTTGCCCTGTTGATGAGCGCCGGCGCCGGGGTTTCGGCCCAAGTGCCTGCAGTCCCTGTTCCAACGGACGAGGTCGAGGCCTTGCCACACCCGTGGGTGGTGCCGTCGCCGCGCGCGGCTGAGACTTACTTCACCAACCTGCAGGATGGCGGCACTTATGAGGCGCCGTTTGTGGCGCGCTTCGGGCTGTCCATGCGCGGGCTGGTGCCTGCGGGTCAGACCGTGGGCCGCGCCGGCCATCACCATCTGCTGGTAAATCAGGACTTGCCGCTGGATTTCAAGAAGCCGCTGCCCTTTACCGACCAGTACATCCACTTCGGCAAGGGCCAGATGGAAATGGTTATCAACCTGCCGCCGGGCAAGTACACATTTCGCCTGTTGCTGGCGGACCAGGGCCATATTCCCTACTTTGTTTACAGCAAACCCCTGAGCGTGACCATCAGCAAACAGAACAAGGCGGTGACACCGGCGTCGGTGCAGGGCCCGGCCCGCGTCGAACTGTTGAGCCCGGCAGACCGTGACACCGTCAAGGGTCCGTTTCGGGTCCAGTTCCATGCCAGCGGCTACAACGTGTCGCATGTGGGGCCCAAAGCGGCGGACACCGGGCATTTCCGGCTGACCATGGAGCGTGCCGGGCGCAAGCCGGAAGTGCTCGACTTCACCGCCGGGCAAACCGAAACCTGGTTGAATCCGCCTGCCGGTGACTACAGCCTGCGGCTGGAGATGGTCAGCAATGCCGCCGGGGGCAAAGTGCTCAGCGCGGCCAAGCCTTCGGCGCTGGCGGTCGCCGCCCGTTAGGCGCCGCGTGCGGCCAGCAGCGCCGCCGCCACTTCGGAAAAACCAGCGCCGCGTTCGCCCTTGGTGATGTAACGCGGCTTGTGACTCAGTTCCGCTTCGAAGCGGCGGATGTTGGCCACGCCCACCGAGTGCGGGAAGGCCTCGAACATCAACTGGTCGTTGGTCGAGTCGCCGACGTAGGCCCAGTTCGCCAGCTCCGCATCGAGGTCCCGGCCGAACAGCTCGCGGACGATCCAGCGCGCGCCTTCGAGCTTGTTGTGCGCGCCGAACCAGCCGTTGATGTGGATGGAACTCACGGTGGCGTTCATGCCTTCACTTTGCATGATCTGCACCGCCTGCGCGATGGCGGCGGGCGGCAGGTGCACAAACTCGCTGTGGTCGATGGCGATGTCGGTTTCGCGCCCCGGGCTGTCTTCCGAGATCACCGCACCCGCGACTTCACGGGTCACACGCGCTGCCACCTGCTGCATGCGGGCATAGTTGGACCGCCGCGTCGCTTCGTCCTGTTGATATATTTTTGATAGCAAACTATCCAGTACAGCCGTTGGCTGCAGGCCATTTTTGCTTGCAAGCAGCGCCACCGCACCATTTTCAGCGACGATGGCATCGACCGGCCAAGCCAGCGCGAAGGGCTCGCTCCAGCCGACCGGGCGGCCGGTAATCGGAATCACATGCAGGCCGGCGGCTCTCAGGTCGCTGAGGGCCTGCAGCGCGTCGGGCGTGATCGCGCCTTCGGTGGTCAGGGTGTCGTCGATGTCGGTGAAGACGCCGGTGATGGCGCGGCGCTCGGTCGCTGGCCAGGTGCTCAGTTCTTGCATCGTGAAATTTTCGCATGAGTGTCCCGCGAATTGGCGCGGGCTTTGCCGATGCAGCCGGTGTTGGCTACAATAGCGGCTTCCTGAGGAGCGTTGCAACCCACGGCATGTGGTCTAGGCTCAGGACATTCAACTGCAACCACGCTCACCCGCAAGTGCTTTCAAGCCGGGTGAGTTTCCCAACTCCCCGCCGACCTGACGCCTTGCGGCCGTGGCTATTTTGCCCTTTGGACTCTTGATTTTGGAGATCACCCATGAACGCCGTATTGAAACCCGCCCAGACCACGCCTGACTACATCATTGCTGACCTGGCGCTTGCCGCCTGGGGCCGCAAGGAACTGAAAATCGCCGAAACCGAAATGCCTGGATTGATGGCCATCCGCGAAGAGTTCGCCAAGGCTCAGCCGCTCAAGGGCGCGCGCATCACCGGCTCGCTGCACATGACGATCCAGACCGGCGTGCTGATCGAGACGCTGCAGGCCCTGGGCGCCGACGTGCGCTGGGCTTCGTGCAACATCTTTTCGACGCAGGACCATGCCGCCGCCGCGATTGCCGCTGCCGGCACGCCGGTGTTTGCGATCAAGGGCGAGACCCTGGCCGACTACTGGGACTACACCCACCGCATCTTCGAATTCAGCGGCGCCAAAGGCACGCCTGAAGAAGGCCCGAACATGATCCTGGACGACGGCGGCGATGCCACGCTGTTGATGCACCTGGGCACCAAGGCCGAGAAAGACGCCAGCCTGATCTCCAAGCCGGGCAGCGAAGAAGAAATCTGCCTGTTCAACTCGATCAAGGCCAAGCTGGCGCAAGACCCCACCTGGTACAGCCGCCGCCTGAAAAACATCATCGGCGTGACCGAAGAAACCACCACTGGCGTTCTGCGCCTGAACGAGATGTCGGCCAAGGGCACGCTGGCCCTGCGCGCCATCAACGTCAATGATTCGGTCACCAAGTCCAAGTTCGACAACCTCTACGGCTGCCGCGAGTCGCTGGTCGACGCGATCAAACGCGCCACCGACGTGATGGTCGCCGGCAAGGTCGCGCTGGTTGCCGGTTACGGCGACGTGGGCAAGGGCTCGGCCCAGGCGTTGCGCGCGCTGTCCGCGCAAGTCTGGGTGACCGAGATCGACCCGATCAACGCCCTGCAGGCCGCGATGGAAGGCTACAAGGTCGTGACCATGGAATACGCCGCCGACAAGTGCGACATCTTTGTGTCCGCTACCGGCAACAAAAACGTGATCACCTACGACCACATGGCGAAGATGAAAGACCAGGCCATCGTCTGCAACATCGGCCACTTCGACAACGAGATCGACGTTGCTGCGCTCGAGAAGTGCACCTGGGAAGAGATCAAGCCGCAAGTCGACCACGTGATCTTCCCGGACGGCAAACGCATCATCCTGCTGGCCAAGGGCCGCCTCGTGAACCTGGGCTGCGGCACCGGCCACCCGAGCTTTGTGATGTCTTCGAGCTTTGCCAACCAGACCATTGCGCAGATCGAGCTGTTCACCAAACAGGCCGACTACGAAGTGGGCAAGGTGTATGTGCTGCCGAAACACCTGGACGAAAAAGTCGCTCGCCTGCACCTGAAGAAGGTCGGCGCGATGCTGAGCGAGCTCAGTGATGAGCAGGCTGCGTATATCGGTGTGTCCAAAGCTGGCCCGTACAAGGCAGATACGTACAGGTATTGATTACAAGCCGTGTCATGCCGGACTTGATCCGGCATCCATGTCTTCCACCCCTGGCGATGCATGCGGCATGGATTGCGGGTCAAGCCCGCAATGACAAGCCGTGCGGTGCCATTGAAAGCCTCCATGCGCGCTGACCTCTTCCTCGTCGACAACGGCCTCGCCGCCACCCGCTCCCAGGCCCAGCGCCTGATTGTTTCGGGCGTGCGCTGGCGCGCCGAGGAAAGTTCGCCCTGGAAAAAAGTCGCCAAAAACGGCGACGAGATTCCGGCGGGCGCCGAAGTCGAGATTCCCGACACCACCGAGGCGAAGTACATCTCGCGCGGCGGGCTCAAGCTCGAGGGCGCGCTGAAAAGCACGGGCATCCAGGTCGCCGGCCTGCGCTGCCTGGACATCGGCCAGTCCACCGGCGGTTTTACCGACTGCCTGCTGCAACAGGGCGCGCTGCAGGTGGTGGGTGTGGACGTGGGCCACGGCCAGCTGCACCCCAGCCTGCGCGAGGACCCGCGTGTCGTGTGTATCGAGGGCGTCAACGCACGCGCCATGACTGCTATGGATTTAATAGCTGGTCCGGCTCATGCGGGGGGGGCTGAGGCCGAATTTGATGATGAAAACTTTGACGAAGAAGAAGCCGAGCCGGTCGAAGCGAACTTCGACTTCCTGACCGCCGACCTGTCCTTCATCTCACTGACGCTGGTGCTGCCGGCGGTGGTGCGGCTGCTCAAGCCCGGTGGCAATGCGCTGATGCTGGTCAAGCCGCAGTTTGAACTGCAACCCGGCCAGATCGGCAAGGGCGGCATTGTGCGCGACGCGGCGCATTTCGAGTTTGTCGAGCAGCGGCTGCGCGATGCCTGCACGGCGCTCGGCATGGACGTCAAAGCCTGGCTGGCCTCGCCGATTGAAGGTGGCGACGGCAACCGCGAGTTTTTCATCCACGCTGTCAAGGGCCACAACAATACCGGTGAAGACCAGCCGCTGCCCGCCGCACCGCCGCGCAAGGCCGCCAAACGCACACCGCGCAGCGAGTTGCGCGCGATGCATGCGGCGCACGAGGACTCTGAAGAGGCTCACGCGGGCCAGCACGGCCCTGCACGCGGCAAACGCCGTGACAAGTCCGACGAAGAATGAACAGATAAAGAAGATTGCGATGAACCTGCCCATCAGCTTTGAGTTTTTCCCGCCCAAAACGCCCGAAGGCGCCGATAAGCTGCGGCTGGCGCGCAAGGCCTTGTATGCCCATGAGCCCGAATTCTGTTCGGTGACTTTTGGCGCGGGTGGCTCCACCCAGGACGGCACCTTCGGCACCGTCGGTGAAATCCTGAAAGAAGGCGTGCCCGCGGCCTGCCATTTCTCCTGTGTGGGTGCAACCAAGGCTACCGTGCGCCAGCAACTGGCCTCGCTGCAGGCCATGGGCGTAAAGCGCCTGGTGGCGCTGCGCGGTGATTTGCCCAGCGGCTATGGCATGGGCGGCGAGTTTCATTACGCCAGCGATCTGGTGACTTTTATCCGCGAGTTCACCGGTGACGCCTTTCACATCGAAGTCGCGGCCTACCCCGAGATTCATCCGCAGGCCAAGTCGGCCGACGCCGACCTGCAGGCCTTTGCAACCAAGGTGAAAGCCGGCGCCAACTCCGCCATCACGCAATATTTTTTCAACGCGGACGCCTACTTCCGTTTTGTCGATGACGTGAAAAGGATGGGACTGGACATCCCGGTTGTGCCCGGCATCATGCCGATCACGAGTTCGACGCAGCTCATGCGTTTTTCCGACGCTTGCGGCGCCGAGATTCCGCGCTGGATACGCCTGCGCCTGCAGGGTTTTGGCGACGACACCGCTTCGATCAAGAGTTTCGGCCTCGATGTGATCACCGCGCTGTGCGACCAGCTTCGCACGGCAGGGGTACCCGGTATCCACTTCTATACGATGAACCAATCCACCGCGACGACCGAGATCATCCAGCGGCTTGGACGGTAAGTTTTGACTCTGCGCGCTGGCATTTTCAGGCTCTGGATCACTGCAAGCTTGCTGGCACTGTCGGCGTGCGCGACGCCACCCCCAACCGATGCGCCGGCGTCACCTGTTCCAGCTTCCGCCATTCCGCGCCCACCGGCCCTGACAGCGCCCTTGCCGATAGCGACGCCCAGCGAATCCGCACCGCTGCCTGTCGTACCCAATGAAGAACCGAATTTGCTGGCCGGTGAAGAAACCAGGGAATTCGAGCAGGGCAAGGCCTCCTGGTACGGCCCGCGTTTCAACGGCCGACGCACCGCCAGCGGCGAACGCTACAACATGAACGAACTCACTGCCGCACACAAGACCCTGCCTTTTGGCACGCTGGTACGCGTGCGCAGCCTGGTCAACGGCAAGGAAGTCGATGTGCGCATCACCGACCGCGGCCCTTTCAGCCGCGGCCGCGTGATCGACCTGAGCCGCGCTGCCGCGGAGGCCATCGGTATGCTGGGGCTGGGCGTCAAGGATGTGTTGCTGCTGGTGCCGGAGTCCACGCCAGCGGTGGTGCAAGCGCCGCAGGCGCCTGTGAAACGGCGGCCCGCGCCTTTGAGGCGTACGCCCGCTACGCGGTAGGCGCAGTTCGAACACGCTGTCCTCCCGGACCTGCGCCGGAACCTGGGTCGGAACCTGGGTCGGAACCTGGGTCGGTCCAGGACCTTATAGCGGCATGGGTTCGACGCTACATTTTGTTTTCGATCGCTACAAACCAGTTTTCGCGCGGGTCAATCAATTCTCCGGCTGGCCCCAGCTCCAAGGCGCGTTTCGTCACAGAGTGCATCACATTGCCGCCAATCGTGTAGGCGACACCCTCGCCAATCTCCACCACGATGTCGGTATGGCTTTCATACCAACCCACCTTTCTTGCGTTGTCGAACGTAATCGCAGTGTCTCCACGCCAGTAACCGACGAGATCACCGACCTTGAGTTTGTAGCCCTGGAGACCGTGCCCCAGCAGCGGGGCATTCGCGATGGCCTTCTGGGAGTTCTTGATGGCCTGGTTAATGTATTTTGCATGCCCGGCTGAGTAAGGAAACCTGTCTTCCGCGCCGGCCTCATGCATGCACCATGAAATAAATGCAGCAGACCACGCAGTGCCACGGTCTTTCCCGGTCAAGTTTTGATAGCCATTTCCGATGAACTTCCAGTAGTCGCCGATTCGTTGCCAGGCACCGTCTTCATATTCCTTTTTTCCGACCCTCGATGTGCCATCGAGTCTGATCACCGAGTGTTCAAAGAAATCCCATTCGTCCGTACAAACGCTCACAAGCTTGGGAATGATGGATGTCATGGCTGGCCTTTTCTGTTGAGAAAGTAGAGTGAATGTGAAGGGGCGTTGAGGCCCGCCGTTGGTTGCTGGGCGCTGGCCTCCAGAACTTTTGGACGAGTGGAGATTAGTTCGGGCAACCGTCTTGCGCATCCTCCATCTGGATGAGGCCCGGGCACTTTTGGACCAGGGAGCAGCCCTGGCAAATGTTCAGCTATTCCACGCCGCAAGCGATGGCATGGGTTTATTCCTATAATTTCAGTAATTCCTGAAAATTCAATAAGCCCAAACCATGAACCTCGCTCCCCTGACCCAGCGTTTTGTCCTGCATTTCGGCGAAATGGGCAGCCGCTGGGGCATCAACCGGACCGTGGGGCAGATTTATGCGCTGCTGTATGTGTCGCCGCGCGCGCTGAATGCCGACGAGATTGGCGAGGCGCTGGCGTTTTCGCGGTCCAACGTCAGCATGGGGCTGAAAGAGTTGCAGTCCTGGAATCTGGTGCGGCTGCAGCACCTGCCCAACGACAGACGCGAATACTTCCAGGCGCCCGAGGATGTCTGGGCGATTTTCCGCACGCTGGCGGAAGAGCGGCGCAAGCGCGAGATAGACCCGACCTTGTCGATGTTGCGTGATGCGTTGATGGAGCAGCCGTCCACCGGCGACGACATCCACGCCCAGGCCCGCATGAAACAGATGCACGACCTGATCGAACTCATGACCGGCTGGCTGGCCGATGTGCAGAAGATGGACTCGGCGACGCTGATCAAACTCATGAAGATGGGCGCCAAGGTGCAGAAGCTGCTCGAAGTGGCCGGCAGCGTGAAGGCCGGCTTGACAGGCCGCGCCGCTGCGCCCAAGCTGACAGCACCACCGGCTGAAATTTCCGCAGATGTTCCCGTAAAACCAACCGGAGCTGACGATGGACGGTCTTGACGCTTTCCTGCTGGCGCGCATCCAGTTTGCCGCCAACATCACCTTCCACATTCTGTTTCCCACCATCAGCATTTCGCTGGGCTGGGTGCTGCTGTTTTTCAAGCTGCGTTTTGTCAAGACCGGCCAGCAGCACTGGATGGACGCCTACCAGTTCTGGGTCAAGATTTTCGCGTTGACCTTTGCGCTCGGTGTGGTCAGCGGCATCACCATGAGTTTCCAGTTCGGCACCAACTGGCCGGGTTACATGGAAAAAGTCGGCAACATCGCCGGGCCGCTGCTGGCCTATGAGGTGCTGACGGCCTTCTTTCTGGAGGCCACCATGCTGGGCGTGATGCTGTTTGCGCGAGAACGCGTCAGCGAGCGCATGCACACCATCGCCACCTTGCTGGTCGCCGGCGGCACCACCTTGTCGGCCTTCTGGATCCTGGCGCTCAACTCCTGGATGCACACGCCTGCCGGCTTCGAGATGATCAACGGCCAGGCGCATGTGACCAGCTGGCTGGAAGTCATCTTCAACCCGTCTTTTCCTTACCGGCTGGTTCACATGCTGCTCGCCTCGGGTCTGACGGTGGCTTTTCTGGTGGCGGGTATTTCAGCCTACCGCTGGCTGCGCGACGACAAAAGCGCGGAAGTGATGGCCAGCCTCAAAACGGGTGTGTACCTGGCCGCGATGCTGATTCCGTTGCAGATCATCGCCGGTGACCTGCACGGCCTGAACACGCTGGAGCACCAGCCGGCCAAGCTGGCCGCGATGGAGGGCATATGGAAGACGGAGAAGGGTGTGCCCGCGGTGTTATTCGGGCTGCCCGATGAAAAGGCGAAAGCCAACCGCTATGAAATCGCGATCCCGAAACTGGCCTCGCTGTACCTGACCCATTCGCTGGACGGCGAAGTCAAGGGCCTGGACCAGTTCGAAGGCAAACACCCGCCGGTGGCGCCGGTGTTCTGGGCCTTCCGCATCATGGTCGGCATGGGCGTGTTGATGTTGCTGGTGAGTTGGGCCAGCACCTGGCAGTTGGCGCCGTGGAAGAAAGGTTCGGAGCGTACCCTGCGCCCCTGGCATGCGAAGCTGCTGGTGGCCATGACTTTTGCCGGCTGGATCGCGCTGATTGCCGGCTGGTATGTGACCGAGATCGGCCGCCAGCCCTGGCTGGTCACGGGTGTGCTGACCTCGGCTGAGGCGGCGTCTACGGTGGCTGCGCCGCGGATCGCACTGACACTTTCCTTGTACCTGGTGCTCTACGTGGTCTTGCTGGCGTCTTATGTGTCTGTGGTGTTTTACCTGGCGCGGCATAAAAAACACGCTGACAAACCTTTTGGCGACGACCAGACGGCGGGCGAGACCGAGACCGAACTCAACGTCGTCAACTACCCTGAAAAGGAAGGAGTTCCGAATGCTTGACGCTTCTTCCCTGGTGCCGGACCTGAGCCAGGCGGCTGGCTGGATGCCGGTTGTTTTCATGGCCGTCATGGGCCTGGCGATGCTGGCGTATGTGATCCTGGACGGCTACGACCTGGGCGTCGGTGTGCTGATGCGCCGCGCCAGCGACGACGACAAGGACACCATGATTGCCAGCATCGGCCCCTTCTGGGATGCCAATGAAACCTGGCTGGTGCTGGGCGTCGGCATTTTGCTGACCGTCTTTCCGATGGCGCACGGCGTGATCCTGGGTGCGCTCTACCTGCCGGTGGCCTTCATGCTGATCGGCCTGACGCTGCGCGGCGTGGCTTTCGATTTCCGCGTCAAGGCGCGAGCGGCGCACAAGCCGCTGTGGAACCGGCTGTTTTACAGCGGCTCGCTGCTGGCCAGCTGGGCCCAGGGCTACATGCTGGGCTCGCTGATCACCGGTTTTGCCGACAGCTGGTGGAACATGCTGTTCAATGCCCTGATCGGCACGGCGCTGGTCGCCGCCTACTGCCTCATGGGTGCGGGTTGGCTGATCATCAAGTCTGAAGGCGAGCTGCAACTCAAAGCTGTGCGCTGGGCGCGCGGCAGCCTGTGGTTTACCATGGCCGGCGTGGCGGCGATTTCGATCGCCACGCCACTGGTCAGCCCGCTCATTTTTGCCAAGTGGTTTTCCTTTCCCAACATCGTGCTGCTGATCCCGATTCCGGTGGCCACCGCCGTGCTGTTCGCGGTGATCTGGCGCAGCCTGCAGCGCCTGCCGGTGCGTCTGGCCGACGGCAATGAGTACGGCGCCTGGGTGCCGTTTGGCGCCACGGTCGGGGTCTTTTTGCTGGCTTTTTACGGGCTGGCCTACAGCCTGTTCCCGTGGCTGGTACTTGAGCGCATCACCATCTGGCAGGCCGCCACGGCACCCGCAGCCATGGGCGTGATCCTGGCCGGCGCGGTCGTGGTGCTGCCCATGATCATCGGCTACACGGTGTTTGCTTACCGCGTGTTCTGGGGCAAAAGCGCGGCGCTCAAGTATTGAGCCAGGCCGGTGGGTGGCGATAAAATGGCGTTTTTTCTCACCTTGCCAAGCAACCCCATGAGTACGCAGAGCAAATACAACGCTTCGCTGCAGGCGGCCAACGGACTGACGGACGAGCAGCGCCAGACCGCCGAACAAAAATTTCTGGAAGTGCTGGAGCACGTACTGGGCGGCGCATCCGCCGTGCGGGGTGCCTATGTGGAATGGCTGGCCGCGCGTTCCCTGCGCGCCGAAAATCCGGAGGACTCGCGGTCCAGCGAAGAGCTCCAGGCGATTGCCCGCTGGGAGCAGGCTGCAGACCACGCCACGCGGGCGGTTTTCCGGCAGATGAAAATTGCGACGCAAAACGCTTTTTTCGAATTACACGTCTGGAACTCGCGGACTCGCTGACGGTCATCCCGGACTGGCCTCGGGATTCATGCATCAACAACTATCGGCGTGGGTCCATGCGCATGGATTGCGGATCAAGTCCGCAATGACAAATTCCTAACGCTCGTCGTAGCTGATGGAAACGCTGTTGCTGAGTGGCCGCGCCTGGCAGCTCAGCACAAAGCCTTTTTTCACTTCCCAGTCTTCCAGCGTGAAGTTTTTTTCCATATGCACCTGGCCTGCAATCACTTTTGCGCGGCAGGTGCAGCAGACGCCGCCCTTGCAGCTGTAGGGCAGGTCCAGCCCGGCCGCCAGAGCCACATCGAGCACGCGTTCATGGTCGTGCATGCGCAACTCATGCGATTTTCCGTCGAGTTGCACCGACAGGCGGATGGCGCCCGCAGCACTTCCGGATTGCAAGCCATTTTGGCCTCCAGCCCTTTGCTGGCGTGCGATGACAGCTCCTGAATTAATAGCATCTGCAGGCTGGCCGGCACTCGTGAAGCGTTCGCTGTGGATACGCTCGCGCGGCACGCCCGCCGCCAGCAGCGCCTGCTCGCAGCCTTCGATCATGGCTTCGGGTCCGCAGATGAAGGTTTCGTCAATACTGGCAGCTGGAATCAGGCTGGCCAGCAAATCGCTGACCTTGGCCGCATCGAGCCGGCCATTGAACAGCGCGACTTCCTGCGCCTGGCGAGACAGCAGGTGGATCAAATTCAGCCGCGCCGGGTAGCGGTCTTTCAGGTCCTGCAAGGCTTCGTTGAACAGGATGGTGCTGCTGCGCTGGTTGCAATACACCAGCGTGAAGCGGGAGTCCGCCTCGCCGGCCAGCGTGCTGGCAATGATGGACAGCAAGGGCGTGATGCCCGAGCCGGCCGCCCAGCCCACGCGGTGCACCGCACCCGTGCTGCGCGGCGTGAAGCGGCCCTCGGGCGGCATCACCTCCAGCGTGGCGCCGGCTTGCAACTGCGTGGCCCAGTTGGAGAACACACCACCCTCGACGGGTTTGATGCCGACCTCGATGTCGCCGTGCGCGGACAGCCGCTGCGTGCTGCTGCAGATGGAATAACTGCGGCGCACAGATTCGCCGCCAATCTTCGCCTTCAGCGTGAGGAACTGGCCGGGCGTGAAGCGGTAGACCTCCCGCAGTTCGGGGGGAATGGTAAGGCTGACCGCGACTGCGCCGGCGGCTTCAGGTGTGACGCGAGAAATGACAAGCGGGTGAAAGTGAGGGACCGACATGGCGTTCTGTTCAGTAGGGTTTGAAGTGGTCGAACGGTTCCAGGCAGTCCAGGCACTTGTACAGCGCCTTGCAGGCGGTGGAGCCGAAGTGCGAGGTCTCGGTGGTGTTGGCCGAGCCGCATTGCGGACAGGCCACCGCCTCAAGCGCATGGCGCGGTGCAAAACGGACCACCCGGTCGCTGCCGGGCGCCAGGGTGTGCGGCGGTGCGATACCGTAGCTGCGCAGCTTGTCCCTGGCGGCAGGCGTGATCCAGTCGGTGGTCCAGGCCGGCGCCAGTTGTGTGGTGATGCGCGCACTCAGATGCTGCCGCGCCAGCGCCGTGTGGATGTCGTCGGCGATCTGGTCCATGGCCGGGCAGCCGCTGTAGGTTGGTGTGATGACGACCTCAAGCCCTGCATCGTCCTCGCGCACATCGCGCAGGATGCCGAGCTCCCGAATCGACACCACCGGGATTTCCGGATCCGGCACCGCGTCCAGTGCGTCCCAGACCTGCTGCACCCGGCTGGCGGCTTGCATGGTCACCACTGCGCGCGAGGATGGGCGCGCGCCAGCGACTGCATCTCGGCCAGCAGCGGCGTCAGGTGTTTGCTGTGCTGGCCGTTTTTGCCTTGGGGCAGGGCCGCTTGAACGGCAGACGGGCGTGACAGCCCTGCTTCGTTCAAGGCATCGTTGACCAGCGCATCCCAGCCTGCGCGCAGTGTCGCCGTCGCATCGGCCCAAAATTCTGCGGTGTAAGGCATCAACTGGTTCAAAGCCGCCTGCGTGCGTTGCTGTGACTCGGCCGTGCCGTCGCCGAGGCGAATCAGCCAGTCGCGCGAATGGCGGAAGTGGTAGGCCACTTCCTTGAGCGACTTGCCGGCAATGCCCGCCAGTTGCGCATCGCTGGACGCCTGCAACGCCTCCCACTGCAGCAGCATGAAGGCGCTGTAGAAGAAGTTGCGGACAATCGTCACCGCGTAGTCGCGCTCCGACGCGGCCGAAGCATGCGGCAGTTCCAGCAGCGTGAAGTTGCGGAAATCACCGGCGTCGCGAAAGTAGGCCAGCGAATCTTCGGTGGCGCCGTCTCCACGGACGGTTGCTGCGTGCTGGTACAACATGCGCGCCTGGCCGATCAGGTCCAGGCTCATGTTGGCCAGCGCGATGTCTTCCTCCAGCACCGGCCCGTTGCCGCACCACTCGGCATTGCGCTGGCCCAGCACCAGCGCGTTGTCGGCGAGGTGCAGCAGTTGCTCCAGCGGGACAAGGGCAGGGGCGGCGACAGCATCCATCACATGTGGCCCACTTCGTCGGGGATCGTATAAAACGTCGGGTGCCGGTAGATTTTGTCGGCCATGGGTTCAAAAAACGCCGGTTTGTCGTCGGGCTCGCTGGCGGTGATGGTGCTGGACGGCACGACCCAAATGCTCACGCCTTCCTGGCGCCGCGTGTAGACATCGCGCGCCATCTGCAGCGCCTGTTGGGCATCGACGGCGTGCAGGCTGCCGCAATGTTTGTGTTCCAGGCCTTGTTTGCTGCGGACAAAAACTTCCCACAGAGGCCACTCATTTTGCGGTGTCGTCATGCTGCTTCCTTCAATTGGCGCGCGCGCTGTTTGGCGGCATGCGCCTGCGCCGCATCGCGCACCCATTGGCCATCGTCATGCGCTTTCACGCGATTGGCCAGCCGCTCCTTGTTGCAGGGGCCGTTGCCGTTGACGACTTCCCAGAACTCGTCCCAGTCGATCGCGCCGTAGTCGTGCTGCTGGCGCTCCTCGTTCCACTTCAGGTCCGGGTCGGGCAGGGTGACGCCCAGAATCGCCGCCTGCGGCACCGTGGCGTCGACAAACTTCTGGCGCAGCTCGTCGTTGGACAGGCGTTTGATGCCCCAGCGCATGCCTTGCGCGCTGTTGGTGCTGGCCGCATCGGGCGGGCCGAACATCGCGAGCACCGGCCACCACCAGCGATTGACCGCGTCCTGCACCATGGCGCGCTGTTCTTGTGTGCCCTGCATCTGCACCATCAGGCTTTCAAAGCCCTGGCGCTGGTGAAAACTTTCTTCCTTGCAGATGCGGATCATGGCGCGCGCATACGGCCCGTAAGAGCAGCGGCAGATCGGCACCTGGTTCATGATGGCCGCGCCGTCGACCAGCCAGCCGATCACGCCGACATCGGCCCACAGCAGGGTCGGGTAGTTGAAGATGGAGCTGTATTTGGCCTTGCCGGTGTGCAGCGCATCGAGCAGGCTGTCGCGGCCCACACCCAGGGTTTCGGCGGCTGAATACAGATAGAGGCCGTGGCCGCCTTCGTCCTGCACCTTGGCCAGCAAAATCGCCTTGCGCTTGAGTGAAGGCGCGCGTGAAATCCAGTTGCCCTCGGGCTGCATGCCGATGATTTCGCTGTGCGCATGCTGGCTGATCTGGCGCACCAGCGTGCGGCGGTAGGCCTCGGGCATCCAGTCCTGCGGCTCGATTTTCTGGTCGGCGTCGATCTTTTCGTCGAAGCGGGTCTGCAGCGCATCAGGCGCGGCCGGCACAGCCGCCAGCGCTGGCGCCGTCCCGTCGGGTACGTCAAGGGATTGGGTGTACATGCTTGTCTCCTGTCGCTGGGGCTCGCTGAAACGGCGATTTGCATCAGTATATCAATTAACCGACCGTTCGGTCGGTTAATTGACGATCAGCCCGGAAAGGCCGTTTCAGGCGACCTGGGCGAGGTCAGCCAGCAGCGCATCGGCCGAGGCATAACGCGCTTGGGGGTTCTTGGCCATGAGACGGTTGACGATCGGTTGCAGCGCCGCATGGGCCGCCGGCAGGGCCGGTGTCTCGGCATGCAGGTGTTTGGCCAGCAGCAGCTCCAGCGACTCGGCCACAAATGGGCGCTGGCCGGCCAGCATCTCGAACAGCATGATGCCCAGGCTGTAGAGGTCGGTGCTGGCCGTCACCGCGCGGCCGCCGGCCTGCTCGGGGCTCATGTAATAGGGCGTGCCCACCACGTCGCCGTGCCGGGTCTGGGTCAAGCCCAGGCTTTCGGCCTGCAGCATGGACTTCGCAATACCAAAGTCTGCCAGCGCGATACTGCCGTCGCTGCGCAGCATGACATTTTCAGGTTTGACGTCGCGGTGCACGATGCCGTGGCTGTGGATGGCCGACAGCGCCTGCGCGATCTGCCGCACAACGGTCAGGGCACGTTCGCGCGTCATGCCGGGGCCGAACAGCGCGCGCATGTCGCCGCGCTCGAAGTACTCCATGGCGATGTAGGCGTGGTCGTCGGTGAAGCCCTGGTCGTGGATGCGGATCACATGGGGGTGGTCGATCTTGCACAGCAGCGCGTATTCCTGGATGAAACGCACCAGGTGCTCCGACGCCTCCTTGCCGCTGGAGTCAAGCACCTTCAGAACAATCGGCAGGCCGTCGCTTTCGCGCTCGGCCAGGTAGACCTCGGTCATGCCGCCGGCGCCAATTTTCTGGGTGATGCGGTAGCCCTTCAGGCGCATGGTCTCGCCTTCGCCGTCAAAACGCAGACCCCGGAGCGCCGCCAGCTTGGACTGCAGCGCGTCCTTGACGGCGCGCGCGGTGATGCCCGAATTGATCTTCACCGCCGCGCTGACTTCGTCGGCACGCTCGGTCAGGCTGGCCATGCCGTGGATCTTGTCGTCGAGTTGGGTGACCAGCCCGGTGATTTCGACCACCTCCAGCGCAGGCAGACCGCCGCGCAAGGCGACGCTGTCGCGTGTGCCGGTCTGTATGCCCGGGCCGGCCTGCGCCAGCACACTGCCGCTGGCCAGCACGGTCCAGCCGCGCTCGCGCGTGGTGGCCTCCAGCCGCGCGGCCATGCCGACGGTGTCGCCGACCGGGGTCAGGTCCTGGCTGTCGTCGGCGCCGATGCGGCACAGGCGGACTTCACCGCCGTGCAGGCCGACGCCGATGGCAAACGGCGGCAGGCCGCGTGCCGGAAAGCGCTGTTCCAGCCAGGCGCGGAACTCCTGAATGGCCAGGGCCATGGCCAGTGCCGCCGAGATGGCGCGGCGCGGCGCCGGCAGCGGTGAGCCGCTGAGGGTGTCGGCGAACACTGCCATCAACCCATCACCGACAAACTTCAGGTGGCGGCCGCCGTTTTTCAGCACCGGCTGGCAGGTCCGCTCGAAATATTCGGTCAGCAATTGCGACACTTCGGCGGTCTCGAGCTTTTCGGCCAGCGAAGTGAAGTTGCGGATGGTCGAGACCAGCACCGTGGCCTGCAGCAGCTCGCCGGCGTCGCCGCCGGCCGCCGGCGTTTCCAGCGCGAAAGCGCTCGGGCGGTTGCCGCCTATGCTGTCTGCGAAGGACGCGCGCAGGCGCGACTCCAGCGCCGCCAGGTGCGAGTTGATGCGTTCTTCGACTCGGGCCTTTTTGCGGAGCTGCGCATCGACCGCGTCCAGCAGTTCGGTGCGGGTAAAGGGTTTGGACAGGTAGTCGTCGGCGCCGATGGTCATGCCGCGGCGCATGCTGCTGCGGTCGTCGAGTGCGGTCAGCAGCACGAAGGGCGTGGTGGCGAGCGCACCGTCGGCGCGCACCGCGGCCAGCAGCGCAAAACCATCCATGCCGGGCATGTTGACGTCCGATATGACCAGGTCCGGCGCGTGGGCACGCGCCTGCGCCAGCCCGGCTTCGCCGTCGGCGGCGGCCAGGGTTTCAAAACCTTCGAGCTTCAACAGGCGGACGATGTTGCCCCGGATGTCATCGTCATCTTCGACCACCAGAATCAGTGCCATGGCGCTGTCCTTGTTGCCGGCTGTATCAGCCGCCGTGTTCCAGCGTGAAGCCGGCGTTGCGGTCTTGCCCGAGGCGCGCCACCAGTTGCGGCAGCGCGGCCTGCAGGTCCGCCTTCAGTGTGTGCGGCGGGTTGATCACAAACATGCCGCTGGCCGGAAGGCCGGGCCGTTTCACATCGCCCGCGTCGTCAGTGGTCAGCTTGCTGGACTTGACGGTCAGCGTTGCGTTAAGCCAGCTGCGGCCGGCCTTGACCGCCAGCGTCTTGAGTTTGCGCGGCAGGTCGTGCGCTTCCGGGCGCGGGATGATGGGGTACCAGACCACATAGGTGCCGGTGGCAAAACGCTTGACCGCGTCGGCCATGCAGGCCGCCACCCGCCCATAGTCGGTCTTGATCTCGTAACTCGGGTCGCACAGCACCATGGCGCGGCGTGCCGGCGGCGGCAGAAAAGTCTTCAGCACTTCAAAACCGTCTTCGCGCGTGACGCTGACCTGCCGGCCAGCGCCGAGTTGCTCGATGTTGCCGCTCAGCGACTTGAAGTCGGTGGGGTGCAGCTCGAACAGCTTGAGCTTGTCGCGGCCGCTGAGGAACTTCTGCGCGATGAAGGGCGATCCGGGGTAAACCTTCAGATGGGCCGGGTCGCCAGTTTCGGCAAAGGCCTGGTTCAGGCTGCGCAGCACATCGACGTAGTCCTGCAGGGCTGGTGCCAAGGCTTCCTCGGCCGGCGCTTTGGGCTTTTTGGTTGCTACTGTTTTAATAGCTGCTTGCCCACGACCAGCGGGGGCTGGAGGCACATTTGGCACTGAAATCAGGCGAAACACACCGTCTTTGGCCTCACCGCTGGTTTCGGTGTAGTCACCGTCGAGCCGGTAGAGACCGGCGCCCGCGTGGGTGTCGAACACGGTCAGCGCCGTGTCTTTCTGGGTCAGGTACTTCATCAACGCGATCAGCGTGGTGTGCTTGAGCACGTCGGCATGGTTGCCGGCATGGAAGGCGTGGCGATAACTAAACATGCGCCTATGTTAACGGCCACCACCACTTTGGCCTTCCCGGGCGCGGGCAGCACGACGGACGGTCGTGCTTTTTTGCAGTCTGCAACACCCTCGTGCCGGGTGCCATCGCAGGGCCGACCGCTTGTCTTGACGCCAGCGGAGCCCCCATGCCTAATTGGCCACGAAAGTTTCCATTGCCTTTGCCCATGACTGCCTTGCCTTCCGGCACGCCTGTTTCCCTGATCGCCCATGCGGACGCCCTGGCGCCGGGGACGCGGCTGGCCGAGTTTGAACTGCGGGGTGTGCTGGGCGTGGGCGGTTTCGGCATGGTCTACCAGGCCTTTGACCACTCGCTGCAACGGCCGGTGGCCATCAAGGAATACATACCGGCCGCACTGGCCGGACGCGGGCAGGACGGCGCGGTCATCGTGCGGGATCCGGCGGACCAGCCGGCTTTTGCGGCCGGGCTGCAGTCTTTTGTGGCCGAAGCCCGCCTGCTGGCGCAGTTCGACCACCCCTCGCTGGTAAAGGTGTTTCGCTACTGGGAGGGCAACCAGACCGCCTACATGGTGATGCCGCTGTACCGCGGCATGACGCTGCAGGCGGCGCGCACCCAGATGCGCAGCCCGCCGACCGAGGCCTGGCTGCGCAAGGTGCTGTGGGCGGTGCTGGGCGCGCTCAAGACCCTGCACCATGGCAGCGCCGTGCACCGCGACGTCTCGCCCGACAACATCTTCCTGCAGGACAGCGGCCCGCCGGTGCTGCTGGACCTGGGCGCCGCGCGCCACGCCATCGGCGGCAAGACGCAGGACCTGACCGACGCCTTCAAGCTCAGTTATGCGCCGCTGGAGCAGCATGCCAAAGACCCGCAGATGCGTCAGGGTCCCTGGACCGACCTCTACGCGCTGGCGGCAGTGGTGCACGGGCTGTTGTGCAACAAGCCACCGCTGCCCGCCACCTTTCGCGTGGTGCGCGACCGCCTGCCGCCGTTTGCGCGCGTGGCGCGCACGGTGCAGGAGCAATTCGGCCAGTCCTACAGCCCGGCGTTTGTGCAGGCCATCGGCCAGGCGCTGGCGATCGAACCGACAGCCCGGCCGCAAACTGTGGCCGCGCTGGTGCAGGCGATGGGGCTGGAAACGCCGAACGGCATGTCGCGTTTCGACTGGCGCGCCGAACTGGGCGCGATCTGGGTACCGCCGGGCTCATCTGTGCCGCAGCATCTGCCCAGGACGCCCGAACCCGAGAAAGCGCCCGCACCGACCGATGAGCCGACGCAGCCGCTGGTGTCATCGGCCCGCCGGCGCGCAGCACCCCCGCCAAAGCAGCTGGCCAAATCGCTACCGGTTCAGCCGGCGATGCGTTGGCGTATCGGCGCGGGTGTGGCTGCCGTGTTGCTGCTTGCGGTATCGGCCGTGGTTTTCACAGGGCGGAGCGGGGCACCTGCGGTGCAAGACCTGGCCGCGGTCGCGCCGCCACCCGAGCGGCCGGCGCTGCTGTCCACGGCCTTGCCGGTGCCCCCTGCGGCCTCAGGCACGCGGCCACCCACGGCGCCGACCGCCATAGCGGCCGCAGCTTCTCCTCCGGTGCCGCCCAAGCGTGCCGTCCGCAAAAAAGAGGCGCAGGCGGAGCCGGCCACACCCGCCCCGGCTCCGGCGGCCGTGGTGGCGCAGCCGGCCGCGCCGCAAGGTGTGGAGCCTGCCGCAGTGGCGCCTGTCCTGCCCGATCCGCGTCTGGCATGCGCCGACAGCAGCTTTGTCGGCCGGCCCCTGTGCATCTACCGCGAGTGTCAGAAACCTGGCATGGCCGCCTTGCCCCTGTGTGTGGAAAACAACGCGCAGATGCTGAACAGCCGAAAATTCGAGGGGTTTTAGGCCGGGAGCCGCTGAAAAAGGCTGTGTTCTGGCCTTTGGGGTGCCTGGACTGGCGGAAAAACCGCCAGCTTTGTATAATCGAGGGCTTCGCAGCGATTGGCTGGCCCCGCGGCGAAGTTCATTTTCCCACCTAAGAGGTTTCCATCAGAGAAACACCGACCGTGGAAAAGGGCTGCTCAAACCAACTTGAAAAGTAAACCCATGACAACCTTCAGCGCAAAACCCGCTGACGTGGTCCATGAGTGGTTTGTGATTGACGCGACCGACAAGGTCCTCGGACGAGTAGCCAGCGAAGTTGCTCTCCGTTTGCGCGGCAAACACAAGGCCATTTACACGCCTCACGTCGATACCGGTGACTTCATCGTCATCATCAACGCAGCCCAGCTGCGCGTCACCGGCGCCAAGTCGACTGACAAGATTTACTACCGCCACTCCGGTTATCCCGGCGGCATTTCGGCGACCAATTTCAAGGACATGCAGGCCAAGCACCCCGGCCGCGCCCTGGAAAAAGCCGTCAAGGGCATGTTGCCCAAGGGCCCGCTCGGCTACGCCATGATCAAGAAACTCAAGGTCTATGGTGGTGCAGAACACCCGCATACCGCCCAACAGCCCAAAGTGCTTGAAATCGCAGGAGCCGCCAAATGATCGGTGATTGGAACAATGGCACCGGCCGTCGCAAATCCAGCGTCGCCCGCGTGTTTATCAAAAAAGGCACTGGCAAGAT
This sequence comes from Pseudomonadota bacterium, assembly GCA_040385775.1. Classification (GTDB taxonomy): domain Bacteria; phylum Pseudomonadota; class Gammaproteobacteria; order Burkholderiales; family Burkholderiaceae_C; genus Polaromonas. The sequence continues at coordinate 37,264 of JAZKGR010000171.1, forward strand.
CACGGTCAACGACCGCGACATCCAGACCTTCTTCGGTCGCGAAACCTCGATCATGATCTGCAAGCAGCCGCTGCACCTGACCAACCATGTCGAAACCTTTGACATCATGGTCAACGTGCACGGCGGCGGTGAGTCCGGCCAGGCCGGCGCGGTGCGCCACGGCATCACCCGCGCGCTGATCGACTATGACGCCACCCTCAAGCCGGTGCTGAGCCAGGCCGGCTTCGTGACCCGTGACGCCCGTGAAGTCGAGCGTAAAAAGGTCGGTTTCCGTTCGGCACGCCGTCGCAAGCAGTTCAGCAAGCGTTAAGACGTTTTTGCTGGCCCCGAGAAGCCGCCTGGTTTGTGCCTGGCGGCTTTTTTCATGGTTTTTTCAGAACAGGGCGTGACCGCGGCAGCGACACAAACGCTTGCTGCGCTTACCGGCTGAAGTCCGGCGGTCAGCGCATCTGCGTGCACAATGCACCTCCCGACATAAAAACCGCAGGACCTGCCCTTGAAGTTCCGCCTGTTTCGCCGCCGTTTGACCATCAGCTCCCCGCGCATGGCCATACGCACCTCCATGCCCTGGCCGCTGCGCTGGGCGATGGGCGCGATGATGCTTGGTTTTTCCGCTGCCATTGCGCTGTGGACCTTCGAGCTCGGCGTCAGCATCGCCGGACTGGACAGGGCGGCCAAGCTTGAATTGAACAAGCTGCGCGAAGAAGTTGCGGAGCTTCGCTCTGAACGCGACAAATCGCAGTCGATCGCCAACATTTCCGGCAGCCTGCTGACGGCCGAGAAAGCCGCGCAGGAAAAGATGATGGGCCAGATCAGGCAACTGGAGTCGGAGAACCGGCTGCTGCGTGATGACCTGGGGTTTTTCGAGAAGCTGCTGCCGGCCGGCGGCGCCGACAGCGCTGCCATCCGCGGTTTGCAGGCCGAAAAGCTGTCGGACATGCAGATCAAATGGCAGGTGCTGGTGATTCAACCAGTGCGCGATGCGCCGGTATTCAACGGCAAGCTGGAGTTGACGTTCAGCGGCACCCTGGCCGGAAAGCCCTGGACCACGGGTCTGTCCGGTGGTCCGCAAACTTTACAGTTCAAACAGTACCGGCGCGTGGAAGGTGTCCTCGACTTGCCGCCCCAAGCCGTGGTACAAACGATTACAGCCAAGCTCATCGAAGGAACCGTGACGCGTTCCGTGCAAGCCATCAAGTTGTAGAGTTGATGCAAGACAGGAAATCCCCATGTTCGGTAAAAAAGCCCAGCCCTCCATTCGCAGCCTGATCGCCCAGGGCAGCTGTATTGAAGGCAACCTCAAATTCACCGATGGCCTGCGCATTGACGGCGAAGTGATCGGCGACATTCGTGCCAACGAAGGCAGCCCCAGCATTCTGGTGATCAGCGAGTCGGCCTGCGTCACTGGCCATATTCACGCCGACCACGTCATCATCAATGGCCGCGTGATGGGCCCGGTTCACGCTTCGGAACTGCTGGAGTTGCAGCCCAAAGCCAAAATCCAGGGTGATATCGCCTACAAGGCGCTTGAAATGCACCAGGGCGCCGTCATCTTTGGTCAGTTGCGGCCCACCGATCAGGAGGCTGGCGACAAGCCCCTGCTGAAGCTGGCCGCCAACAACGTCGAGAAGACCCGTGAAGAGGCCCAAGTCAGCGGCTACGGCCGGCCTTAGGGACCGTGAGCAAGCGCAAGCAAGTCAGCGCCGCCCTTGTGGTTGCTTGAAGTGCGTTACGATGGACCGATTGATTGTGAAGAACGGAGTCTCCCATGAGCGCAGTAGCTGAAAACATCCAGACCGAAATGCCCGCCCCTTTTGTCTTTACCGACAGTGCTGCGGCCAAGGTGGCGGACCTGATTGCCGAAGAAGGCAACCCTGATCTGAAGTTGCGTGTGTTCGTGCAAGGCGGCGGTTGCTCGGGTTTCCAGTACGGCTTCACCTTCGACGAAATCACCAACGAAGACGACACCACCATGACCAAAAACGGCGTGTCGCTGTTGATTGACGCCATGAGCTACCAGTACCTGGTCGGTGCCGAGATCGACTACAAGGACGACCTCGAAGGCGCCCAGTTCGTGATCAAGAACCCGAACGCCACCAGCACCTGCGGTTGCGGTTCCAGCTTTTCTGCCTGATCGCGCATGCGCGACAAAAAAAGCCGCCGCAAGGCGGCTTTTTTGTTTTCAGCGTCGCGGGGTCAGCCTGAAACCGTTGGTGCAACAAGGCACTAGGCCGGGTAAATCGCGCCCAGCACCCGCGGCCCGGCGGCGCCGGTCACGCTGGGCAGGTTGCCGGCCTGGTGCAGAACCGCCTGGCGCGCCAGCCAGGCAAATGCTGCGGCTTCGACCTGCAGCGGCGGCAGGCCATGCAATTCCGACGATTCGACCTGCAATTGCGGCAAGCCCGCCTGCAGGCGCTGCATCAGGTGCTGGTTGAGGGCACCCCCGCCACAGACAATCAGTAGTTTGCTATCTTTTGCATAGCTGTTGACGCCCGCCACACATGGGCGAGCAGTGAATTCGGCCAAGGTATTTTGGATATCTTCAGGGCGCTCCCCTGCAAAAGCTGCGAGCTTTTCTTCCAGCCAGGCCACGCTGAAAAGATCGCGGCCTGTGCTTTTCGGCGGCGGCAGGGCAAAGTAAGGGTCGGCTAGCAGGCTGGCCAGCAAGGCCGGGATCAGCTTGCCACTGGCCGCCCAGGCACCGCTGGCGTCGAAGGGCTGGCCGGTGTGCCGCTGGCACCAGGCGTCCATCAGGGCGTTGCCTGTGCCGCAGTCAAAACCCAGCACAGCGCGCTTGCCGGCAGGCGGCAGCACGCTCAGGTTGGAGATGCCGCCAAGGTTCAGCACGCACACGGTCGCATCCTGCTGGCCAAACACGCCTTGGTGAAAAGCCGGCGCCAGTGGTGCGCCCTGGCCACCGGCAGCCACGTCGCGGCTGCGAAAGTCTGCGACCACAGGCAGCCCGGTCAGCTCTGCCAGCAAGGCCGGGTTGTTGAGCTGAAGCGTGTAGGCGGCATGGTCAGGCCGGGAGACGTCAGAAGGGCTGTGTGGCGGCTGGTGCCTGACGGTCTGCCCATGGGCGCCGACGGCCTGAACCTGGCTGGCGGAGACCCCTTGAGCGGCGCCCAGATCCAGCAGCGTATTGACGACGCCTGAATACACCACGGCCAGTTGGTTGGCGGCCAGGGCCGCGCGGTGCAGTTCGTTGTGACCGGGCGAGTTCAGCGCCAGCAACTCGGCGCGGAAGTCATCTGAAAAAGACCCGGTGGCCGTCGCGATCACCTGCGGCTTGCCGTCCGAAAAATCAAGCAGTACGCCGTCCGCGCCATCCAGGGAGGTGCCTGACATCAGGCCGATGTAGTGATTGAGCATGCAGCCATTTTGCCGCATGGCGGCGGCCAGCTCGGGGGGGGCAGGAAGCTGAACATCAGTGATCCTGCGACGAGCTCAGGACGATCGGACGTGCGGGCATGTCTTTTCAAGCAGGGGCCGCGGATCTGGCTTTGCCAGTCCGCAGGCGCAGCGGCCCCCTCGGGGGGCAGAGAGCTACACGTCAGTGAGCGAACGTGGGGGCTCTATTCACTCCGCGCGGGCCTGGGTGATCGTTGCTGCCGCCTGAAGCTGGCTTTTTACGCCGGCAGCCAGTTCGCGGAAGGCGGGCATGGCCGCCGCAGACAAGGGAATGGTTTCACTCTGCCTGGCAATCGTCATCGGGTCCTGATGGGCGCCGTTGACGCGGAATTCAAAGTGCAGGTGCGGGCCGGTGGCCCAGCCGGTTGCGCCCACCAGGCCGATGGTCTGGCCCTGGCTGACAGTCTGGCCGCGTTGCACCGAGATTTTGCTCAGGTGGGCATAGACGGTTTCGTGGCCGTTGCGGTGCTTGATGAAAACCACGTTGCCGTAGCCGTTTTGCGCGCCGGCAAATTCGACCACGCCGTCACCGACGGTGCGTGCCGGGGTGCCGGTGGCGGCCGCGAAATCAGTGCCCAAGTGCGCGCGCCACTTTTGCAGGATGGGATGAAAACGCATGGAAAAGCCGCTGCTGATGCGCGAGAACTCCACCGGGGAGCTCAGGTAGGCGCGGCGCAGGCTCTGGCCGTCCAGGGTATAGTAGCCGCCCTTGTTCTGAGCGCCCGCGCCCTGGCCAGGGGGCTGGAACCACATGGCCTGGTAAGTTTTGCCAGCGTTGACGAACTCGGCCGACAGTACGCGGCCGGTGCGCAAGGCTTCGCCGTCGGCTTCCAGGGTTTCATAGACCACGTTGAAGCGGTCACCCTTGCGCAGCGCGCGCCGGAAATCAATGTCGCCCGAGAATATCTCGGCGATCTGCACCGCCACCGCGTCGGGAATCCGTGCTTCATCAGTTGCGGCAAAGAGCGAGCTCTGGATGTTGCCGCTGGCCAGCCGCGCCGATGCTGCATAAGGCGCTGTTTCAATGCGTGAGCTCAGGCCCGCCGCTGTGCGCTCGATGACCAGCCGTTTGAACAGGGTTTCATCGTCGGTGGGCCAGCGCATGCTGAGCTTGAGCAACTGCTGGCTGTCGCTGGCTTCGACCGTGACGGCCTTGCCGGGGCGGCCTGCCAGGATCAGGTGTGCATTGGCATCGCTGCGCAAAAAAGCCGAGGCGGAAGCATCGTCAATATTCAGCCGCTTGAGCAGGGCGTCGACGGTATCGCTGCTACGGGTGGTGTCGGTGCGAAACAGGGAGTAGCGGAAATCACCCAAAACCTCGGTCTGGCTTTCCGTCGGCAGGGCCTGGACGGCTTCCAGCACCTGGCGCACGGGCAGATCGGCGGCGTCAGGCGCGAGCGGGGCCACGCCGAAAGCGGTCACGCCAGTGCCGAGCAACAAGGCAGCCAATGTGCCTGTGATTCGTTTCGGGTGACGGTGTAGAAGACCGGAGACAGTCTGCAGGGCGCGTGAGAGATCGTTTTTGATCAAAACTGGAATTCCCAACTTAAAGAGCCATCAGGCAACAACGAGAAGCCTGGTGACGAGGGATGAAGGTGTTGTGCCGCCAGGAAAAAGCAGGGGCGGGCGACAACTTAGAATTGGTTTGCAATTTGTGGGCCAACTGGCCTTGGCGCTAAACAATGGCAGAAACGCGAGTATATATGTCGGACAACTGCCCGACATGTGAAAAACCCTTATGAATCAAGAGCTTGTTACAAATTTCCCGGTAACGGATCGCGTTAAAGAAGCGCTTGCCGTGTCGCTGCGAGGCTGCGAAGAGCTGATTCCCCAAGACGAATGGCTTAAAAAATTGGCACGTTCGGAGGCGACCGGCGTGCCGCTGCGCATCAAATTGGGGCTGGACCCCACGGCACCTGACATTCATGTAGGTCATACGGTGGTGTTGAACAAAATGCGCCAGTTGCAGGATCTCGGGCACACGGTGATCTTTTTGATCGGCGACTTCACCTCCCTGATTGGTGACCCCTCGGGCCGCAACACCACCCGGCCGCCGCTGACCCCCGAGCAAATCAAGGTCAATGCGCAGACTTATTACAAACAGGCCTCACTGGTGCTGGACCCGGCGCGTACCGAAATTCGCTACAACAGTGAGTGGAGCGACCCGCTGGGCGCGCGCGGGATGATCGAGCTGGCCGCCAAATACAACGTGGCCCGCATGATGGAGCGCGACGACTTCAACAAACGCTTCAAGGCCGGCCAGTCGATCAGCGTGCATGAGTTTTTGTACCCGCTGATGCAGGGTTACGACTCGGTGGCACTCAAGAGCGACCTGGAGCTGGGCGGCACCGACCAGAAATTCAACCTGCTGGTGGGCCGGCATCTGCAGGCCGAATACGGCCAGGAGCCGCAGTGCATCCTGACCATGCCGCTGCTCGAAGGCCTGGACGGCGTGGAAAAAATGTCCAAGAGCAAGAACAACTACATCGGCATCTCGGAAGACGCCAACACCATGTTCGCCAAGGTGTTGTCGGTCTCCGATGTGTTGATGTGGAAATGGTTCACCTTGCTGAGCTTCAAGAGCGAAGCCGATATTGCCGCGCTCAAGAAGGAAGTCGAGGCCGGGCGCAATCCCAAGGACGCCAAGGTGGCTCTGGCCAAGGAGATCACTGCACGTTTCCATTCCGTCGCGGCTGCTGATGCGGCGGAGCAGGATTTCATCAACCGCAGCAAAGGCGGCGTGCCCGACGAGATCGCCGAAGTCAGCCTCAGTGGTGCGCCGCTGGGCATAGGCGCACTGCTCAAGATGGCCGGGCTGGCAGCCTCCAGCGGCGAAGGCAACCGCCTGATTGACGGTGGTGGCGTGCGCGTGGACTCCAGTGTGGTCAGCGACAAGGCGCTCAAGCTGGACGCCGGTACCTACGTCGTGCAGGTCGGCAAGCGCAAGTTTGCGCGCGTGACGCTGGACTGAGGGCAACCTGGTATTTGACTAGGAGGGATTTTGTACAAACAATGTACAATTTAAGTCCATGATCACCAACATAGACATTGATGAAGCCGTTGTGGCCGAAGCTATGCGGCTGTCGGGCGCGCGTACCAAACGCGAGGTGGTGGACCGCGCCTTGCGCGAGATGGTGGCACGCGCTACACGTCCCTCAGTCCGGGAATTGTTTGGCATAGGCGGCGTGGACCCTGAGTACGACCCGAAGGCGCCTTGGGCGCGTGGTGCCGAAGTTGGGCAATACCGGGTGGAGCAGCCCCGCGCCACCTACCAGTCGCCTGCCAGGCCCGCTGCAGAAAAAACCGCCAGACCAGCCCGGTCAAAGAAGACTGATGCTGCTGGTTGACTCGTCGGTCTGGATCGACTGGCTGCGCGGAGCCGACACTGATGCGGTTCGGTTTGTTCAAGAGCGCGAGGCGCACGAAGAACTGGCACTCACGCAGATGATTTACCTGGAGGTGCTGCAAGGCGTGAGCTCCGAGCGCCAGTTTGCCGCGACCCGGTGGGTGCTGGGCGCGCAAACCCTGCTGCAGCCGCTGGACGCGCTGGAAACTTTTGAGGCTGCAGCGCAACTGTATCGGCGTGCGCGGCAGAAGGGCTTGACGATTCGTAAATCAACAGACTGCCTGATTGCAGCGATGGCGCTGGAGCATGAAGCGATGCTGGTTCACAACGACCGTGATTTCCTGGCACTGGCAGAGGCAGCACCTGCACTTGTGATTTACCCTGGCAGGAGGTTTGCTTCAGGACACTGAGCGCGTTCAATGCCTCACGGTTTTTGGTCCTGCTTTGCGCCCGCATTTTCCAGCATCCTGATCATCTCGCCATAGCCGCGCGACCGGGCCAGCTGCAGCGGCGTGTTGCCGTGCCGGTCGACCAGCTTCAGGCTGGCGCCGGCTTCAATCAGGGCCTTCAGGGTTTTCTGGTGCCGCAGCCCGCCGTCGCCCAGTACCACCGCCTCGATGGCTGCGGTCCAGTGCAGGTTGTTGACATGGTCCAGTGGCGCGCCTGCGGCAATCAGCTGTCTGACGACGCCGTCATGGCCGAGGTGCGCGGCGGCGATCAAGGCGGTGCCGTCGTAGCGGCTGGTGGCCTGTTTCGCGCTGGCGCCCAGCGCCAGCAGGGCGTGCAAGGTTTCCTCGTCGTCGGCAACCGACGCGATGGTCACCGCATCGTAGCGGTCCTTGTCCAGCAAATTGATGTCGGCGCCGGCCTGGACCAGCGCACGGATGGCCTGGCGCTGCCGCGCGAAGGCCGCCACATGCAGTGGCGTGCGGCCGTTGCCGTCCCGCGCATTCAGGCTGGCGCCTGCTGCGGCCAGTCGCGTGATGGCCGCGGCGTCGCCTTTTTGCGCTGCGGCGTGCAGGCCTGTGTAGGCTGCTGCTTCTGCGGCGCTGGGCGCCACCTGCGCCATGGCTAAAGGGCCTGTCCCCGCCGCGATGCCCATGGCGGTCGCGATGGCCAGTTTTTTCAGTAACAGATTCGGGGTGTGGTGCATGGCGTTCTCCTGGGCCTGAGGGCTGTTTCGCTTCGGTTTATTTCAACTGGTCCTTGACCTTGTCCAGCGCCGTCATGGCGCACTGTTCGTCGAGGTGGCCGCCCGGCGCACCACCGACGCCGACGGCGCCTATGACTTCGTTGCCGACCTTCACAGGCACACCGCCGCCCAGCAACAAAAAGCCGGGGATGTGCACCAGATTGGCGGCAGCCGGGTTTTTCTGCGCCCCGTCCATCATCGCCAGCGTGGTATTTTTGGCCGATGCGGAGGTGAAGGCCTTTTGCAGGCTGGCGGCCAGGGTGTGCGGGCCGGCGTTGTCGGCGCGCTGCACGGCACGCACGCTGCCGGCGCGGTCCACCACAGTAGCGGCCACGGCATAACCGCCGGCCGAGCAGGCTGCGACGGTGGCGGCGGCGATCTGGTTGGCCAGTTCCAGCGACATGTTTTTTTCGGTACGCACGCTCTGGGCGGAGGCGGCGGCGGCGAACAGGGCGAGGCAGAGGGCGGAAGTTTTGATGACGAGGTGACGCATGGTGTGTTCTCCGGGATGTTGCACGGTTCGATTTACCGTGTGAGAACTTTAAAAAAGCGCAGCCCTCGGGGCCATTCGTAGCGCTACGCCGAGGCCTCCGTAAAACTACGGAGCCGGGGCAGCTTCAGGGGTTCGCTTCGACCAGTGCGGCGTAGTGCCGTATCAGCTGCGCCAGCGATTCAGCTTCAAGCTTGGCGAACAGATTGGCACGATGGCTTTCCACCGTACGCGGTGAGACATCGAGCGCGCGGCCGATTTCCTTGTTGGTCAGACCGGCAACGATCAGGCCCAGCACCTCGCGTTCGCGCGTGGACAGCTGCCCGTACCGCTCCTGGGCTTGCCGGTCGGTCTGACTGCGCTCGCGTGACTTCACATGCTGGCGCACCGCGTTCTGCAGCGCTTCGAGCAAAGCCTCGTCGTCCACCGGCTTCTCCAGAAATTCAGCAGCCCCCGCCTTGAAGGCGCGACGGCACATCTCCACCGTGCCGTGCCCGGTCAGCATGATCACCGGCTGGTCCACGCCCTGCGCCACCAGCGTGTCCAGCACGGTCAGGCCACTGATGCCGGGCATGCGCACGTCCAGAACAATGGCGCCAATGGTCTGGCGGTCAAAGCCCGTCATGAAAGCCTGCGGGTCGGGCCAGGCCTGCACGCGCAGGCCCACCGTGCTGATCAGGAGGGCCAGGCCACTGCGTACGGCTTCATCGTCGTCGATCAGGTGAATCAGGGGCGACAACGTGTCGCCTGCGCCGACGGGCCTCATGGCTTGCCTGGGGGTGGCGCTGTTGGAGCCAGCGGCAGTGACAGCCGGAACACGGTGCCGCGCGGCGCATGCTGCCCCGCTTGCAGGCTGCCGTTCATGCCGGCGGCCAGGGTTTCGCACAGGCTCAGGCCCAGCCCCAGGCCGGCTTCGCGGGTGGTGAAAAAGGGCTCGAAAATGCGGGCGAGTACGTCATCCGTCATGCCCGGTCCGCTGTCGATCACCGCCATCTCACCCAGGCCGGCGGCTGCGCGTACTGTCACGGCCAGCCGGCGTTCCCTGACGGGCACCTGTTCCAGCGCCTGCAAGGCATTCATCAGCAGGTTGTGGATGATTTGCTCCAGCGCCACCGGATCGGCCAGAACAGTGACGGGCGCGGGCGGTGCCTCCACGTTGGGCACCACCTCACGGCGCCTGAATTCCGGCTCCAGCAGGTAAAACGCGCTTTGTACCGCCTGCTGCAGATCAGACGGCTGCAGTTGCGCCGCAAGGTCGGGCCGCTCCACCGCGCGCCGCAGGCGGCTCACCACCGTCGACGCGCGGCGCGCCTGCTCAACGGCCTGCGCCATCGCGCTGCGAATGGTGGCCAAGTCGGGGGGAACTTCATCCAGCAAGCGGGCGGACGCCTGGGTGTTGGCCAGCAAAGCTGTCAGCGGCTGGTTCAATTCATGCGCCATGCCGGCTGCCAGCTCCCCCAGGGTGTTGAGCCGCGCCACCCGGCCCAGCCGCAGCAGCTCTTCCGCCCGCCGCCGGCCCGCGCGCTGCCGCAGCAGCGCCAGCCAACCTGCCAGCAAGGTGGCCACCAGCGCGCCCCAGCCGACCATCCAGGTCCAGGGCAACTCGCTCCAGCCCACCTGGCGTTGCGCAACGACGTCAAACGGTTGACTGTCTGCGGCCAGGTGCTTGCGAAAATCAAAACGCCAGCCCCCTTGCCCCAGCCGGCCGGGCTGAAGCACCCAATCCTGCCCTTCGTGCACGAGCAGCACCCGCACCGCACTGGTGTCGGGCGCTGTTGGCCACTCGCTCCATGGCACGACGGCGCGCAAATCCATCTGCAGCGCATAGCTGGCTGGCTCGGACGCCAGCACCAGGTGGTAATGGCCGCGGGCGAAATCGACACCGGCGAGCACGGGACGGCGCAGGGCGCGAGACAGGGTTTCCGCCACCCGCAGACGCTCATCAGGCCAGGAGGCGCCGCGGTCGCGCCGCTGCACGGAAAGGATTTGTGGATAAAGTGCGCTCAGCCGCTGCTCGGCCTGCAGGTCGGGCGCCGCGGGTTGCAGCAGCGCCAGCGTGGCCATCACCGCATCGTGCTGTACGACGCGCTGGCTCAGCAGGCGGTGCACAATGCGCGCGTCGGTCTCAAAGGCGTCACGCTGTCTGGCCAGCTCGGTCCGCGCCAGCACAACACAGCCCAGCGCCGTGATCAGGCTCCAGAGCAGGAGCCCGGTCCAACGGTGTTGTTGCGCTTTCTGCATCGCTGCATTTTTGCATAGCGTGTCATGCATCGGGGACAATGGCCAGATGAAGCTCCACACGGAAGTCGCTGGCGTCCAGCGCATGCGCCAGGCTTGCGGAGTCACCCTTGCGCTGCTGCAGCCCGGCATGGAAGCGCATTTGACGATGAGAGGAGTTTGATGTGATCAGCGTGATCCAGCGCGTGAGCCAGGCGCGGGTGCTGGTGGGTGGGGAGGTGACCGGCGAGATCGCCGCCGGCCTGCTGGTGTTGCTGTGCGCCGAGCGTGGGGACAGCGAGGCGCAAGCCGACAAGCTGCTGGCCAAAATCCTGAAGCTGCGCATCTTTGCCGATGAGGGTGGAAAAATGAACCGCAGCGTGCAGGACGTGGCCGGCGGCCTGCTCATCGTCAGCCAGTTCACGCTCGCTGCGGATGTGTCGGGCGGCAACCGGCCCAGCTTCACCGGCGCTGCGGCGCCGGACGAAGGCCGGCGGCTTTACGACTATTTTGTGGCGCAGGCGCGGCTGCTGCATCCGGTGGTGCAGACCGGCCAGTTTGCTGCCGACATGCAGGTGCAGCTGGTCAATGACGGGCCGGTGACGATTCCGCTGCGCATGGATCCGCTATCAATTCAGTAGCTTCTTGCCCACGTGGAACAAGGGCTGGAGCCGTATTTGATGCTTGAAGCCAGCGGCACACCCGCATGCTCAAGCAGTGATGGCTGCCGGGCCTACCGTGCCAACCGGTAAGGCTCATCAAAATCAACGAAGTCTTTTTCAGCCAGGGCTTCGTCCATCCAGGCCTTCACGCCCGGCAAGGCGCAGACGCGAGCGATGTAGTCGGTGACAGGGCCTGGCACCGGCAGGCCGTAATTTTTCAGGCGCATGCAGACCGGTGCGAAATACGCGTCGGCAATTGAGAACCCGCCAAAAAGCATGGGACCTTTGTGCTGCGCCAGGAGTTCGGTCCACATCTCCACAATACGCTGCACATCGGCGCGTACCGCCGGTTTGTCGCGCCAGATGATGGCCCCGGTCTGGGTCAGGTCCGCTTCGATGTTCATCGGGCAGGCACTGCGCAAGGCGCCAAAGCCAGAGTGCATTTCGGCGCAGATGCTGCGCGCGCGGGCACGCGCTTGCGTATCCTGCGGCCAGAGTTGCTTGTCCGGGAATTTCTCGGCCACGTATTCGGCGATGGCCAGCGTGTCCCAGACGGCGAAGCCGTCATCCACCAGCACCGGCACCCGGCCCCCCGGATTCACTGCAAGCATCGCCTGCTTGAAGCTGGAGGTGAGTGCGAAGGTATCGGCGCCGAAGCGCACCAAAACTTCCTCGAACGGTATGCCGGCCTGCTTGAGCAGCACCCAGGGGCGCATGGACCAGGACGAATAATTCTTGTTGGCGATGTAGAGCTTGAGCACGGGAACTCCCTTGAAGATGAGCGCCTATGCTACTGCGCGCCGGTCCTCCCATTGATGCGAAAAGCCGTGCCTATTGATGCGCGCCCTTTGCGCGGCGTCCTAAAAACGTCCGGCGGTCTTGCGCTTGGCCACCAGGTTGCTGCGCAGGCCCCAGCCGCCGGCGTTGGGCCCGAGGTAGCTGGGCGCAATCGCTTCGAGCGCCGCCGGCGTGATGCCCAGCGCCTCCAGGCCCGGCAGGTTGCCGCTGGCGATGTTGGGCACGCTCATGGAGTCGAGGTTGTCCCGGCTCATCAGCGGCTCGCCGGGCGCCAGCGCCATCATGCGGGCCTGCAGTCGGCCCAATGCCGCAGGCAAAGCCAGCACCGGACGGCCCCGGCCTTCATTGACGCCGCTGACACGGCCTGCCAGTTCGACCAGTTGCCTGAGCGTGAAGATGTCTGGGCCGTATGCTTCAAAGGTCTGGCCGGTGGTGGCGTGCAGGTGGGCGTCCTGCAGGCAGTGCACGATGGCGCTGGCCACGTCTTCGACCCACACTGGCTGGAACAGCACATGGCTGCCGGCCAGCGGGATTACCGGGAAAACTTTCTGCAGTTGGGCAAAGGTGTTGAGGAATTTATCGCCGTTGCCGAACATCACGCTGGGCCGGAGCAGGGTCAGCGCCAGCTCCGCGTGGTGCAGTACCACCTCGCCCTGGCCCTTGCTGCGCAAATACACGGACGGCGCGGCGTCCGGGTTGCGTGCGTCGGCACCGAGCGCGCTGATGTGGACCAGCCGTGTCACGCCGGTGGCGCTGCAGGCGCGTGCAAGCTTTTGCGGAAGCTCCACATGCGCCCGCTCAAACGAGGCTTGCGTGCCATGCAGGATGGCCACCAGGTTGACCACCGCATCGTGGCCCGCCACCAGCCGCGTCAGCGCGGCTTCGTCATGCACATCGGCCTGCACAACGTCGAGCGAGGGCAGCATCTGGATGTCACGGGCGCGGGCTTCCCGGCGTGTCGGCACGGTGACTCGCCATTGCAGTTGCGTGAGTTTTTCGCAGACGTGGCGGCCGACAAATCCGGTGCCGCCGAGAATCAGTATTTTTTTCATAGGCCCTTATTAAACGCTTTCACACCCGCTGATGCAAAACATCTGGGAATTCATGACGATATTGGCTTGCAGCCCACAACCAGCAAGCACCAATTGCTCCTGAATTTATAGCAATTGACGGCCATCCTCTGGCCCCAATACCCACGACGACTACCCGGGTGTAGGCAGCCACCGCAACAAATCTGGGCCTGCCGGCCTACAGCTTGCGCGGCACCGGCTTCGCATAATGGATGCATGAATATTTTTGAAGCCCTGCGCACCAGCCATGAAACCCAGCGCGGCCTTGCCGACGCTCTCATCAACACCTCCGGCGACAGCAAGGAGCGTGATGTCCTCTTCAAGGAACTGAAGACGGAACTCGCCGCCCACGCGGCTGCCGAGGAACGTTTTTTTTACGTGCCGCTGATTGCGCACGACATGACGCAAGAGCCCTCGCGGCATGGCATTGCCGAGCACCATGAGATGGACGAGCTGGTGGAAAAACTTGAAGACACGGACTTCAGTTCACCGGCCTGGATTGCGGTGGCCAAAGAACTGCACCACAAGATCTACCATCACCTCAAGGACGAAGAGCAGGGAATTTTCCAGCTCGCCGGCAAGGTCCTGACCGAAGCCGAGAAGCTGTCGCTGGCCAAGGACTACGAGGGCGAGTTTGTCTCGCAGCGCGTCAAGGACTGATCACCGGTCCTTGTCGCCGGTGCGCTGAAGCGGCAGTTTGTCGTCCGCGATCAGCGGCTCGGGCTTGTCGATCAGCTTGACCAGCATGGGCACCAGCGCCAGGATCACCAGGGCCAGCAAAGTGGCCAGCACCGCCGTCAATTCACGCCCGAGGCCGGCCGCCACACCCATGGCGGCGGTCAGCCACAGGCCGGCTGCGGTGGTCAGGCCTTTCACGTCGCCGGCCTTGTCGCCCTTCAGGATGGTGCCGGCGCAGAGAAACCCCACGCCCGCCGTGATGCCCTGGATCACGCGGCTCATGTCGGCTTGCTCCATGCCGATTTGCTGCGAGACCAGCACAAACAGCGCCGCGCCCATGGCGACCAGCATGTGGGTGCGCACGCCGGCCGCCTGGCCCTTATGTTCGCGCTCCCAGCCGAGCAGGCCGCCGAGCACGGCCGCCACCGTGAGGCGCAGGATCACGCGGGTGGTCTGCGCCACGTCGTCCAGGTCGGAGAATTCGGTGGCAACGGTGCCGGCAATCTGTTGCCACCAGCTGGGGTTCATTCATGTCTCCTGCGCAATGGGGAAGCGCTTAATTTAGCCTGCAAGTGCGTTGCGCGAAATAGGCGCAAACCTACAAACACGCGATCCATCCCATGCCGGGACCAAGCACGAATTCCAAGACGTTTTTGGCCTCCAGCCCATAGCACACGTGGGGAGGCAGCTATTGATTCAGGAGCATTCCGTCGCTGCGGTTCAGGGCATCTTCTCGTCGGGCGGTGGCGCCGATGCGTCGCGCGGCCCCACCGTGCCCAGCCGTGCCTTCAGCGATTGCGGCTGGCCGCTGAGCAGGGCGGCGTAGTTGGTGGTGTTGGACAGCACCTTCTTGACGTAGTCGCGGGTTTCACTGAAAGGCACGTTTTCGGCCCAGATGGCCGCCTCGATCACCGGGCCGTTGCGCCAGCTGCGGGGCCGGCCGGGGCCGGCGTTGTAGGCGGCCGCGGCCAGCGGCATGGAGCCCTGGAAGTCGTCGAGCGCACGCTTGAGGTAGGCGGTGCCGATCACGATGTTGGTGTCGCGGTCGTTGATCTGGTCGGCGGTGAAGCCGGTCAGGCCGATGTAGCGCGCGGTTTCACGCGCGGTGGCCGGCATCACCTGCATCAGGCCGGAGGCGCCGACATGGGAGCGCGCGTCCATGATGAAACGCGACTCCTGCCGGATCAGCCCATACACGTAAGCCGGGTCCAGGCCGATGGCCTGGCTGCGCTGGCTGACGGCCTCGCGAAACGGCGTGGGGAAACGCTGCTCGGCGTCGAAGGCGTTCGCGGTGCGCTCGCTGGTGTTGATGCAGCGGTCCCAGATGGCGCGGTCGCAGGCAAACTGCGCGGCTGCCAGCAACTCGCGCTCGCCCATGCCGCCGCGTGTGTGCAGGTTGGTGCTGTAGTTCCACTCGCGCACGCCCTCGCTGCGCAGGCCGATGGCAATGGCGTAGGCGCCGCGGTTCAGGCCGGGGTTCAGGCGCGCCGCCTCTTTTTCTTCTGCGGTCAACGCGGGCGGCCGGGCGGGCAGGGCGATCTTCTGGCCCAGCTCTTCGAGCGCGAGCTGTTCGTAAAAGCCGCGCACCGAGGCGATGGACTGCAGCAGGGCCAGCGCCTCCGCGCGTTGCGGAGACACGGGCGCGCTGGCAGCAGCAGCCGGTGCGTTGCTCAGCAGCGCGCGTGCCTTCCAGTAAGCCCAGACCGGCTCCTTGCGCGCGCCTTCGCTCATGGCGTTGATGCCGGCCAGCACCAGCGGCCAGCGCGGCGTGCTGCCGGCGCGCAGTGACGCGCGAACCTTCCAGCCCAGCATGTCGTCGCTGAGGTCGGTGTTTTTGGTCACCTTGGCGAAATAGCCGACCGAGTCCGTGCTGGCCAGCCGCGTCGCCGCCTGCCGGCCGATGGCGCCCCAGACCCAGTTGCGCTCCTCCTCATTGAGCTGCATGCCCCATTTGTCCTCCATGAAACGCGCCGCGCCGTCGGCATCGGTGCTGGCCAGCTTGACCAGCGCCAGCACGATGATTTCCTTGCGTACCCGGCTGATGGCGATCACCTTGGTGGCGAGGAAACGCGTCGGGCTGGCATGGAGTTCGGTCACCAGGCTCACAGCCTCCGGCGCGATGATCTCCACCGCATCGCGCGCGGCGCGCGGGCGGTTGGCTTCGGTCGCGAGCCTGGCCTTGATCCAGGCGTCTTGGGTCGTCAGGTTGCGGTTGCCGATCAGACGTGAGGCGGCGGCGGTGCAGCCGTCGCTGGCATCGCGCTGGGCAAACCAGTTCCTGCGGACTTCGTCAGCCAGTTGGGCATCGGCGCCGGGGTTTTTCAGGTGTTCGACCAGCAGCGCGTAACAGCGCACATCGCGGTCGTCGCCCATGCGGTAGCTCGGGTATTCGGCGGCAAACGCGGACCAGTCGCGGCGCTGGCCCAGCAGCAGCAGCCAGTCGTTGCGCATGCGGTCCTCCTGGTAGCTGCCGGCATACCGCGCCATGAAGTCCTGCACCTCGCGGGCGCTGGCTTCGTCGAGCCGGGCCTTGAGTTCCCAGTAGGCCGCCCAGGGTTCCAGGGCGTGGCCCTGCGCCTGCGGCAGCATTTGGGACAGGCGGTTTTTGTCGCCACGTTTGAAGGCCTTGTTCATCTCCACCAGCACCTCATCGGCGCGCGAAGTATTGTTTTGCGCCCAGGTGGGCTGGAGGATCAAGAAGGACGAGAGGCCCGATATCAGGGCAGTGACAACAAATTTGGATAGCATCGGGTCATTATGGACAAATTAACTGCGCGAAAAGCGTTGATAGAACAACGCCTGAACCTGCCTGACCGCCTACAGCGTGCCGACCTGTTACAGCGGGTCATGCGGATCTGGCTGGTGGGACGCGAAGACGCGGTGATCGGAGCCTACTGGCCGATCAAGGGTGAGTTCGATCCGCTGCCTGCGCTGTACCGCTGGCAGGAAGACGCGATCAGCCAGGAGTCTGAATCAAATCAGGCCCCAGCCCATGAGGGGCGGGCGGAGGCAGCTACTGAAAACATAGCAAACCGGTCGCCCCGCAAGATCGGCCTGCCGGTGGTCAACAAGCTGCACAAGACCCTGACCTTCCACGCCTGGTACCCCGGTTGCCCGATGGAGGAAGACGCCTACGGCATCCCCAAACCCAAAGACACCGAGATCATCGTGCCAACCCTGCTGTTCGTGCCCTGCGTCGGTTACGGGCCGGGCGGCTTCCGGCTCGGTTATGGCGGCGGCTTTTACGACCGCACGCTGGCGACGCTGCAACCCAAACCCTTCACCGTCGGCCTCGGCTACAGCCATGGCTGGCTGCCCGACCTGGAGCCCGAGCCGCACGATGTGGCGCTCGATGCCATCCTCAATGACAACGGGGTGGTTTGGCCGGTGTAGTCAGGCGCCGTCGTCCGGGGTTAACGGCGCGCCCTGCCGTGAGGCCGGTCGTGCGCTATGAATTCAATAGCTGGACAGCCACGTCATCCGTGGGCCAGAGGCAGTTTCGGTTCAAATTTTGAGCGTTTGACGCTGAAGAAGGCCTTGACGTTGCGCACGTTGGCATCGCTGGTAAACAGGCGTTGCGCCAGCGCCAGGTAGGCTGGCATGTCGCTGACATGCACCACCAGCACAAAGTCCGGGCCGGGCGAGACGCGGTAACACTGCTGCACCGCATCGTCCTGCACGGCGCGGGCCTCGAAGGCGGCCAGCGCTTCGGCGCCCTGGCGGTCCAGCGTGATTTCGGTGATGGCGGTGAGGCCATGGCCCAGGGTGGCGGCCATGTTGTCCAGCGACAGGATGGCGATCTGCCGCTCGATCAAGCCGGCCTCCTGAAGCCGCTTGACGCGCCGCAAGCAGGTTGGCGGCGAGATGTGTGCGAGCGCGGCCAGCGCCTGGTTGGACAGCGAGGCGTCGCGCTGTAGCTGGTCCAGGATGCGCAAGTCAGCGCTGTCAAGGTCCAATCGAATATCTGTTGTCGGTGAATTCATTGATGATTATTTTCATATTTATGAAATAAATCAACACAAATAGAATTCAATGAAATTTAATTCCAAAAATGTAGAAATTTAGCCAGTTAAATTTTCTTCTAACTGTCTACTATCCTGTCTCTGCAATCAACAGGACAGCTCTTATGTGTGGCATCGTCGCTTCCGTTTCTACCCGCAACATCGTTCCCATTCTGGTACAGGGCCTGCAACGCCTGGAGTACCGCGGATACGACTCCTGCGGCGTCGCCATCTATGCCGACGGTCTCAAACGCGCCCGCAGCACTTCGCGCGTGGCCGAGCTGATGGAGCAGGTCAGCGCCGACAAACTGGAAAGCGGCACCGGCATCGCACACACGCGCTGGGCCACCCATGGCGCGCCTGCCGTGCACAACGCCCACCCGCATTTCAGCCATGGCAGCGGCGAGGCGGCGAACAAGCCCGGCAAGGTCGCGCTGGTGCACAACGGCATCATCGAGAACCATGACGAGTTGCGCGCCGCGCTGCAGGCCAGGGGGTATGTGTTCACCAGCCAGACGGACACCGAGGTCATCGTGCACCTGATGGACAGCCTGTACGAGGGCGACCTGTTCGAGGCGCTCAAGGCTGCGACGCGCCAGTTGCACGGCGCCTACGCGATTGCCGCGTTCTGCAAGGACGAGCCGCACCGTGTGGTCGGCGCCCGCGCCGGTTCGCCGCTGATCCTGGGCGTTGGCAAGGAGGGCGGAGAAAACTTCCTGGCCAGCGATGCGATGGCGCTGGCCGGCGTGACCGACCAGATCCTGTATCTGGAAGAAGGCGACCTGGTCGACATCCAGCTCGGCAAATACTGGGTCATCGACCGCGATCACAAGGCCGTGCAGCGCGAGGTCAAGACCGTGCAGGCGCACAGCGGGGCGGCCGAGCTCGGCCCTTACCGCCACTACATGCAAAAGGAAATTTTCGAGCAGCCGCGCGCGATCGGCGACACGCTTGAAGGCATCGAAGGCATCACACCCGAGCTGTTCGGTGACGAGGCTTTCCGCGTTTTCAAGGAGATCGACTCGGTGTTGATCCTGGCCTGCGGCACCAGCTACTACAGCGGCTGCGCCGCCAAGTACTGGCTGGAGTCGATTGCCGGCATTCCGACCCAGGTCGAGGTGGCCAGCGAATACCGTTACCGCACTTCAGTGCCGAACCCGAAGTCGCTGGTGGTCACCATCACCCAGAGCGGCGAGACTGCCGACACGCTGGCGGCGCTGCGCCATGCCCAGTCCATGGGCATGACGCAGACGCTGACCATCTGCAATGTCTCGACCTCGGCGATGGTGCGCGAGTGCAAGCTGGCCTACATCACGCGCGCCGGCGTCGAGATCGGTGTGGCCTCCACCAAGGCCTTCACCACGCAACTGGCGGGCCTGTTCCTGCTGACACTCGCGCTGGCACAAAGCAAGGGCAAGCTCAGCGACGAGGAAGAGGCCGGACACCTCAAGGCCATGCGGCACCTGCCGGCCGCGCTGCAGGCGGTGCTGGCGCTGGAGCCGCAAGTGATCGCCTGGGCCGAAGACTTCGCCAAAATGGAAAACGCGCTGTTCCTTGGCCGCGGCCTGCATTACCCGATTGCGCTCGAAGGCGCGCTCAAGCTCAAGGAGATCAGCTACATCCACGCCGAGGCCTACCCGGCCGGCGAGCTCAAGCACGGCCCGCTGGCGCTCGTCACCAGCGCCATGCCGGTGGTCACCGTCGCCCCCAACGACAGCCTGCTGGAAAAACTCAAGAGCAACATGCAGGAAGTCCGCGCCCGTGGCGGCGTGCTGTATGTGCTGGCCGATGCCGACACCAAAATCGAAAGCGGCGAAGGCATCCACGTGATCCGCATGCCCGAACACTACGGCGCGCTGAGCCCGCTGCTGCACGTGGTACCGTTGCAATTGCTGGCCTATCACACGGCCCTGGCACGCGGCACCGATGTTGACAAACCGCGCAATCTTGCAAAGAGCGTGACTGTCGAATGACAGTCACGGGTGCGCGAAAGCGCACTGCGGGGTTTGGTAGACGCTCACTTCGCGTGAGCGAAGTTATGCGGCTGCACAAGCCAAGAAACCTGGCCAAATCCGTCACGGTGGAGTGACGGATTTGGGGCGGCATCCAATGCCGCCCGGCGCAGCGGCCAGGTTTTTGGCTTGGGGGAGCACTCATATCGCGCAGCGACGTGATGTGAACACCACACGCCCCGCAATCTTGCAAAGAGCGTGACTGTCGAACGACAGTCACGGGTGCGCGTAAGCGCGCTACGCGGTTTGGTAGACGCTAACTTCGCGTGAGCGAAGTCAGGCGGCCGCACGAGCCAAGAAATCTGGCCAAATCCGTCGCTGTGGAGTGACGGATTTAGGGCGGCATCAAATTGGTGGGTCAGATCTCGACGGAGCTCAACATCACGTCCTCATGCAAACAGCTCCCTTCTAGCGGCCTCTGTTATTGCGGCCACGCCAGGATGGGTGATCTTTCGTTCAATGGAAATGGCATAAAACTCCTCGACCAAATCCTCTGGAGAACCAATTTGCTCTACCTCAAACTGCCTGGAGATTTCCCTTCCCAGCACCGCAGGTGCGGGAAACACACCTAAACCCTCCCGACCGAAAGCCTTCATCAGGGCACTGTCGTCGAATTCAGCCGCAATTGACGGAGCCAGATCGTTGCGTCGCATCCAGCCGTCAACGCGGGGTCTCAGGGCGCAATCGGCTCCCGGTACAAGCATAGGAAGAGATTCAAGTGAGCGGGGAAACTTCGAACGCGCTTGCCGCAACGTCATGGAATGGGCTTGAAGCAGCTTTGCCGCAGCAAAAAAAGCGATTCCGCTACGTCCCAAAAGGTGAGTAAAAGCCTTGATGCCCAAATTTCCGGGAAGCGGCACATCGGAGATAACCAGGTCTACTCGCCGCAGCGCAAGTTCCGCCATCAAGGTTGCAAGTTTCCCCTCTGGACAAATAAGTCTCGGCGCCGGTTTTAGACGAAGTGCCGGCTCAAGCACATGGTAAGCAATGGCTTTGGGGACGGAGTCAACGAATCCAACCTTGAGCAACGGTGCCTTCGGGGCATCTCGCCCGCCACGCAGGGCATCTTCCATTTCCCGGCTAAGCGTAAATATCTCGTCCGCATACTGCATGGCCATTCGCCCTGCCTCGGTGGGCTCCACACCTCGCCCGACTTTGCGCAGCAGTGGTTTCCCGAGCCTTTCTTCGAGCAGATTGATCTGCCCGCTCAAGGTCTGAGGGGATAGGTGTAACTCTTCACTGGCACGCAGCACGCCGCCGGCGCGTACGACCGTCCAGAAATACTGCAAGTGTTTAAGGTTCATTGATGCTCCTGTTTTCTCGAACGATTGTCGCTAATTTTCGATTATTCAGAAAGCGCCTTTGACCATAAAGTCACAGGCATTCATCAACAAGGAGTTGAGATGCATTGTCCAACCTGCACGACCACGCCACTTGTCCTCGCGCAACGCCAGAACGTGGAGGTCGACTACTGCCCCCACTGCCGCGGAGTGTGGCTTGATCGCGGAGAACTCGAAAAGCTCTTTGAGCATGCGGCAGAACGCCAAACGGAGCCGAGGACTGGGCGCTTGTGGAAGACGAACGCCAGCATTGCGGGCCCGCAACTCGGACACCCACAGCGCCAGCGCACCAGTTGGCTTTCCGACCTTCTAAACTGAGGGGGTTGTAGTGCAACGGTACCAGACAAATTCACCGCACGCTGCGGCCCAAGTGATCGCACTTACCGTGTTGGCAGATGGCGTGGTCTCGCGCAGCGAGATCGGCGCGTTATTTGGATCGCAAACCTACGAGCAACTAGAGATCGACACTACGGAAATGCAGGGCCTAGTCGAAGCCTTGGCGTTAGATCTTTCTCAACTTGGCACGCCGGCATGGACACATGGCGGGGAGCTTCAACCTTTGCTGGTGATTCGCGTCCTGGAAGGCGTCACTGCGCCCGCTCTTTCTCTGAAAACATTTGAGCTTTGCAAGCTTATCGCCGAATCGGACTTCCATGTTTGCCAAAGCGAAAGAGCTTTGCTTCGGCGTGCCAGGTCTCACTGGCTACTGCCAATTCCAACAACCATCACCCCCAAGGGATATTAATGAAAGCCTCAGGCGGTTCACTTATTGAAGTTCGCATGCCCGATGGGCAGATTGCGCAGGTTGAGGTACCCCAGCGCCGGGCTGATGCTATGCCTCGCCGCAGGGTTGGCCGCGCCTTGCAGGCTATCGGCCAGGCGGTTACGCAGAGTTTTACGGTGCAAGAACCTTCGCATATGCCCGTGCGAGCCTGTGTACCGGTTCGCGTCACCACCGTTCGCAGGATACGGCAATGAGCGAGCAAAGTTTTATTGTCATGGCGACGGTACTGGGCGCATGTTGCCTGCTGGCGGCCTATCTCGGCCATCGCGGAGGGAACGAAAAACGCGATGTTCGACTGATGATGGGTAGCGGCGCTGCCCTGGGCGGTATTGCGCTGACAGTACTGGCAATCCAGCAGCCCTGACAGCAACATGGTTTGACACGCAGACGACAAGCCGGCCGTTTTTTTGGGGGCGCCTTTTCCACTGCTGTCCACCGCACAAAGGTCTTGGCCGGCAGTATCTAGCGTTGAACTGCTAAAACACAACAATCCAAATCTGATTACTTAATGGAACTTTATGATCGCAATAATTTGGTCTGTTTTCGCTTTCTTACTGATTAGTTGGACTGCCGTTGCCTGGGCGACAGCAGCCCTCATGAATTGGGGAGCACAGGCGATGACTGCAACCGGCGGCGTGGAGCTGCTCGGCTCGGCTGGCGCCACGTCGTTGCCTCAATGGATCACGGCATGGATGGGTCCGGAGTTTCTCCCGGCACTTGTCGATACCGCACAGTTTTCTGCTGGAATGCTCGAGGCGGTGCTTCCTTGGGCTGGCGCCGCTGCAGGCTGGCTGGTCCCGATCATCTGGATAGGATGGTTCATCGTCGCGATCCTTATGACTGTAGTGGCAGTGGTCGTGCACAAGGTTGTAAGGTGAGTGTAGGCTGTTTTCGCCCCAAGCTCGGTGAGCACTATGAGCGGATAACTACCAATTTTTCGAATGGTCGAGTTAAAAATACGAATTTTCTTGTGCCGATTAGTTCGATAAATTAGAGGCTATTCGAAGGCAGTTAGAGGTGATGTCAAATTTCCGGTTTTTAGGAATGAAGGTCACTTTCTTTCGGCTTGAGATTACTCTGCGCGGATAACTCGTGAACGCCGTCACGGAGGCAATGTCCCCGTGAAAACTCTCGCCTAGAGCGACTAGAACTAATTTTTTAGGAATTTATGGAAACAATCGCTCCGCTTTGGCTTTGGGCCACATTCGGCGGCATCGTGCTGGTGTCGCTCTTCATAGACTTTGTCGTCCTCAGAAAGCAAGGATCTCACGACATCGGCGTCAAAGAGGCCGCGATATGGTCCCTGGTCTGGGTTGCGCTCAGCTTCCTGTTCAACGGATTGTTTTGGTGGGCAGTCAGGGACACCACGGGGTCTGTGGAGATCGCAAATACCAAATCACTCGAGTTCCTGACCGGCTATCTGATTGAGAAATCACTGGCCGTGGACAATATATTTGTCTTTCTGCTGATCTTCACGTATTTCGCTGTACCGTCGGAGTTCCAAAAGCGGGTCTTAATGATCGGCATCATCGGGGCCATCGTGCTTCGGACTGTCATGATCCTGATAGGTGGCTGGCTGCTGGCCGAGTTTCACTGGATTTTGTACGTATTCGGCGCATTCCTGATCCTCACAGGCATAAAGATGTGGTGGGCAGCAGGTAAAGAGCCAAACCTGGACGATAACCCGGCACTTAAGCTGCTTCGCAAGCTGATACCGGTGAGCAAAAACTACGACGGCGAAAAGTTCTGGACGGTGGAAAACGGCAAGAAGATTGCAACGCCTCTTTTTATGGTGATCTGCCTGATCGCTCTCACCGATGTGATCTTCGCCGTGGATTCCATTCCCGCTATTTTCGCCATCACCAGTGATCCCTTCATTGTCCTGACCAGCAACGTCTTTGCTATTCTGGGACTGCGGGCTATGTATTTCCTTTTGGCGGCCGTGGCCAACAAATTTCACCTGCTCAACTATGGTCTTGCAGTGATTTTGATCTTCATTGGTACAAAGATGTGCCTTATCGACTACTACAAGATTCCTGTAGCCGTGTCCTTGGGCGTCGTGATGGGTATATTGGCACTGACCATGGTGTTAAGTATGCGCTCCAGCAAGTCTGAAACCCGAGGCTAATTCAACGCGGGCGGACGCAAGCGCACAGCAAAACTGGCTTTGGCTAACACCCGACCACAAGGAAACACTATGAGCATCATGTCTTCGCAATCTGGCCCGTATGCTGCTGTCCAACAACTTGACAAAGCTGCACACGGGCATAACCCAACGCAGGCCGGATCTTGACCGCGCCGAGATTGGCGGTTCGCTCCTATCTGAACAACAGTCCCCACGCTGCTGGCAGGATCGTGGCGCTTGCGCTCATTGCGGACGGGCAGATCGGGCCGGCCGAGGCCGAAACTTTGGAGGCGCTCCAAGCGACGAAGAGGCTGGGCCTTATCCCCGAACAATGGGATGAGGTCATACACGATCTTTGCGCGGACTTGCTGGGTCCTGCGCGGCTGCAGGACGAGGGATGCATCCCGGCAGAGCTGCTGGAGGGCATGCTTGACGAGCTCGACAACGTTGCGTTGCGCAGGCTCGTCCTGCGCCTGAGCTCAGCGGTTGTGCATGCGGACGGGCGCATCGACGAAGGCGAGTCGCTCGTCCTGGTTGCAGCCATGGAGCGATGGGGCTTCCTTCCAGACGACCCGGCGCTACTCGAGCCCATGATGGATGTCGTCGACACGTCGAGCGGCAAGCGGCAAGCGCCGAGCGGCGATTGCCATCATCCGATAGCCGTGTGCGCGACCGGCGCCTCTCCTGACCTCCCACGTATGGTTGTGCGCTGAGGATGCCGCCGATGCAGCTGTTCGAGCCTGTCATTCTGTTTTTCCTGCTGGGAGCGTTCGCCGGCTTCGTACGTTCGGATTTGCGCATCCCAGGTGTCCTCTACGAGTCGCTCAGCATTTTCCTGTTGCTGGCCATTGGCCTCAAAGGTGGGGTGGAGCTGGCGCGTTATCCGATCGCTTCCATCGCGCTGCCCTCCCTGGTGGTGGTTGCTGTCGGCGCGATGATTCCGCTGGTGGCCTACCTCGTCTTGCGACGTTTAGGACGGTTTCCACAAGCTGACGCTGGCGCCATTGCGGGCCATTATGGGTCTGTTAGTGTCGTCACGTTCGCAGTTGGCGCGACCTACCTGGCCCGAATGGGCCAGGAGTCCGAAGGCTACATGACGGTGTTGCTTGTCCTTTTGGAGTTCCCTGCGCTCGTCATCGGCGTGCTATTGGCCCGGCGGGGCGAACTGGGGACCCCCTGGAAAAAGGTACTTCACGAGGTGTTTGCCGGAAAAAGTATCCTCTTGCTCCTCGGCGGCTTGGGCATAGGCTGGGCGGCTGGGCCGCAAGGCATCGCTCCGCTGGATCTGCTGTTCTTTGATCTGTTCAAAGGCGTGCTGGCTTTCTTCCTGCTGGAGATGGGACTGGTCGCGGCGAGCCGGTTCGGCGAGTTGCGGCGTGCTGGGCTCTTTCTGGTCATCTTCGCCGTGGGAATGCCGCTTTTTTCCGCAGCACTGGGGATCGCGACGGGCTCGATTCTCGGCATGTCGGTCGGTGGCGTGACGCTTCTTGCAACGCTCTATGCCAGCGCTTCGTACATTGCTGCGCCGGCAGCCATGCGACTGGCGGTGCCGCAAGCCAATCCCGCGTTGTCGATCGGTGCAGCTTTGGGAATCACGTTCCCTTTCAACCTGCTGGTCGGCATCCCGCTGTACCATCACTTGGCACAGCGAGTCGTTCACTAAATGAGATCATGCAAAATACCGAGACAGCGATACGCAAAGTTCTAACGATTGTGTGCGAAGGGGCACTCGAAGCGACATTGCTGCGCGAACTCGAGTCACTTGGCGCGCGAGGCTATACCGTGACTGATGCGCGTGGAAAGGGTAGCCGCGGTCGGCGAGATGCCACTTGGGGACCGCATGCCAACATTCGGGTGGAGATCGTGTGCGGCGCGCAAACCGCGCGTGCCATCATCGACGCCCTTCGTGAGCGCTACTACGACAACTTCTCGATGATCCTTTTCACCGTTGATGCAGAAGTGCTACGACCGGAGAAGTTCGACTGAGCGTAGCGCCGAACCGCGCCCATCCGATTGCGAAGCCGTTAGCGCCGCTCGACGCGCGGAGCGTTGGAGCGCCGTGCGGCGAGCGACCTCATAGCTTACCGGGCTAAGAAATGGTCTCTAGGTAGATGACGACGAAGCGTGCAGCGTAGACCATCTGTTCTAATTTCAGTTAAGTCAAGGTAAACAAGAATGGAAAAAATACTTTCAGGGGTGGGGTCGTTGCTTTACGGCATGAGATTCACCATGCTGTTTTTCTATGTCGGGTTGGTGGCAATCATTTTCGGCATTTTGGGAAAGTTCCTGCTCGAAACGTACAAGCTGATGAGTACATTGCTATTTGGCGAGCTCGAAAAGATCGAACTCATCATCAAGGTGCTTGAACTGGTGGATATGACAATGGTGGCTCAGCTTGTTTGGGTTGTGGCCCTGGCGGGTGTCTCTCTCTTTGTGACCACCGGACACTTTGACAAAACGGACATGAAAAAGCCTGACTGGCTGGACCATGTCAACACTTATAACCTCAAGTTAAAGCTCGCATTCGCCATCATCTCCATTTCAGGTGTCCATGCGTTGAAGACTTACTTGAGTGGCGACCTGACTTTGGCAAACATCCAAGTGGTGACGATGGTGGCCGTAATTCACTTTACCTTCGTACTTTCTGCCATAGGGATCTCGTTCGCAGAGCGATTGACGCGAGAAAGGACATGATTGGTCTGGAAGGTAGTCGAATTTTGGTTGGGTATGAATTAAATGGAACTCATCAATGATTTACGCGATTTTGAATATTGTTCATGTACTGTCTATCACGGTATGGATCGGCGGCATGGTGTTTGCGCACTTCGTTTTGCGCCCGGCGGTCGCTCAGCTCGAGCCACCATTGCGGCTGCCGTTGATGCACGACGTGCTCAGCCGATTTTTTAAAATCGTACTCGTAGCATCGCTACTGACTCTGGTCAGCGGGATGTGGATGCTGGGTCGTGTGGCCAAGCAGGTGGTGCAGTCGGGGGGTAACTTTGAGATGCCGCTAGCCTGGACGGTCATGGCGGTGCTGGGCGTTGTGATGGTAACGATCTTCATGTACACCCGCTTCATGCTTTTCAAACAGCTCGACCGGGCCGTGGCACTGTCCGAATGGGCCGTAGGTGGTGCGGCACTTGCGCGGATTCGCACTTGGATATTTATCAACCTCGGCTTGGGTTTTTTGGTGCTGCTCGTGATCCTGTTGCGCTGACCAATCTGAGCCTGAAAGCTGCAGATCACCCGTGCATTGAGGCGAAAGCGGCGCCCATGAAGCGCGTCGATTGGGCGTATGTCCTGTTTTTGGAACCGGTCAGGATCAACCTCGCCGTCGGGCCACTGCCGGCTTCGCCCCCTGAGCTCAGCAACAGTGAGAAAATCATCCGCTTTTGAACCCTGCCTGGATTCGCTGGTGGATCTGATTGTTGCGTCGGTGATCGGCTACAGCGCCTACATTGGAGCGCCAGTGGCCGCGCACCCGACGACGCTGGCCTGGCTGCAAAAGGTGCAGGCGCGCCCTTCGATGCAAATCGACGCTTGATTTCAGCAGGCGCTGCGGCACGACTGCGATGGTTGTCTTCAGCGCTGCCAGTGAGCCATGGCCCGAGCGCCAGACCCAAGCTGAGTTCTGCGGGACCTTCTTCAGCCCTTTCCGAGCGGCGGCCGCCCGAACAAGGTAGAGGCATTGCTGATCGGCCCGAGCTGCGCCGCCGCGTCCAGCAGCGCGGGTGCCAGCTCGTGCATGCGCCCGCTGTCCAGCCGCGAGCGGGGCCCGGCAATGCTGATCACGCCTATCACTTCCTTGCGGCGCAACACAGGCGCGGCCATGGCGGCCATGCCGGGCGCAAAAACTTCGTCGATCATGGCGTAGCCGCGCACACGCGCCGCATGCAGAAAACCCAGCAAGGCCTTCAGGGTGGTCGGCGCCTTCGGGCCGTACGCGGCTGGCAGGCCGAATCCCTGGCGCGAGACCAGTTCCAGCGCCCGCTCGTCGCTCAGGCTCATCAGCCAGGCATGGCCCGATGCCGTGCAGGACAGGCGTGCATCCATGCCCATGTCCGGGTCGTAACGCAGCCCCGTTAGCCGCATGCCCTGCGACTTGGCGACCCAGGTCAGGCGGTCGCCATCCACGATGGACAGGCGCACCAGCTCGCCTGAGCTTTGCGCCAGGCGTTCCAGCAGCGGCTCGGCCACGTCCACAATGCCCGCGCTGCTCAGAAAACCCAGTCCCAGCGACGCCATCTTCAGGGTCAGCACATAGTCGCCCTGTTTGCGCGCCTGGCGCACGTAGCCGCGCTGCTGCAGATCCGCCAGCAGGCGGTGGCAGGCGCTGAGCGGAATGTCCAACTCTGAAGCAATCAGGGAAAGGGGCAGCCCTTCCGGGTAGCGGGTCAGGTGTTCCAGCACGGCCAGGCCGCGTTCAAGTGCGATGTTCATTTTGTATGATGGAATGTGTTTCCAGTTTAGAAACATTTTCCCATCCGGCCCGCAGAATTGCCAGCAATAAACGACAACCTGCCGAGCGCACCCCGGAGACAAGCCTTGATTTGCCATTCCACTGACCTGGTTCCCGCCGCATGAGCCGCACCTTCTACGTTCTCAACGGCCCCAACCTGAACCTGCTGGGTGTGCGTGAGCCGCAGCTGTACGGCAGCACCACGCTGGCAGAGGTAGAGCAACTGTGCCGGCGCGTCGCGCAGGACCTGGGCTACGCCTGCGAGTTCCGCCAGACGAATCATGAAGGTGTGATGGTTGATTGGGTACAGGAAGCGCGCGAGAAAGCCGCTGCCCTCGTCATCAACCCGGCCGGCCTGTCGTTTCGCTCCATCCCGCTGCTGGATGCGCTCAAGACACTGGACCAGCCGATCGCTGAAGTCCACATCACCAACATCCACAGGCGCGATGCGCTGTACCAGCACTCGCTGGTGTCGCTGGCCGCGACCGGCGTCATCTGCGGCTTCGGCCCTTTCGGCTACGAGATGGCCTTGCGGGCGCTGGCGCAGCGCCTGCCCCCCGGGTAAAACCCCAGTGCCCCATGCTCGATTTCCGCGTTATTTCGTTTCAGCCAACACATCAAAGGAGACAGTCATGAACCATTCCATCCAACGTCGATCGCTTCTTGGCACCGGTGCCGCCCTGGCCGCGGCAGCCGCCCTGCCCACTTGGGCCCAGGCCCCGGCCACCATCCGTTTTGCTGCCGTGTTCTCCGACAAGGACATCCGCGCAGAAATGATGAACCAGTTCGCCAAGGAGGTTGCCGCCGACTTCAAGGTCGAGATGCACCTGAACTCCACACTGTTCCGCCAGGGCACAGAGCTGGTGGCGCTGCAGCGCGACAACCTCGAGATGGGCAACATTTCGCCGCAGGACATTTCCAAGCAGGTGCCGGCCTGGTCACTGCTGACCTCGGCTTACCTGTTCCGCGACGCTAACCACCTCAACAGCTTCTTCGCCAGCGAGCAGGGCGCGCAGATGAAAAAACTGGTGGAAGACCAGCTCAAGGTCAAGATCCTTGGCCCCACTTTCTTCGGAACGCGTCACGTGGGCCTCAAGGGCAAGAAGAAGATCAACACCCCCGCTGACCTGGCCGGCGTGAAGCTGCGCATGCCCCCCGGTGACGCCTGGCAATTGCTGGGTCGCTCCCTGGGCGCCAACCCGACGCCCATGGCCTATGCCGAAACCTACACCGGCCTGCAAAGCGGCGCCATCGACGGCCAGGACAACCCGCTGCCCAACGTGCAGAACATGAAGTTCAACGAGGTGATGGGCCAGTTGGTGCTGACATCGCACCTGGTCGGCTTTGACCTGCTGACGGTCAACATGAAGACCTGGAACAGCCTGTCGCCCGCCAAGCAGCGTGCCTTCCAGGCCGCCGCCGACAAGGCCATCGCCTGGAGCACGGCCGAGCACCAGAAGCGCGAGGCCGAACTGGCGGACAACTTCCGCAAGGGCGGGCTCGACGTTTACGTGCCCAACATCAATGCCTTCCGTGACTACGCGCAAAAGGTGTACCTGGCGTCCGACGAGGCCAAGACCTGGCCGGCCGGCATGCTGGCGCAAATCAACGCGATGAAGTAGGCCCGGGCCGGGCGGCCGCTGGTCGTTTTCCCTGAGGGGGCGCCATCAGCGATCCGGCACAGCGGGTCGCGGTGGCGCTGAATTAATATGCGCTTGCAGGACGCGCCAAGGGGCGCGTCAGTGAAAGGGACGATGATCGATCACATTCTCAAACCGCTGCACCGCTTCGCCGAAGCGGTGGCGGCCGGCCTGCTCGCGATTATTTTTGTTGCCTTCCTGGTGCAGATCGTGATGCGTTATGTGTTCAACGCGCCGGTCGGCTGGACCACCGAGCTGTCGCTCGCGGCCTGGCTGTGGCTGGTGTTGTGGGGCGCGGCCTTTGTGCTGAAGGACGACGAGGAGATCCGTATCGACCTGCTCACGGCGCGCGCCGGCCCCCGCACGCGCCGGGTGGTCGGCGCCCTCGTCGCGCTGGCCATCATCGTGCTGTTTGGCATGTCGCTGCCCGGCGCCTGGAGTTATGTGACCTTCATGAAGGTCGAGAAGAGTTCCTACCTGGGTGTCCGCATGGACATCACCTATTCCATCTACATTGTTTTTGTTGTGGCGGTCATCCTGCGCGCGTTGCGCCAGCTGGTGCGCGGGCCTGACAAGCTCAGCGACACGCCGTCGTCCGCGTCCGCCCTATGAATTTCACGAGTCCGTTTTCGCTGGCGTTGGTCGCCATCGTCGCCTTGAGCCTGCTCGGCGCACCCATCGGCCTGGCCATGATCGCCGGCTCCGTTCTCTACCTGTACATGAAGGGCATGGACGTAGGCTCCGCTGCCGAGCAACTGCTCAATGGCACCTACTCCAGTTTCCTGCTGCTGGCGGTCCCGCTGTTCATCCTGGCCGCCACCTTCATGAGCACCGGCAGCGTGATGGACCGGCTGCTGCGTTTTTGCAATGCCATCGTCGGCCGCTTCCCCGGCGGACTGGCGCAGGTGAACGTACTGCAGAGCGTGGTGTTTGCCAGCATGTCGGGTTCGGCGCTGGCCGACGCTGCCGGCTCCGGCAAGATCATGCAGGCCATGATGACGCGCGGAGGCAAATACACGCCGCCCTTTGCTGCGGCACTGAGCGCCGTGTCGTCGGTGATCGGGCCCATTCTTCCGCCTTCGATACCGATGGTGCTGTACGCGCTGGTGTCGGGCACGTCCATCGGATACCTGTTCATAGGCGGAGTGCTCCCGGGCCTGCTTCTGGGTGCGGTGCAGATGGTGCTGATCTACTTCCAGGCGAAGCGGCGCGGCTTCCCTGTGGAGGACAGGGTGCCGCTGCGCGATATGCCACGCATCACCAAAGAGGCCTTTCCCGCCCTGATGCTTCCGGTGATCCTGCTCGGTTGCCTGTACAGCGGCATCACCACGCCCACCGAAGCGGCGGGTGTGGCGGCCGCCTATGCGCTGCTGATCTCTGCGGGGCTTTACCGCAGCCTGGGCTGGGGCGACATTTACGATTCGCTGCTGTCCAGCGCGAAGATGAGCATCTCCATCGGCATGCTGATCGCCGGCGCGCTGGTCTTCAACTACGTCATCACCTCGGAGAACATTCCCGCGCACCTGAGCGGTTTGCTCAAGGGCATGGAAATGACGCCCATGGTCTTCCTGCTGCTGGTCAACGCCATCCTGCTGGTGCTGGGCGCATTTCTGGAAGGCTCGACCATCATCCTGATCATCCTGCCGGTGCTGCTGCCCACCGCGGTGGCGCTGGGCATTGACCCGGTGCACTTTGGCGTGATGGCGATCCTGAACATCATGATCGGCCTGGTGACGCCGCCCTACGGCCTGTTGCTGTTCATGATGATGAAGATCGCCAACGTCTCCTTCTCGGCACTGATGGCGGAGGTCTGGCCCTACCTGCTCGTCATGCTGGGTGCGCTGGGGCTGGTGACGTTCTGGCCGGGCATGGTGCTGTGGCTGCCGCGGCTTGCGGGCTACACCGGATGACGCCTGCTGCAGGCAAGCTGCTGGTGGGTCTGATCGGCGCCGGCATCCAGCGCTCGCTGACGCCCGCGATGCAGGAAGAAGAAGCGCGCCATCACGGTCTGCGCCTGCATTACCAGCTGATCGACCTCGACAGGACCGCAGGCGCGGTGCAGCAACTGCCGGCCCTGCTGGCTTCGGCGCGCATCATGGGTTTTGCGGGGCTGAACATCACCTATCCCTGCAAGCAGGCGGTGCTGCCGCTGCTGGACGCCCTGTCGCCCGAGGCCGAAGCCATGGGCGCCGTGAACACCGTAGTCATCCGGGACGACCAAATGGTGGGCCACAACACCGACGGCTCGGGTTGGGCCTGGGGCCTGCGCCGATCGCTTCCGGATGCCGACCTGGCCTGCGTGGTGCTGCTGGGCGCGGGAGGTGCCGGCTCGGCGATAGCGGACGCGGTGCTGCGCCTGGGCGCCGGGCAACTGCGTGTGGTGGATACCGACCTGGCGCGTGCGGGTGAACTTGCCACTTCATTGAACCAGCGTTTCAGCGGCCGCGTGAGCGCGCACGGCGATGTCGCGCAGACCCTGACAGGCGCAAGCGGCCTGATCCACGCCACGCCCACTGGCATGGACAAGCTGCCAGGCCTGCCCATGGCAGCCGCGCTGCTGCGGCCTTCACTCTGGGTGTCCGAGATCGTCTACTTCCCGCTCAATACCGGCTTGCTGCAGGCGGCGCGGGCTGCGGGTTGCCGCACCATGGACGGCGGTGCGATGGCCGTCGGGCAGGCGGTAGGTGCGTTCGAGTTGTTTACCGGCCTGCAAGCCGATGCGGAGCGCATGGGCCGCCATTTCCGGCAGCTGCTGACTGCGCAGGCACAGTAGGCCGCAAAACTGCTATTAAAACGGTAGCTGCTCAGGTTTGCCGGATAAGGGCTGGAGACCTTTTTTTCTTATAGACGACGGCCGTATCCCGGCTCAGTGGTGGTGCCCATGCTCGCCATGCACATGGCGGTGCGCGATTTCTTCGGCGCTCGCAGCGCGCACATCGGTCACCGCCAGCGTGAAGCGCAGCGCCTTGCCGGCCAGCGGGTGGTTGCCGTCGAGCAGCACCGTGTCGCCCTTGATCTTCATCACGGTGAACACAATGGTCTTGCCGTCCTCGCCGCGGCCTTCCAGCTGGCCGCCGACCTTGACGCCGGGCGGAAACTGCTTTTTCGGGATGGTCTGGACCAGGCTTTCGTCGCGCAGGCCGAAGGCGTCCTCGGGCTGCAATTCCAGCGTGGTCTGGTAGCCCGTCGTTTTGCCGTCCAGCGCTTCTTCGATCTTGGGCAGCGTGTTGCCGTAGCCGCCATGCAGGTAGACCATGGGCGCCTTGCTGTCCTCGATGAGCTTGCCGTCCAGGTCGGCGACTTTGAAGCGAAGGCTGACGGCGGTGTCTTTGGCGATGTTCATGGGCTGTTAAGAATGAGTGTGTGGGATGGAGTACGCCATTTTCGCCCAAAGACGGGAAGCCCGCCTACGGCATGGTCGGGCGACAAATCGTATGCTGATCGGGTTTTCAACCCCACGGCGTGCCGCACCATGAACCCTCCTGTTTGCCATCGGTCCATCCTGGCCGCTGCCTTTGCGCTGGTTTGTGTTTCGGGAGCTTCCGTGGCCCAGACCCTGGCGCCCATTACCGTGACGGCCACACGCACCGAAGTGCCGCCTTTCGAGGTCCCGGCTTCCGTCGATGTGCTGGACGGCGAGCGCATCCGTGGCGATGGCCGGGCGCAGGTCAATCTGTCGGAGAGCCTGGCGCTGGTGCCCGGCCTGCTGGCGCGGGACCGGCTGAACCAGGCGCAGGACATGCAGTTGTCGGTGCGCGGCTTCGGTGCGCGTTCGAC
This sequence comes from Pseudomonadota bacterium, assembly GCA_040385775.1. Lineage (GTDB taxonomy): Bacteria > Pseudomonadota > Gammaproteobacteria > Burkholderiales > Burkholderiaceae_C > Polaromonas. The sequence goes on from JAZKGR010000171.1 coordinate 71,266, forward strand.
CTTTGGTGTGCGCGGCGTGCGCCTGTATGTGGACGGCATCCCTGCGACCATGCCGGATGGCCAGGGCCAGCTTTCGCACATCGACCTGGCGTCGGTCGGCCGGCTGGAAATCCTGCGCGGCCCGTTTTCAGTGCTGTACGGCAATTCGTCGGGCGGTGTCATGCAGGTCTTCACCGAAGAAGGGCAGGGCAGCCCGGTCCTGAGCAGCAGTGTGGCCACCGGCTCCTACGGCCTGCGGCGTGCCGACATCAAGGCCAGTGGCTCGGCGGGATCGCTCGGCTATGTGCTCAGCGCCGGGCGTTTGAGCACGGATGGCTTTCGCGAACACAGCGCGGCAGAGCGCGAGGCCGCCAATGTGCGGCTGGACTGGGCCTTGGGCGATGACCGCAAGCTGACCTTGCTGGCCAATACGCTGGCTATGCAGGCCGATGATCCGCTGGGCCTGAGCCGCGCGCAGTTTGACGCCGCGCCGCGCCGCGCCGATCCGGCGGCGGCCACCTTCAACACCCGAAAGACCGTGCGCCAGAGCCAGATCGGTGCGGTATACGAGCAGCGTGTGGACGGCGACAACCAGTGGCGCCTGATGGTTTATGGCGGTGAGCGGGCCACCACGCAATTTCAGGCGATTCCGACCGGCGTGCAGGCCAATCCGCTGCATCCCGGCGGCGTGATCGGGCTGGCGCGCAACTACGGCGGTCTCGATGCGCGCTGGACCAGGCGCACGCTATTGGCACAACGCCCGCTGGAGATTGTTGGCGGGCTGGCCTATGACACCATGAATGAAACGCGGCGCGGCTGGCAGAATTTTCAGGGCGCCACACTGGGCGTGTTGGGTGCCCTGCGGCGCGAGGAAGACAACCGCGTCACCAGCCTCGACCCTTATGTGCAGGCGACCTGGAAGCCGGATGCGCGCTGGACCGTCAACGCCGGCGTACGCCACAGTGTTGTGCGTTTCAGCTCCGCCGACAACTACATCGTCGGGACCAACGGCAATGACAGCGGCAGCGTGCGCTACAGCGCCACCTTGCCGGCGGCGGGTGTGACCTATGCCCCGTCAGAGCAGTGGCGGGTGTATGCGGCGGCCGGGCGCGGTTTCGAAACCCCGACCTTCAATGAACTGGCCTATCGCGCCGTCGGCACCGGGCTCAATTTTTCCCTGCGCCCTTCGCGCAGTGACAATTTCGAGACCGGCGTCAAATGGCGCACCCTTCCCGGTGCCGCCACGCCCATGGAGGCGACAGCCGCGATTTTTCACACGGCGACACAAGACGAAATCGTCACGCAGTCCAATGTCGGTGGCCGCAGCACCTTCCAGAACGCAGGCGCCACGCGCCGCCGCGGGCTGGAACTGGCGACCAGCATCACGCCCGGGCGCCACTGGCTGGCGCAGCTGTCTTACACGCTGCTCGATGCCCGCTACCGCGATGCTTTTGTCTGCCCGGTCAATGCCAACCTCTGTCCGGCCGGCCAGGTCCCGGCGGGCAACCGCATTCCGGGCACTGCGCGCAACGCGCTGGCCGCCGAGATCGGCTGGCGCCCGCCGACCGGCTGGCGTGCGGGTGCCGATGCGCGTTATCTCGGCAGCGTCGCCGTCAACGATGTCAACACCGATGCGGCCGCCTCTTTTGTCACCCTGGGCGCGCATGTGGGTTATGTGCTGGCGCTGGATCGCTGGCACATCGCTGCAACAGCGCGTGTCGACAACCTGACTGACCGCAAATACGCCGGCTCGGTCATCGTCAACGAGGGCAATGGGCGCTACTTTGAACCGGCGGCCGGCCGCAACTACGTGCTCTCGCTGGCGGCCAGCTACCGCTTTTAGGCGCGGCGCCGGGCACAATAGCCGCTTTGCCGCTGCCTGATTTTTCTTCCATGCACACCACCGCCCTTGTTCTGTTTTCAGGAGGCCAGGACTCCACCACCTGCCTGGCCCAGGCGCTGTCGAAATACGAGCGCGTGGAGACCGTGGGTTTTGACTACGGCCAGCGCCACAGCGTGGAGCTTCAGGCGCGGCTGGTGGTGCTGCAGCAGATCCGTGCCCGGTTTCCGCAGTGGGCCACCCGTCTCGGTGATGACCATGTGCTGGACCTGGCGGTGCTGGGCCAGGTCAGCGAGACCTCGCTGACGCGCGACACGGCGTTCAAGATGGAAAGCTCCGGCCTGCCCAACACCTTTGTGCCGGGGCGCAACCTGCTTTTCCTGACGCTGGCCGCGGCGCTGGCCTACCGCCGCGATCTGCAGGTGCTGGTGACCGGCGTCTGCGAGACTGATTTTTCCGGCTACCCGGATTGCCGCGACGACACCATGAAGGCCATGCAGCTGGCCTTGTCGCTGGGCATGGACAAACGTTTCCTGATCGATACCCCGCTGATGTGGATAGACAAGGCCGCCACCTGGGCCCTGGCCGAAACGCTGGGCGGCCGGGCGTTGGTGGACTTGATCATCGAGCACACCCACACCTGCTACCTTGGCGACCGCGAGCACCGCCAGGACTGGGGTTATGGCTGTGGCACGTGCCCCGCGTGCGAGTTGCGCGCACGCGGCTACGCGGCTTACGCCGCCGGGTTGCCCACAACCTCTCTCCGTTCGCCCTGAGCTTGTCGAAGGGCTCTTCGTCAAGATCAGTGCAGGCTTCGACAAGCTCAGCCCGAACGGTCAAATATCGGCGCGCTGATCAGCTCCGGGTCTCGCGCAACTCATAAAGCGCCGGCGAGCCTTCGGGCAATTTCCCCAGTTCCCATTGTTTGTCGTGGAAAGCCGCGACCGCCGGCCGGTGCGCGATGGACACCATCGCACCGCCCGCCTGCCTGACCTGTGCCACCAGGCGTTCGTACAGGGTTTTTTCAGCGGCCTCGTCGAGCGCGCTGGTGGCCTCGTCGGCAAACACCCAGGACGGCTTTTTCAGCAGCACGCGCGCAATCGCCAGGCGCTGCTGTTCGCCGCCCGACAATTTTTGGCTCCAGGCGTCCTCGTCATCGAGCCGATCGCTCAGTTGCGGCAGTAGCGCCTCATGCAATGCCTGGCGCAAGGCCTCGTCGCTGTAGCTGTCGGCCGGCTGCGGGTAGGCCAACGCGTCGCGCAGGCTGCCGTTTGGAAAATAAGGCCGCTGAGGAATGAACATGCTGTTGGCCGGCAGCGCGGTGCGGCCGCGGCTGAAGGGCCAGATGCCCGCCAGCGCGCGGAACAAGGTGGATTTGCCGCTGCCCGAGGGGCCCTTGATCAGCACGGTGTCGCCGGCTTCGGCGTGCAGCGACAGACCGGCCAGCAGCACGCTGCCGGTCGGCAGGGCCACCGTCAGGTCCTGGGTGTCCAGCGCCCCGGACGACGCATTGACTGCTACTGAATTGATAGCTGCTTGTGCTTGCTGGCTATGGGCCAGCGCCCTGAAACTGTCCTCAAAACTGGTCAGGCGGTCGGTGGTGGCGCGCCAGGCCGCCAGGCTGCTGTAGTTGTCGACAAACCAGCTCAGAGAGTCCTGCACCCGGCCAAAGGCCGAGGCGATCTGCATCAGTTGCCCAAGCTGGATGGCGCCGCTGAAAAAACGCGGCGCCGCCACGATGAAGGGAAACACCACCGCCGCCTGGCCGAAGAAGTTGGTGAACCAGATCAGGTTTTTCTGCTTCTTGATCAGGGTCAGGTAGTTGGCCAGCACCGTCGAAAAGCGGCTGTCCAGTTGCACCCGCTCGACGGATTCACCCTTGTCCAGCGCAATCGACTCGCTGTATTCGCGCACCCGGACCAGGTGGTGGCGGAAGTCGGCTTCGTAACGCTGCTGCAGGAAGTTCAGCCGGATCTGCGGCCGGCCGATGTAATGCGTGATGATGCTGCCGACCGTGCAGTAGAGAACCGCCATCCAGACCATGAAGCCCGGGATATTGAAGCTGTTGCCGCCCAGCGTGAAGGCAAACGGCCCGGACAGGCTCCACAAAATGCCGACAAAACTCAGCAGCGTCACCACGGCGTTGAGCAGGCCCATGCTCAGCGAGATGGTGTAGGTGGTGAACAGGTTCAGGTCTTCCTGGATGCGCTGGTCGGGGTTGTCGGGTGTGGCCGGCTGCGCGCCTGAAGCTGCATAGCGGGCAAGCTCCATTTGGTAGAAGGCCTTGTTGGCCAGCCAGCGCTGCAGGTAGTGCCCGGTCATCCAGGCGCGCCAGCGAATCTCCAGCAACTGCGTCAGGTAGAAGCGGTAGACCGCAATGATGATGAAGGCGAAAGCCAGGTAGGTGAAGCGGCCCAGCTGCTCCCAGAACACCGGCTGGTTTTTTTCCTGCACTGCATCGTAGAAGACCCGGTTCCACTCGTTGAGCAAGACCAGCATGTAGACCGCCGCCAGATTCAGCAGCACGATCGCCAGCAGCAGTCCGCGCGCCTTCCACTTTTCCTCGGACTGGAAGTAGGGCCGCGTCAGCGCCCAGGTTTTGCGGCAGAAGTCCTGAAAGGCGGCGAATTTGCCGGACACGGTGGCGGCCGGAGGTGTCGTGACCATGGGTGCTGTCCTTCTTGAGCGGGAATGATTGTCAGTGTAGTGCTGCTGTCGCGCGGGCGATGGGCTGTCTGAGGCGGCAGCGCTAGGATGGTTCCATGAACACTCCTTCTTCCCTTCCGTCCGCCGAGGGCAGCGTCGATTGCACGGTGCAAGGCCCGCTGCTGCTGATCGCCATTAACCGCCCGGCCAAGCGCAATGGTTTCACGCCAAAGATGTTCCGCGAGCTCGGCGAGGCCTACACAAGGCTCGACGATGACCCGGCGCTGCGTGTCGGCGTGTTGTATGCCATCGGCGATCATTTCACCGCCGGGCTGGACCTGCCGACGATTGCGCCGCTGATGCAGCGCGGTGAAAAGGCGGTGCCGCTGGGACTCGTCGATCCGCTGAATCTTGGGATGGAGGGTTACCGCCGCCGCAGCAAACCCATGGTGGTGGCGGTGCAGGGCATCACCTACACACTGGGCATTGAGTTGATGCTGGCGGCTGACATCGTGGTGGCGGCCGATGATTGCCGGTTTTCACAGCTGGAGGTCAAGCGCGGCATCATGGCCACCGGCGGCGCGACCCTGCGCATGGCCGAACGTGCCGGCCTGGGCAACGCGCTGCTGCATCTGCTGACGGGTGACGAGTTCGGTAGCGCGGAGGCCCTGCGGCTGAACTTTGTGCAAAAAGTGGTGCCCGCCGGGCAGGCATTGGACGAGGCCCTGCGCATTGCCGAAGTCATCGCTGCCCAGGCGCCGCTGGCCGTGGTGGCGACGCGAAAAAACGCGCTCAAAGCCGTGGAACAGGGCCCGCTCGCCGCCATGCAGGACTTCATCACGGTGCAGCAGGGGCTGTCACGCAGCGAAGATGCGGCCGAAGGTCTGCGTTCGTTTGTCGAGAAGCGGCCGGCCCGGTTTGAGGGGCGTTAGGTTTTATCTGTCATCCCGGGCGTGACCCGGGATCCATGTCACATGTACCAGCAGCTGTCGGTCTGCCGGCATGGATTGCGGATCGAGTCCGCCATAACAAGCGAGTTGTCAGGACAGCTGGTTGGACACGCCGCTGACCACGTGGCCCGAAGGCACATGCTGAGAAGCTGAATCGACGTGGCCGGTCTGGTCGTCGAAGAAAAAGTCGGGTTCGAACTCTCGTAAAAACTCGCCCTTGGCCAGCCCGCCCAGAAACATCGCTTCATCGACCTCGATGTTCCAGTCCATCAGCGTGCGGATGGCACGTTCGTGTGCCGGCGCGCTGCGCGCCGTTACCAGCGCCGTGCGTATGCGCATGTGCGAGGTGCCGACCTGCTGCAGCCGGTGCAGCGCTTCGAGCAGCGGCTTGAAGGGCCCGGCCAGCAGCGGTTGCGCGGCCTTGGCGCGTTCATGCGCCTGGAAGGCCGACAGGCCCTGCGACTGGAACACGCGTTCGGCTTCGTCCGAAAAAATCACCGCATCACCGTCGAAGGCAATGCGCACTTCGTTCGGGTGTTTGTCGCTGGCGTGCGCCGACTGCGGGTAGACCTGCGCAGCCGGCACGCCGGCCGCCAGTGCATCACGCACGTCGCTGAGGTGCGCCGACAAAAACAGGTTGGCGTGCAGCGGCTTGAGGTAGCGCCAGGGCGCCTCGCCGCGGTTGAAGGTGCCGCGCTGGATGTTCAGGCCGTAGTGCTGGGCCGAGCGGAACACCCGCATGCCCGAGACCGGGTCGTTGCGCGACAGGATCACGACCTCGACGCGCTGGGCCAGCTTGGCCTGCGGTGACGCGTCGTCCAGGCTGTCGGGCGCGTCGTTGAAGGCGAGCAGCTTCTTGACCAGCGAAAAGGCCACGCCGGGTTTGGCCGGCACATCGAGCCGGTCCAGCTGCAGCTGCATGTAGGCCGCGTCCTTTTTGGCGCCGGGCACGGGTGGCTGCACCATGCCGTCCTCGAACACGCGGTTTTCTTCTTCGAAATCGAACAGCGCGCGCGATGAAATCGCCACCACCAGTTGTCCGTCCAGAGTTGCTGCCATGGTTTGCCTGTTTGCTTCAGCGGGAATGCTTTAACGATAGCTCAAGTGTGCGCCATTGGCCGCAGGCTGTCGCCTCCAGTGGCCACTGGTCGGCGCGCTCGACCTGGCGGATGCCCCGGGCCAGCAACTGCGCCGCGCGGATGATGCCGGCGTGAGTGACCCACACCGTGTCGGCATCACCCAGTTCGTCGAAAGCCTCGCCCACGCGTGTCATCACCGCGCGCACGGTTTCGCCGTGGCCGCCCACCGCATGGCCGGCAAAGTCGGCGGTCCATGCGTCGAACTCGCTTTGCGCGATGGCGTCCCAGCGCCGGCCTTCCCAGTTGCCGAAGTTCATCTCACGCAGCCGGGCGTCGGTTTCAGGCATCAAATCGGGCCGCAGCCCATACAGGGACTGGGAAAGGTGCTCACATCTTTGTAGCGGTGAGGTGCTGACACGCAGGCCCTGCGGCAGCGCGTCCGCCAGCGCTTGCGCGGCCGCCAGGGTGGCAGCGGCATCGGCTGGCAGGTCCAGCGCGCCGTAACAACTGCCTGGCGCCAGCAGTACAGGCGCGTGGCGCACCAGCCAGAGCCTCATGCCAGGCCAACCGCCAGGCCGAGGTAAAAAGCAATCTCGCAGACCTGCTGGGTGGCGCCCAGGCAGTCACCCGTGAAGCCGCCCAGGCGGCGCGTGAACAGCCGCCCCATCCATAGCAAGGCGAGGATGGCAAAGCTGCAGGCTGCTATCAAAACAATAGCGTCCAACATATAGCTGGCGAGGGCCAAGGCCATAAAACACCACAAAAAAGCGACGCCCAGGCTGCCCATGCTGATCTGGTCGGCCAGCGGTTTGGATTTGGATGTTGTGGTGTCGCCCACATGCGGCAGCACACGGATCAGCAGCAGCGGCAAGCCACGCGAGACCACGTGGGCGGCCAGCAGCGCGGCAGGCACCAGCCAGGGATCCAGCTCGAACATCAGCGGGTCGCTGTCCGGCACTTCGGTTTCGAGCGAACCCAGCAAGGCCAGCAGCGCCAGTTTGCAGCCCAGCGCCAGCACCAGCGCCAGCGCGCCGAAGGCGCCGACACGCGAGTCCTTCATGATCTCCAGCGCGCGTGGCGCGTCGCCGCTGCCACCCAAGCCGTCACTGACGTCAGCAAGGCCGTCTTCATGAAAGGCGCCGGTCAGCAGCACCGTGGCCACGGTGGACAGCGCAGCGGCCACCAGCGGGGTGAACGCGCTCAGAGGCAGCAGGGCCATCAGCAGCGCATAGACGCCCGCAGCCACCGCGCCAACCAGCCAGCCGATGCCGGGAAAATGCGCAGCGCTGGCGCGCAGCATGGCCGGGCTGTAGCCCACCCACGCCGCCAGCGACCCGGTCACCGGGATGCGGGTGAAAAACTGCACGGCGAGCAGGAAATGGCGCAGGAAGCGGCTCATGGCTTGGCCCCGGCAGGACTTATCATTGCGGGCTTGACCCGCGATCCATGCTGGATTACTGCACCTGCGGGTACATGCTGCATGGATCCCGGATCACGTCCGGGATGACAACACGGGAACGTGAGCGTCACCAAATCGGCCACGACGTTCATGCACCGGTTTTCCCACTGACCCCGGCCGAATCGAAACTCGCCATTTCTGCCAGAAACAGCGCTGCCGACTGCAGCAGCGGCCAGGCCAGCAGCGCGCCCGTTCCCTCGCCGAGACGCATGTCCAGGTCCAGCAAGGGTGTGGCCTGCAGGTGCGCCAGCAGCAGGTGGTGGCCGCGCTCGGCCGAGCGGTGGCAAAACACCAGGTAGTCCTTCACGGCCGGCAGCAGGGCGCAGGCCACCAGCGCGGCAGCGCCGGCGATAAAACCATCGACCAGCACCACGCGTCGTTCGCTGGCAGCCTGCAACATCGCGCCGCTCATCATCGCGATTTCAAAGCCGCCCAGCGCGGCCAGCACCGCCAGCGGTTCGTGCGCATCGGCGTGGTGGGCGAGCGCCCGCGTCAGCACCGCCTGCTTGTGGGCCAATTGGGCATCGTCGAGGCCGGTGCCGCGTCCCACGACATCGCTGATCGGTAGCCCGGCCAGCCGGGCCAGCAGCAACGCGGCCGGGGAGGTATTGGCGATGCCCATCTCGCCGAAAGCCACGACATTGCCGGGCAAATCTTTCACGACAGCCATGCCGGTGTGTAGCGCCTGTACCGCCTGTGCCATCGACATCGCGGGGCCTCCGCAGAGGTTGGCGGTGCCGGCTGCGATTTTTCGTTGCAGCAGTTGCGGATGAGCCGTCAGCTCGGCAGCCACGCCGGCGTCCACCACCTGCAGCGCAAAGCCATGCTGGCGCGCAAACACATTGATGGCCGCGCCGCCGGCCAGCATGTTGCCGACCATCTGCAGCGTGACGGCCTGCGGGAACGCCGACACGCCTTCGCTGGCGATGCCGTGGTCGGCGGCAAACACCACCATCTGCGGCGCATCGAAGCGAATGGCTTCGCTGCGCTGGATCAGGCCGAGCTGCAGCGCCAGCGTTTCGAGCCGGCCCAAAGCGCCCAGCGGTTTGGTCTTGTGGTTGATGCGCTGCTGCAGCCGTGCCGCCAGCGCCGCGTCGGCGGTGGGTTCAATTGCGGGCAGGAGGAGTGTTTTGTCGGTCATCGGTGATCTGTTGGAGGCAGGCGGGGCAAAAGCAGGAGGCTTCAGGCGTGCCTGTAGGGGAAAGGGTGTTGGACGGGACCGGCATGATGTGGGGCAGCTTGACGCACCAGCATTCGGCGTCTCCGCCGACCATGCCGCAGCGAAAGGCGACGCCGCAGCGTGGGCATGAGGAGTTGGCCCCTGCGGCAGTCATGCTTAGGCCTCCTCAGGCCTGCAGGAACAGCCGGTAGACCGGGTTGTCGGTCTCTTCCACATGCGGGTAGCCGAGGGTGTCCAGAAAGGCCTTGAAGGCCTTGTTGTCGGTCTTGGGCACCTGCAGGCCGACCAGGATGCGGCCGTAGTCGGCACCCTGATTGCGGTAGTGGAACAGGCTGATGTTCCAGCCTGGCTGCATCGTCGACAAAAACTTCATCAATGCGCCCGGACGCTCCGGAAACACAAAACGCAGCAGGCGCTCGTCTTTCGACAGCGCGGTGTGGCCGCCGACCATGTGGCGGATGTGTTCCTTGGCCAGGTCGTCGTGGGTCAGGTCCAGCGCCTTGAAGCCATGCTTGCTGAAGTTGTTGGCGATTTTTGTGCTCTCGCCCTTGCCGTGGGTGGTCAGGCCGACAAACACATGGGCCTGGCTGGCGTCGCTGATGCGGTAGTTGAACTCGGTCACGCTGCGCGGGCCGCCAGGCAGCTCGCCGATCAGCTCGCAAAAGCGCCGGAAGCTGCCGCGCTCCTCGGGGATCGTCACCGCAAACAGCGCCTCGCGCTCCTCGCCGACTTCGGCGCGCTCGGCAACAAAACGCAGGCGGTCGAAATTCATGTTGGCGCCGCACAGGATGGCGGCGTAGGTCTCGCCCTTGGTCTTGTGGGTGGCCACGTACTGCTTGATGGCGGCCACACTCATGGCGCCGGACGGCTCGACGATGCTGCGCGTGTCGATGAACACGTCCTTGATCGCGGCGCAAACGGCGTCGGTGTCCACCGTGATGAATTCGTCAACCAGCGCGCGGCTGATGCGGAAGGTTTCCTCGCCGACCAGCTTGACGGCCGTGCCGTCGGCAAACAGGCCGACATCGGGCAAGGTGACGCGTTTGCCGGCGCCCACCGACAGCGCCATGGCGTTGGAGTCGCTCATCTGCACGCCGATGACCTTGACCTCGGGGCGCACGGCCTTGATGTAGTTGGCCACGCCGGAGATCAGGCCGCCACCGCCGATGGCAACAAACACCGCGTCGAGCGAGCCTTTGCCGATGGTCTGGATCTGCCGCAGGATTTCCATCGCGATCGTGCCCTGGCCGGCGATGACGTCCGGATCGTCAAAGGGGTGCACAAAGGTCAGCCCGTTTTTTTTCTCCAGCGTGACGGCATGCAGGTGGGCATCGGAATAACTGTCGCCGTGCAGGATCACCTCGCCGCCGAGGGCCCGAACCGCATCGACCTTGACCTGCGGCGTGGTGACAGGCATCACGATGACGGCGCGCGTGCCGAGCTTGTGCGCGCCCAGGGCCACACCCTGGGCATGGTTGCCGGCCGAGGCGCAAATCACGCCCTTCTTGAGCTGGGCGGCGCTCAGGTGTGCCATCTTGTTATAGGCGCCGCGCAGCTTGAAGCTGAACACCGGCTGCTGGTCCTCGCGCTTGAGCAGCACCGTGTTGTGCATGCGGCGGCTGAGGTTTTTGGCCGGCTCCAGGCCGGACTCGACCGCCACGTCATACACGCGGGCGGTCAGGATTTTTTTGAGGTAGTCGGCGGGTTGAAGGCCGGCTGCCCGGGGGGCAGATGTTTTGCGGGTGGGCGATGTCATGGGGTCACTTCCTGTCTTTGATGATAGTAGGGTTTGAGACCGCATCGGATGCGCCGGCGCGCCCGTTCGCCTGCACGAAGCGTGGTTCAACAATAAAAAAGCCGCCAACTCCGAAGAGTTGGCGGCTTTTGAGCTTTGAATCTCAAGCTGGCTTAAGCCAGCCGGAGATCAGAAAGCGTGGCGAACGCCCAGGTACAGCTGGCTGGCATCCTGACCAACAGCGTTGGCAGGCGTACCGTTCAGAGCGGCTTGGGTGTACAGCGCGTAACCTGCGGCGGCTTTGTTGTTGATCTTGGCGTACGACACACCCAGCGACGTGCGCTTGGACAGGGCGTAGTCATAACCAACCGAGAACATCGATGCACCGGTATCAACGGTCGCAGCATTCGCCGCAGCAACGGTGGCAAAGCCAGAGCCTTTCAGGTCACGTGCTTTGGTGTACGTGAACAGGAAAGTGCCAGCGCCGAGAGGCACGGTCACAGGGATGGACCATGCGCGACGCTTCAACTGGGTAGCAGCAGCGCCGGCAGCGGCGTTTTCGAGTTCGGACTCGTCAAAGGTCAGACCAACGGTTGCAACACCGAAGTTCCAGTCGATGAAGGCGGTGGCAGCTTGTTGGTCTGCACGGGCAGCACCGGCTGTGCGGTTCTCAGACTTGGCATCCCAGAAGGACACGCCAGCCTTGAAGGGGCCATTGCCGTAGTTCAAGCCCAGCGACATTGCGCGGCCTTTGCCTGCATCGCCCACGGGGCCATCAGTAGCAGCGCCAGCTGTGAAGGCGGTGCTGTAGTTCGCTTGAGCCTGGAAGCCAGAGAAGTTAGGCGTGGTGTAACGAATTACGTTATTTGTACGAGTGGCATTTGCGATAGGTGCAGTGACCGTGCCAACAAAACCGAGAATAGAGCAGCTGGAGGCTTGAAGCGCCGTAGCACGTGCACCGTGCTGGTCAGAGCCCAGGCAGTAGTGGGTGTCGAGCTTGCCCAGCTGGATCATGCCCAGGCCGCCGCTCAGGCCGACGAAGGTGTTGCCGCCAGCTTGGGCTGCTGCCGTGGCTTCATCAAGCTTGAAGCGGGTGTCGATCTGGAAAACAGCTTTCAGGCCGCCACCGAGGTCTTCAGTGCCACCGATGATGAAGCGCGAAGAGCCGTCAGCAATGCTGAGGCCATTGCCGTTGCCAGCAGCAGCGCCGGAATATTTGGTTTGTGCAACGCCGCCTTTGATGTTGCCGGACAGGGTCACAGAAGACTGAGCGAAAGCGCTAACAGCCGCGAATGCAGCCAGAGCAACTAGGGATTTTTTCATTGCGAGTTTCTCCAAGGTTAAACATAGGGCTCCAGGATTTTGGATCCCCGGGCCAACCTCCATTTAGGAAGTTGTATGTATTGCACCAGAGGCCGGAAGCTTTCGCAAAGGAATTAGCCTGCTAAATACATTTCCGTTGCACACCTGCAACAAATCTTTTGGCGGCTGTGGCAAAGCAGCCATGCGCCTTCTGCTGTTTAACGTGTACTACAAAATGTAGTACATTGACCCTCGCAGCCACCAACAAGCTTTGTGTGATCCTCAACCCTGCCTGTGATTTGATGACCCAGCAATCCATCTCTTTGAGAGATGCCAACCAGAACTTTTCACGGGTGATTGCCGCCGTTGAGCGCGGCGAGGTGTTTGCCATTACCCGGCGCGGCCAGGAGGTGGCCCGCCTGATACCTTCCAGTCACGCTGCGCAGGTCTCGCCAGACATCGGCGTGGCGGCAGAAAAACCCCTGACGGATGCCGCGCTGGCCGAGCGCATGCGCAGGCTGGAGGCACTGGTGGATAAACTGTTGTCTGCCCTTTCTGCTCCCGACATGAAGTAAACACACCATGGATACCCTGCTCAACGCTGCTGATAGCGCCCTGCGCACCCTGTTCGCAAAACCGCATGCGAGCCGGAACTGCCCGACGGTGTCCGGACAAGCGACGGAACTGTCCGGTGCAGACAAGGCACTGGCCGGCGCGCTGATGCGCGTCAACCATGTGGGCGAGGTGTGTGCCCAGGCACTGTATGCCTCGCAGGCGCTGAGCACGAAAAACCCGGTGTTGCGCCAGCATTTCATCGAGGCCAGCAAGGAAGAGGGTGACCATCTGGCGTGGACCCGTGACAGGCTCGATGAGCTGGGCGCCCGGCCTTCGCTGCTCAACCCGCTCTGGTACGCAGGTGCTTTCGGGCTGGGCCTGCTGGCCGGACGGCTGGGTGACAGGGTCAGCCTGGGCTTTGTGGTGGAGACCGAGCGCCAGGTGGAGTCGCATCTGGCCAGCCACCTGGAACGCCTGCCGCCGGGCGATCACGCCTCACGCGCCATCGTGGCGCAGATGAAGGACGATGAAGCGCGCCATGCCCAGGAGGCGCAGGGCGCCGGCGGCCTTGATCTGCCTGCGCCCGTCAAGGCGCTGATGCGGGCGTCGGCCAAGGTCATGACCACGACGGCGCATTACATCTGAACCGAGGGGCGCTCCTCTTTCGATAGCTAGTTACCACCGCTGCATATGGGCTGGAAGCCGATTTGACTTATAAATCAGGCTTCGACCAACTCAAAACTCGTGGTGATGTCTGCGGTCTTGCCCAGCATGATGGTGGCCGAGCAGTATTTGTCGTGGCTCATGGCTATCGCGCGCTCAACGGCGCTGGCCGGAATGCCGCGTCCGGTCACCACAAAATGCATCTGGATGCGGGTGAACACCTTGGGATCGGTCTCGGCCCGCTCCGAGCTGAGCCTGACCGTGCAGCCGCGCACATCGTGGCGCCCGCGCTTGAGAATCAGCACCACGTCATAAGCGGTGCAGCCGCCGGTGCCGGCCAGCACGGTTTCCATGGGGCGCGGCGCAAGGTTGGCGCCGCCGTTTTCCGGTTTGGCGGCATCCGGCGCGCCGTCCATGACCAGCGTATGGCCGCTGCCCGTGGTGGCCAGAAAACTCATCGCTGACCCCGGAGCGCCTGTTGCGCCGGCCGAAGTGTTGGGGCCGGTCCAGCTCACTGTGCATTCCATAAATCTCTATCCTTTAAAACCAGAAATAGTTGGAGAAAACGCTGTAAATGTTCATTTTTCACAACAGATTATTGCTGCGGTGCAACACGGCTCCGCTATACTGAAATCATCGCACGAACATGCAAATGTTTTCATGCAATGCTTGTCTCCTCCATCCCTGAAAGGGTGGATTTACAGGTCCAGATCGCAAGGTCTGGACCTTTTTTCTTGCCCGCGTGTTTCCTGCAGTTCAGGCCCCTGTCTTGCAGCACGGACCCCCATGCCCTGTAGGTGATTGTCAAAAGCGCTGCCTATACTCGCGGCATTGTTTTAACCGGGCAGGCAGATGATCCACAGGACAGCAGCAATGATGGGGCTGGCAGCGTGTCTGCTGCTGGCGGCCTGCGCCTCACCGACACCCGCTCCCGAAGCGCCTGTCGCCGGTTTGGCAGCGACGCCCTGGACCATCGCGTCCGGCGCTGCGCCTGACGCGCCGGCCTGGCAGCACTACAAGCTGCCGGGCAAACAGCCCAGCCGGTTCAGCTACGTCCGCAAGGATGGGCGCGACGCCATGGCCGCCCATTCGGCATCGTCTGCCAGCATGGTGCGCCAGGTGGTGCGCATCGAGCCGGATGAACTGAGCAGCGTCCGGTTTTCATGGAAGGTGCCAGACCTGATCGCCCAGGCCGACATGGCTTTGCGCGAAACCGACGATTCTCCCGTGCGCATCGTGCTGGCCTTCGAGGGCGACCGCAGCAAGTTCTCCCCTAAAAACGCCATGCTGTCCGAGCTGGCGCGCGCGCTGACAGGCGAGCAGATGCCCTACGCCACGCTGATGTATGTCTGGTGCAACACGCGCCAGCCGGGCAGCGTGATTGTCAACCCGCGCACCGACCGCATACGCAAGCTGGTGGTGGAGTCCGGCACGGGCAAGCTGCGCCAGTGGGTGGATTACGAGCGCAACATCCGCGCCGACTATGAAAAAGCCTTTGGCGAGGCGCCGGGGGCGCTGGTGGGCATAGGCATCATGACCGACAGCGACAACACCCGCAGCACGACCCAGGCCTGGTACGGACCTGTCACCGTGGGGACTTTCGGGCGCATAAGGTAGCTCCCACGGCGGTGGGTGAAGGAAAGCCCTGATGCCGCCCCCGGCCCGCTTATTGCATAGTAGCGGTCTTTCAATTGATGAGGAGTTTCCGTGAAGATCAAACAATTGCTGCTGTCTGCAGCCGTCCTTGCGGCGTTTGCCGGTACACCGGCGCTGCACGCCAAAACTTTCAAATGGGCCAGTGCAGGAGAAATATCGACGTGGGATATTCACTCCCAGAACAATGCACTGCAGAATGGGATTCACGCTGCGGTGTATGAGTCGCTGGTTTACTACAACAGCCGGACTTTCAAAATCGAGCCTGTGCTTGCGACTTCGTGGACGCAAGTGACGCCCAGCCAGCTTCGTCTCAAGCTGCGCCAAGGCGTGAAATTTCACGATGGATCGGCATTCACCGCCGATGATGCGGTGTATTCGCTGAATCGCGCCATGGCCAAGACGTCGAATTTCACGCCCTATATTGTCGGGTTTGAGCGCATCGTGAAGGTTGATCAAAATACCATTGACATCTTCACAAAAGGACCCAACCCGGTCCTGCTCAATCAACTCACCGAATTGCGCATGATGAGCAAGGCATGGGCGGAGAAAAACAACTCCGTCGAGCCTAAAGATATCAAGATCGTCAATCAGGAAACATTTGCGAACCGGAACGCAATGGGAACCGGGCCTTATGTCCTGAAACAGTGGCAGCCTGACCAGCGGATGGTTTTTTCTGCCAATGCAAATTGGTGGGGCAAACTTGAAGGCAACGTTACCGAAATCATTTACACACCCATCAAGTCAGAAGCAACGCGCGTGGCGGCCCTGCTATCCGGCGAAGTTGACCTCGTGCTGGACCCGAGTCCACAGGATCTGGCGCGTCTGCGCAGCAATAACAGCCTCAAGGTGATCGATGGCATCGAAAGCCGGACCATCTTCTTTGGCATGGACCAGTTCAGGGATGAGTTGCCCGGCTCGAACGTCAAGGGCAAGAACCCGCTGAAGGACCAGCGCGTGCGCATGGCGCTGTACCAGGCCATCGACATCAACAGCATCGTGCGCGTAACCCTGCGCGGCCTCGGCCAGGCGACCGGGACCATTGTGGCGCCGCAGGTTGCCGGCTGGACAGAAGGCGTGCACAAACGCTTCCCCTATGACCCGGAGGCGTCCAAAAAGCTGCTGGCCGACGCCGGCTATCCGCAAGGCTTCGAGGTGGACTTCGCCTGCCCGAACAACCGTTACATCAACGACGAAGAAATCTGCCAGGCCGTGACCGCCATGTGGTCGCGCGTTGGCGTCAAGGCCAAACTGCGCACCTTGCCGCTGGTGACCTACTTCCCGATGATCCAGCGCCACGAAGCCAGCATCTACATGCTGGGCTGGGGCGTGCCGACCTTTGACGCGCTGTACAGCCTGCAGTCGCTGACGCGCAGCGTCGGCACGGGCGGCGACGGCAATTACAACCTGGGCCGCTACAGCAACCCGCGCATGGATGTCGTCGTGGACCGCATCAAGACCGAAACCGATTTGCCGGTGCGCAACCGCTTCCTGACCGAAGGCCTGCAGCTGAGCAACGACACGGTGTCGCACCTGCCGCTGCACAACCAGATCATTCCCTGGGCCATGAAGAAAAACATCGACGTGGTGCACCGGGCCGACAACCGGCTGGACTGGCGCCTGATCAAGGTCAATTGACTGACCCGGGGTCCGCAAGAAAGCAAAAAGAGCCCTCTGGGGCTCTTTTTTTTGGCACCAAAGAATATCTTTAAACCTAAAGGAAACCCGATGTCGGCACGTTGTTTGCTCTGCTAGCATCGGCTCTCGATTAAAAAAACCTCCACGATGTTCGCATTTATTCTCCGTCGCCTGTTCCAGGCCGTGATCGTGATGGTTACGGTGGCTTTTCTGGCTTTCATGCTGTTCCAGTACGTGGGCGACCCGGTGGTGTTTTTGCTCGGGCAGGACGCGCAGCCAGACCAGATCCGGCAGCTCCGCGCTGATTTGGGGCTGGACAAGCCTTTTTTCGTGCAGTTCGGCCACTTCCTGGTCAATGCCGTGCAGGGTGAGTTCGGTTTGAGCCTGCGCCAGGGTGCCAAGGTGTCGCGCCTGATCGCCGAGCGTTTTCCGGCCACGCTGGAGCTTGCACTGGTGGCGGCCCTGCTGGCGCTGCTGATCGGCGTGCCCATGGGTGTGTACGCGGCCTTGCGCCGGGGTACTTTTTTCAGCCAGTTGCTGATGACGGTGTCGCTGCTCGGCGTGTCGCTGCCAACCTTCCTGATCGGCATCCTGTTGATCCTGGTTTTCGCGGTCGGCCTTGGCTGGTTCCCCAGTTTCGGGCGCGGTGAGGTGGTGCAGATGGGCTGGTGGAGCAGCGGTTTGCTGACGCCCAAGGGCTGGCACCACATCGTGCTTCCCGCGGTGACGCTGGCCATCTTCCAGCTCACGCTGATCATGCGGCTGGTGCGCGCCGAGATGCTGGAGGTGCTGCGCACCGACTACATCAAGTTTGCGCGGGCCCGTGGCCTGTCCAACCGCGCCATCCATTTTGGTCATGCGCTCAAAAACACGCTGGTGCCGGTGATGACCATCACCGGCCTGCAGCTTGGCGGCCTGATTGCCTTTGCCATCATCACCGAGACGGTGTTCCAGTGGCCCGGCATGGGCCTGCTGTTCATCCAGGCCGTGACCTTTGCCGATATCCCGGTGATGGCCGCCTACCTGTGCCTGATCGCGCTGATCTTTGTGGTCATCAACCTGGTGGTGGACCTGCTTTATTTCGCCGTTGACCCGCGCCTGCGTGTGGGCAATGCCGGAGGCCATTGATGCTGGCACCCCGCCCCGTCCCGTCGCTCCGGGCCAATGGCCGCGTGTTTGCCCAGATCGCCGAATTTCACCCGGAGTTGACGGCTTTCCGGCGTGACCTGCATGCGCACCCCGAACTTGGTTTTGAAGAGGTCTACACCGGAGCGCGTGTCCGTGAGGCGCTGGAGCGCTGCGGCGTCGACGAAATCCACACCGGCATCGGCAAGACCGGCATGGTCGCCGTCATCAAAGGGCGGCATAGCAGCAGCGGCCGCATGATCGGCCTGCGTGCCGACATGGACGCCTTGCCGATGACCGAGCACAACGAGTTTGCCTGGAAGTCGTCCAAAGCCGGCTTGATGCACGGCTGCGGCCACGACGGCCATACCACCATGCTGGTGGGTGCGGCGCGTTACCTGGCTGCCACCCGCAATTTCGACGGTACGGCCGTGCTGATTTTTCAGCCCGGTGAAGAGGGTTTTGCCGGCGCCCGCATCATGATCGAGGACGGCCTGTTTGACCGTTTTCCGGTGCAGGCGGTGTACGCCATGCACAACTGGCCGTCGATGCGGCCGGGCACCATCGGCATCCGGCCCGGCCCGATGATGGCGGCCGCCGACCGCATCACCATCGACATCACCGGCCGCGGCGGCCACGGCGCCCACGCCTACATGACGGTGGATCCGGTGGTGGTGTCGGCGCACATCATCACCGCCATCCAGAGCATCGTGTCGCGCAACGCCAACCCGATTGACAGCGCAGTGATCAGCATCTGCGCCATGCAGGCCGGCGACATGGGGGCTTTCAGTGTGGTGCCCGGCAAGGCCTCACTGGTGGGTACGGTTCGCACCTTCAGCCCGGACGTGCAGAACATGGTGGAGCGCCGGCTGAGCGAACTGTGCAGCGCCGTGGCGCTGGGTTTTGGCGCCTCGGCGTCGGTGCGGTACGAGCGCATCTATCCCGCCACCATCAACTCTTACGACGAAGCCGTGTTTGCCGCCGACGTGGCCGAAGGCCTGGTCGGCAGCGACCATGTGGTGCGCGATATGGCGCCCAGCATGGGGGCGGAGGATTTTTCCTTCATGCTGCAGGTCAAACCGGGTGCTTACCTGCGCATCGGCCAGGGCGCCGAAAACGGCGTCGGCAGTTGTTTCCTGCACAACACCCGCTACGATTTCAATGACGACATACTGCCGCTGGGCGCCGCTTTGCATGCGGGCCTGGTGGAGCAGTCCATGCCTTTATCCGTGTAGCCCCCGAGACATTCCCACCAACAGGAGAATTCCATGAACTTCAAGAAAAAAGCAGCCCTGGCCCTCATGGGTACTGCGCTGGCTGCTACTACTTTGGTAGCGTCTGCGGTGACGCTGCGGGTCGGCAACCAGGGCGATGCCCTGTCGCTGGACCCGCACTCGCTCAATGAATCGTTGCAACTGACCGTGGTGGGCAATGTGTATGAACCATTGGTCACGCGCGACCGCAACTACAAGCTCGCGCCTTCGCTGGCCACCGACTGGAAGCAGACCGCGCCGACGGTCTGGCGCTTCAACCTGCGCAAGGGCGTGGCCTTTCATGACGGCACACCCTTTACCGCCGATGACGTGATCTTCAGTTACGAGCGTGCCAAAGGCGACGGTTCGGACATGAAGAGTTATGTCGGCCAGATCAAGGAAATCAAAAAGATCGACGACCACACGATCGACTTCGTGTTGAACAACCCCTTTCCCATCCTGCCCGAGTTGTTCACGCAGTGGCACATCATGAGCAAAAAATGGTGTGAAACCAACCAGGCCACCAAGCCGGTGGATCGCCGCAAGGGCATTGAAAACGCCGCGTCCTTCCGCGCCAACGGCACCGGCCCCTTCCGCGTGCGCGAGCGCCAACCGAATGTGCGCACCACCTTTTCCCGCAACGGCAACTATTGGGGCAAGATCGACGGCAACGTCGACGAGGTGATTTTCAACGTGATCGGCAACGACAGCACGCGCGTCGCCGCACTGCTGTCCGGCGAGATTGACGTGATGGA
>JAZKGR010000172.1:0-12534 GCA_040385775.1 Pseudomonadota bacterium
ACGCGGAAGCAGAGTTCATTGCAGATCGCCGCCCAGGTCGAGGACACCTCGAAGTCGCCGATGTGGTGCGCCATAAAGCTGGCGCGCGGTGAAAACAGCGTGATGTCGCTGCCGCGCTCTTTCATCAGGCGCAGCTGGTTGGTCTCTATGGACTCGCGCAACTCGTCGTCGCTGATCTTCAGGTCGGCCACCCGCGGCTTGACCGAGGGGTCCTTGATGCCGGCGATTTGCTGGTTGCGCCAGGCCTCCAGAGCCTTGGGCGCCGTGGTGTAGTGGCCGTGGCAGTCAATGATGATGCTCATGTTGTCTCCTGTGTTCGTGTTGTGTTTGTATTCGGTTCAGGCCGGCTCCATGCCCTGACGCTGTTTGGCCTCCAGGGCCTCTGGCGAGCGCATGTAGTCCAGCAGGGCCTGCACACGCCCGGCTTGCGCTGAGGCGGGCGGCACGCTGGCATGGATACCGGCGGAAAAGGTGGTGGTGATCTGGATCGCCGCCGGCAGCGGGCCCACCACGGTGATGCCGTCGACATGCAGCAACTCGCTCAGTTGTTGGAAACCCAGCTCGACCTCGCCGCGCGCCACCAGCGCACCGACCGGAACACCCGGCGGCGCCTGCACCATGCGGCCAGAAATCTCGCCGGCAATGCCCCAGCGCTCAAACAATTGGGCCAGTGCAACTCCGCTGGGCCCGGTCGAATAACTGATGCTGCGCGCGGCCAACACGGCCTGTTTGACCGCCTCTTCCGAAGCAATGTCGGGCAGCGGCGCACCAGCGCGGACCGCCACTGCAACGCCGGAGCGGACCAGATCGACCTTGCTGCCAGCCTGAAGATGGCCGGCCGTCAACAGTTTGTCGATGGCGTCAGAGGCGAGGACCACCACATCAAAGGCTTCGCCGGCCTGGACGCGTTTGGCGGCATCGACGCCACCGACGGCTTCGATCGTCGCGCAGAAGCCGGACAGTTTTTCGAAGCCGCTCACCAGTTCGGCGAGCAACTGGCGGGTCGCCATGGAGGAAATGCCCTTGATCCCGGGAGTCGCGCTTTGCATGCACCAATTCTGGGTGCTTCCACCCCGCAGGGAAAGGCCTTGGCCGGACTAGCAGGTATATCACTTGGGCATAATGAATCAAAGGTTATTCAAAATGGACCTCAAGCAACTCGAATACTTCGTGCGCGTGGCCGAACTGGGCAGTTTCACCCGCGCATCCATCGCACTGGACATCGCCCAGCCGGCGCTCAGCCGCCAGATCCGCCTGCTGGAGGTCGAGTTGCGGCAGAACCTGCTGACGCGTACCGGGCGCGGCGCCATTCCGACGGAAGCGGGCAAACTGTTGCTCAAACACGGGCGCGGCATCCTGCATCAGGTGGAGGTCGCGCGCGAGGAGTTGGGCGCCGTGCGGGGCGGCCTGGCCGGCCGGGTCTCCATCGGCCTGCCGCCCAGCCTGTCCAAACTGATCACCGTTCCACTGACGCGCGCCTTCCGGGAGCAACTCCCGCATGCGCAACTGACCCTGACCGAAGGGTTTTCCATCCTGATGCTGGAGGGTCTGCGCGTCGGCAACCTGGACATGGCGGTGCTCTACAACTCCGATCGCTCACCCGAGCTGGAAACCACCACGCTGCACTCGGAGGAACTGGTGCTGATTTCGCGCAAGGCCAGCGTCAAGGCTGGCGCCGCAAAGAAAAAGGGCTCGGACAAGCGGCAGCCGATCAACCTTGCCGATGTCGCCGCCCTTCCCCTTATTCTGCCGAGCCGTCCGAACGCCTTTCGCATCCTGATCGAAGGCGAAATGATCACCATCGGTTGCAAGCCGCAGGTCTCGCTGGAGGTGGACGGCCTGAACGCCATCCTGAGCCTGGTCCGTGAAGGCATGGGCCACGCGGTGCTGCCAAGCTACACGCTGAGCAACGTCGAAGACCCGGCGCACTTCACCTTGCGCAGCATCCGTTCGCCGCGCATCATGAGCGAGCTGATGCTGGTGCGTTCATCGCGGCGGGCCAGCACCGACACCCAGAAAAAGGCGATCGAGCTGGTCACCTCCGTGGTGATTGAAGCGATCAAACCCTATGCCTGACACACCCCCACCATGATCCTCCTGAAATACACACTTGTTCTCGCCGCCACGGTACTGTCCGCAGGCGCCGCAGTCGCGCAAGGCAACACCGCCGCCCCGGGGGCCTATCCCGTCAAACCGATACGCCTCGTGGTTCCCTTCACGCCCGGCGGCAGCACCGACATCCTGGCGCGCGCCATCGGCCTGGAGCTGACCCGGGCCTGGGGCCAGCCGGTCGTGATCGACAATGTTCCCGGTGCGGGCGGCAGCCTGGGCGCCGACAAGGTGGCCAAAGCGCCAGCCGACGGCTACACCCTGCTGATGGGCCACATCGGCACCCTGGCGGTCAATCCCTCGCTCTACCCCGCCCTGCCTTACGACCCGGTCAAAAGTTTTGCGCCTGTGGCTTGGGTGGCGCGTGTGCCCAATGTGCTGGTGGTGAACCCGCAGGTGGCGGCGCGCTCGGTGAAGGAACTGGTGGCGCTCGCGAAGTCGCGCCCCGGCCAGCTCAACTACGGCTCCGGCGGCAACGGCAGCGCGGCCAACCTGGCCACCGAGTATTTCAAGCTGCAGACCGGTACTTCGCTGCTGCACATTCCTTACCGGGGCACGGCGCCGGCCATCAACGACCTGATCGGCGGGCAAATCCAGGTGTTGTTCACCGGCGCGCCCGCCGTGCTGAGCCAGATCAGGAACGGCCAGCTGCGCGCACTGGCGGTCTCTTCACCGCAGCGGCTGCCAGCCCTGCCCGATTTGCCTACCGTTGCCGAGGCAGGCTACAAGGATTTCGAGGCCGACCAGTGGTACGGCGTGGTTGCGCCGGCCGGCACGCCGCGCGAGATCGTCGCCAGGCTCAACACACAGATCAACCTGGCGCTGAATGCGCCCGAACTGAAAGCGCGGCTGACCAGCGAAGGCGCTGTCGCCACGCCCACCACGCCTGAGGCTTTCGGCAAACACATCGCGAGTGAAATCGCGCGCTGGAAGCCGGTGATCCAGTCGGGCCGGGTCAAGACCGACTGAAGCGGGGCTTGTCATCCCGGACTCGAGGAGCCTGCCCTGGACTTGATCCGGGGTGATCCATCTCACATCCAGCGCAAAGGCCCGCGAGGCATGGATTGCGGGTCAGGCCCGCAATGACAAGCGGGGAGGGCATGTCATACCGGACGCTCCCGTGTCATCCCCGGATTTGTCATCCCGGACTTGATCCGGATCCATGCACCATGAACCAGCGGCGCGTGCAGGCAGGCATGGATTGCGGGAAAGGCCCGCAATGACAATCAGGTCTCGTGTCCTATGGCTTACGGCTTCGGCCCGGCAGCCAGCAGCCTGTCCGCATAGTCCTGCCAGCGAGCATCCTTGCCAACACCCGCAAACACGCCGGCCCTGGCCTGATCGGCCACCCACTGCTGCTTGTCGGCAATCGCCGATGCCATGAAGGGTTCAAACCCCTGCCCGGCTTCGCGCACGGTGTTGGCCGCCTCGCGCATTTCCTCGGCGCGGCGCTGGCCGTGTTGCACCACCCGGCTGAAGAAGTAGGCGCCCTGTTTTTCCCAATCGATGGACGGGAAGGTTTCGGCAAGTGTCGGCAACACATGGTCTTCCACACCGTAGGCGCGCGCCGTGGTGTAGCTCTCGATCACCAGCGCCTCGAGGCCCTTGATCATCACGCTGCGGCACATCTTGATGGCGCTGGCCACGCCCAGCTTTTCACTGACGGCTTTGGCATCCATGCCCCAGCCGGTGAGCACACCGGCCAGTTCGGCCGCGCGTGCGCCGCCCAGCAGCATGGGCACCTTGATGCCATAAGGCGGCACTGAGGTCATGACCCCGGCTTCGACATAGTGCGCTCCTGCGGCATCGATGAGCGCGGCGGCCTGCTGCTTGGTGCCGGGCGATGCGGAATTGAGGTCCAGGAAAATTGCACCGGGGCGGATATGCGGCGCCGCCGCCTGCGCCACCGCCAGCGTATTGGACGCGGTGACGGCGGAGATGACGAGGTCGGCACGCGCGCACAACTCAGCCATGGACGTACACGCGTCCACACCGGCTTGCGCCGCATGGACCAGCGGGGCGTCGCGCAGCGCCTGCACGTCGAACTTGACATCCCAGGTGCTGGCGCCCGCCACACGGTGCTTCAGCCCTGCGGTAAAAATCCGGCCGACCTCGCCGTAACCAACCATGCCCAGGTGTTCGAACTTCACGACTGGCACTCCTTCAACAGACAGGCCTGCGCTTTTTATTGCGTGGGAATTTTTGCGCGGACGATCACATCGCCCCAGCGTTTGGTTTCGCTGGCCAGCAAGGCCGCAGCCTGTTCGGGCGAGCTGCCGCGCGCCTCGACATTCAGGTCGGCCAGTTTCTTTTTGACCTCCGGCGAATTGACGGCTGCGTTGATTTCCTTGTTCAGCCGGGCGATCACATCCTTCGGGGTTTTGGCCGGCGCGGCCAGTGCATTCCAGCTCGATGCCACAAAAGTCGGCAAGCCGCTTTCCTTCGCGGTCGGCACATCCGGCAGCACGACCGCGCGTTTTTCGCCGGTGACGGCCAGCGCGCGCACGGCATTGGCCTTGATCTGCGGCAGCACCGGTCCGAGGATTTCCACCGCCGCGTCGATCTGCCCGCCACGCAGGGCCGTGATCACGGCCGGCGTGCCGTTGAACGGAACGATTTGCACATCCGTGCCCGAGCTGGTCTTGAACAGTTCCGCGGCCAGGTTCTGCGTGCTGCCGATGTTGATGCTGCCGAGATTGAGCTTGCCGGGGTTGGCCCTGGCAAAGGCCAGCAGTTCGCCCAGGTTCTTGAATTTCGAATCGGCCGGCGTGATGATGGCAATGTCAAAAAAGCCCAGCGTCGAGACCGGCGTGAAATCGCGCACGGTGTCAAACGGCAGCGACTTGAAGAGGCCGGCGCTGACCGCCGTGCCGTTGGACATCAGCAGCAAGGTGTGACCGTCAGGCTCGGCCTTGGCCACCGCGTCACCGGCCACCACGCCGCCGGCGCCGGGTTTGTTCTCGATCACCACCGCCTGGCCCAGCGACTCACCGAGTCTTTGCGCCACCGTGCGCGCCGTCAGGTCAGCCACACCGCCG
The DNA here is from genome assembly GCA_040385775.1 of Pseudomonadota bacterium. Taxonomy (GTDB): domain Bacteria; phylum Pseudomonadota; class Gammaproteobacteria; order Burkholderiales; family Burkholderiaceae_C; genus Polaromonas. Next base: position 5,148 of record JAZKGR010000172.1, read on the forward strand.
GCGCCGAAGGGCACGACGATCCTGACCGGTTTGGATGGAAAGGTTTGGGCGGCGGCCAGTGAAGCCAGAAGCAGGGAGGCCAGCAGGCCGGAAGCAAGGCGTTGAAAAGTCATGAGGGTGTGTCCCGTTTGAGCTGTCCTGGATATACCCGCATTCCGGCCCATGCAGGATGTCCGACTCAGCAAAAAAACAATGAGTCAAAGACGGCTCCAGCCCCCGTCCTGTGTGGGGCAGAAGCTATCAATTCAATAGCGCACCGGGCGCACCGCGGCGTCAGCCCGCGTCACCCGACGAACTGCACCAGCCACAGTGAAATCGGCGGGAAGGCCAGCAGCAGGATGGTGCGTATCACGTCGCTGACCAGAAAAGGCATCACGCCCTTGTAGCTTTCGGAGATGGGCACATCCTTGGCCATGCCGTTGACCACGTAGACGTTCAACCCCACCGGCGGCGCCAGCAGGCCAAAGCCCACGGTCATCAGCACCATGATGCCGAACCAGATGGCCACCGACTCCTTGGGCATGCCAAAGTCCAGCCCCATCACCACCGGGAAAAAGATCGGGATGGTCAGCAAAATCATGGACAACTCGTCCATCACCGCGCCCAGCACCACATAAAACAGCAGGATGCCCGACACCACCAGCACCGGCGCCACGCCCCAGCCCTGGATGACGCTGGCCAGCTGTGCCGGCACCTGGGTCAGGGCCAGCGCGGTATTCATCATGTCGGCGCCGATGAAGATCATGAAGATCATCGCGCTGGCGCCCGCCGTGGAATAAAAGCACAGCTTGATTTTCTCCAGCGTCAGCTCGCGCCTGAGCAGGGCCGCAACAAAGGTCGCCGCCGCGCCCACGCCTGCACCCTCGGTGGGCGTGAACAGCCCGCCGTAAATGCCGCCAAACACCACGACAAAGATGATGGCAATCGGCGCCACCGCCAGCACGCCGGCCAGCGTCATGCGCGGGCGGTCGTCGTCATGCTCGGGCGCGTGGCCCGGGAACAGCCGCACATAGACCGCGATGGCGATCAGGTAGCCGCACATCGCGATGATGCCGGGGATGGTGGCCGCTGCGAACAGCTTGGCAATGTTCTGCTCGGTCAGGATGGCGTAGATCACCAGCGGAACCGATGGCGGAATCAATATGCCCAGCGTGCCGCCGGCCGCCAGGGTGCCGGTGGAGAGCCGCCCCGAATACCCGTGGCGCTTCATCTCAGGCAGGGCCACCGAGGTGATGGTGGCCGCCGTGGCAATGGACGAGCCGCAGATGGCGCCGAAGGCCGCACTGGCCATCACCGCCGCCATGGCCAGGCCGCCGCGAAAGCCCGCCATGATCACGCTGGCAAACTGGAACAGCGCCTTGGAGATGCCGCCCTGGGTGGCGAAGTTGCCCATCAGGATGAACAGCGGAATCACCGACAGGTCGTAGCTGGCAAAACGCGCGTAGGCCAGGCCATTGAGATTGTTGAGAAATGGCGCCAGGCCGACCTGGTAGAGGTAACCGAACACACCCGCGATAAACATGGAAATGGCGATAGGCACACGGATCGCCATCAGGCCCAGCATGCAGCCAAAAATCAGGCCAGCCAACATCAGAGAACTCATTTGGCCTGCTCCGGAAAATCGCCATACACGGTCTGGGTCAGGGCAATCACCCCGGTCAGCACAATCGGGGGCACCATGAAGGCGTAGACGATCCACTCGGGAAAGCCCAGCATCATGGTGGATGAATTGGAGCTGTAGGCGCTCATGCCGCCCACCGCGGTGCGCCAGGCCAGCACCAGCAGCACCGCAGCCAGCAAGGCGCTGCCCACGCGGTCCAGCCGGCTGTTGGCCACAGCGGAAAGGCGGGCGGTGAAAAAGTCCACGATGATGTTTTCACGCCGCAGCTGGCACAGCGGCAGGAACAGCGCCACGGCGGCACCGGCGGCGGCGGCGGTCAGCTCATAGTCGCCGACCAGCGTCGTGCCAATGGTATTGCGGCCTATCAGGCTGACACAGGTAATCAGCGTGATGACCGTCAGGATCACACCCGCCAGAATCGCGCAGGCTCTGGCCAACAGGGAAAGCAGCTTCAATTCATCACCATCTGTAAATGAACTGCCCCCTTCGCCTTCACGGCAAAACAGGGGGCAGCGTTGTGGGCAACACCTGCAGGCCGGAAGCGGCCTGCGCGTGGCCGATTATCGTTGGTACTTGGCGATCAGCGCGCGGGCTTCGGAAGCCAGCTTGGCGCCATCGATGTTCTTGCCCTTCATCTCGGCCACCCAGTCGGTCTCGACCGAGGAAGCCGTCCGGCGCCAGCGCTGCGTCTCGGCGATGTCCAGCGCCACAATCTTGTTGCCGGCCTTCTCGGCGATGGCACGGCCTGCCACATCACCTTCGTCCATGGCCTTGCCGAACATGGCGGCGGTTTCGATGCCGGAGTTGGCGTCGATCACCTTCTTCAGGTCAGGCGGCAGCTTGTCGTAGGAGGCCTTGTTCATCGAGAACGCAAAGGTCTGCGTGTACAGGCCTTCCTTGCCGGCAAAGGTGGTGTGGTTCTTGACCAGCTCGCTGACCTTCAGCGCAGGTGTCACTTCCCAGGGGATGGTGGTGCCTTCGATCACGCCTTTGGACAGCGCGTCGGTCACGGCCGGCACCGGCATGCCTACCGGCGTGGCGCCCAGCTTGGTCAGCATGTTGCTGATCACGCGCGAGCCGCCGCGGATTTTCATGCCGCGCAGGCTTTCCAGCCCTGTCACGGGTGTTTTGGTGTGGAACAGCCCGGGGCCATGGGTGTGCACGGCAATGATCTTGACGTCCTTGAACTCGTCAGCAGCGAACTTCTCGACATATTCGTGAAATGCGCGCGAAGACTGCTCGGCGCTGCCGCTCATGAAAGGCAACTCGAACACTTCGGATTTGTTGAATCGGCCGGGCGTGTAGCCCAGCACCGTCCAGGTCAGGTCCACCACGCCGTCACGGGCCTGGTCGAACAACTGGGGCGGCGTGCCGCCAAGCTGCATCGCATGAAACAGCTGGACCTTGATTTTTCCGCCAGAGTCTTTCTCGACCTTCTGCGCCCAGGGGATCAGGGCCTTGGCGGGAATGGTGGCCTGCTGCGGCAGCATCTGGTGCAGGCGCAGCGTGACCTGTTGCGCGAAGCCGGCGCCGGCGGCGCAGAAGGCGGCGACCGCCACGGCGGTCTTGATCAGGGTTCTTTTGTTCATTTCAGTCTCCAGTCATGGTGTTGAGGTGCAAGGGTACTGCTGCGTCGGCAGTTGCTTCATGGGGTCAGTGCGGATTGTCGCCCTACAGAACCACCAGGGGAACGGCGGAGAGGGCTCTAGCAGTTATAAGGTTTTGATATACGTAATCTCCCGGTATTTCAATTTAACGTCCCCTCCGCCCGTCCGTTGCCCGGGAGAACCCTCAGTCGGACCGGTAGGCCGAATCCAGCGTGAGCGACCCCACCACCCGCGACACGCAGGGGCAGATGCGCCGGCTCTCCTGCTTTTCGTGCTCGCTCAGAAAAACATCGCGGTGGTCGGCCTCGCCCTCCAGCGCCAGCACATCCATGGTGCACAGGCCGCATTCACCACGCCGGCAATCGGCAATGGCTTCCACCCCGGCCTGCTCCAGCGCGTCGAGCAGGGTGGTGTCGGCCGGCACCATGATGTCGATCTGGTGGCGCGGCACACACACGCGAAAAGCCTGCGCGGCAAAACGCCCGCTGCTGCCAAAGGTTTCAAAACGCAGGTCGGCCAGCGTGCGCCCGGCGGCTGTCCAGGCTTTCTTGATGGCTTCGAGCATGGGCACCGGGCCGCAGGTGTAGAGCTGCGCGCCTGCAGGCAGGGCCGCGATCTCGGCGGCTAGGTCCATGGTTTCCTGGCGCTCGCCGACAAAGGTCTGCAGCGCATCGCCCAGGGTTTCCCTCAGCAGCGGCAACAAGGCCAGCTCCTCTTGCGTGCGTGCACCGTAGAGCATGCGCAAGGTCGCGCCGGTTTTCAGCGCATGGGACTGCAACTGCTGCGCCATCATCACCAGCGGGGTGATGCCGATGCCGCCGGCCACCAGCAGGTAGTGCGGCGCCGACAGGTCCAGCGGGAAATGGTTTTGCGGCTGGCTGACGGACAGGGCATCACCCACGGCCAGCCGCCACATCGCCTGCGAGCCGCCACGGCCGTCGTCCATGCGTTTGACGGCAATGCGGTAGCGCTGGCCGTTCGGCAGTCCCACCAGCGAGTAGCTGCGAATCTGCGCCCGGCCGTTGACCATCACCTCCATCTGCAGGTGCGCGCCGGCTTGCCACGATGGTGCGCTGCCCGCAACGGGCTGGATCTCGAACTCGCGCACCGTCGGTGTCAGGTCGCGCAGGGCCACGATGGTGGCGGGGTACAGGCTTGTATTGCTTTTCATGATGAGAAATTCAAATATTCATTAATAGTCGGGTCGCTCAGGCCACCCACCGTTCGGGCTGAGCTTGTCGAAGCCCTTCGACAGGCTCAGGGCGAACGGCAATAAGTTTTCAGCCACGGCGTCGGATCAGCTTCATGGCCTTGAGCGACTCGGGCATGTGCGCATCAGCCTGACCGGACAGCGCATGGCGCAGGTTGCGCTGTGCCAGGCGCGAGTGTTCGCGCATCAGCGCCTCGGCGCGTGTGCCCTCGCCGCGCTCGATGGCGTCCAGCACCTGCCAGTGCTGGTCTTGCGCCACCACCAGCATGTCGCGCGCCTGCGGCGAGTTGGACTGCACCACCACAAAGGCCGAGGCCGAGGCAAACGGCAAGCTCACCACCCGCTCAAGCTGGCGCACGGTGACCGGGCTGTCGGCCATCTCGTACAGCAGCGCATGGAAGCGTTCGTTGATGTCGACGTAAGCCGAGAAGGCTTCGTCCGTCAGCGCCGGATCGGCCAGCACCGCATCGACCTGGCGCAGGCAGTCGCGCGCTTCGGCCAGCACCACGGCCGGCGCGCCGCGTTCGGCCGCGAGACGCACCAGCAGGCCTTCGAGCGTGCCGCGCAGCTCGATGGCGTCGGCGATGTCGCGTTCTGAAAACGCCTTGACCGCGTAACCGCCGTTGGGCAGCGCTTCCAGCAAACCTTCCTGCTCCAGCCGCATCAGCGCCGCGCGAATCGGCGTGCGCGAGACACCGATGCGCTCGACGATGGCCAGCTCGGCAATCCGTGTGCCGCCAGCCAGCTCGCCCGAGAGAATGAGCTCACGCAGCCGCAGCAGCGCCCGCACCTGTGCACTTTCAGTGCCATTTTGGCCTTCAGCCCCCGGCTGGTCTGGGTTTGCAGCTATCTTTTTTATAGTACTCATGCTGGTTTCAAGTGTTGTTGTGGTTTGCGCGGCATGGATTGCGGATCAGGTCCGCAATGACAGAGGGGGCATGGCCGCACTCCCCGCCTTGTCATGCCGGGCTCGACCCGGCATCCAGGCTGTCCGGCCCACAGTACATGGATTGCGGATCGTGCCCGCAATGACAAAAAGAGGCCGCATCGCCCAAGGCTTGTCATGCCGGACTTGATCCGGCATCCAGGCTGTCCGGCCCGCGGGGCATGGATTGCGGGTCGGGCCCGCAATGACAAAAATACTCATGCCACCTGCCGGATAGGGATCACCGCAGCAGGCGGTGTTTCCCGCGCCACCAGCTTGTCGATCAGCCGCCGCGCCCACATGGAGCCGGCGTCGATGTTCAGGTTGTAGAACTGGTGGTCCGGGTGTTCGTCCATGGCGACCTGCTGCGCCTCGAGCACATGTTCGTCCTCGCGGAAGATGGTCGCCACGCCTTCACGCAGCTTGTGCGTCAGCGCCTGTTCACCCAGGCAGTAGTTGCGCGCAAAGGCCCAGAAGTAATGGCAGGTGCCGTTGGTCTCGGGTGTGATGGTGTTCAGCACAAAGCCGTTGACGCCCTTACTGCGGTCGCCCGGCTGGCCGTCTTTCGGCACGGCGCCGCTGCCGGCCTCGGCCACACCGACATCGATGGTCACCGTGCACGGCGCCTCGAAACGAATCACCTGCCAGCGATCCACCGGCCCGGTGTAGTCGCGCGCATGGCGGATCTGCCCGGCCCAGAACGGTGGCGCAACAATGTTCTCCATCCAGCGCGTCACGGTGGCGGTGCGGTCGCCGTGGGTCGCAACAAACGGCGCCTCGGCCACTTCGCGGTTGCCTATGCTGGAGCCGTGCACAAAAGCTTCGTGCGTCAGGTCCATCAGGTTGTCGACCACCAGCCGGTAGTCGCACTTGACGGTGATGAGTTTGCCGTCGCCGGCCCAGGCCGGGTCGTCGTTCCAGTGCATGTCGGGCACCAGCGCCGGGTCGGCCTGCGCCGGGTCGCCGGGCCAGATCCAGATGAAGCGGTGTTTCTCAACCAGCGGAAAAGCGCGCACGCAGGCCGAGGGGTTCAGCGTCTCCTGGCTGGGCATGTGGGTGCAGCGGCCCTGCGCGTTGTAGACCAGGCCGTGGTAGCCGCAGGTGACCTCGTCGCCCTTCAGATGGCCCATGGACAGCGGCAGCAGCCGGTGCCAGCAGGCGTCTTCGAGCGCCGCCACCGTGCCGTCGGTCTTGCGGAACATCACGATTTTCTGATTGCAGATGGTGCGCGGCAGCAGCGCGTTGACCACCTCCACGTCATAAGCAGCGGCATACCAGGCGTTGAGGGGGAAAAGGGCTTTTTCGGCTTTCATGCATACGCACTGTATACATTAATCATCGAAAATCAATCTAAATCGGCTATTTCAAGCGTTTTACTCAGGTTTATGTATTCATAGGGCCCCGAAATTCATGCTTTACCATTCAGCCTTGGTTCCAATACTTTGTTAAACCGTTCGCCCTGAGCCTGTCGAAGGGCTGTCACTTCACAAACAGGCTTCGACGGGCTCAGCCCGAACGGGGTGAACAGTTTCAATGGCGTATTGGCTTAAAAAATTTTCCCAGGAGACCCCATGAGCACCGCCGCCCCCCAACTGCCCGCCCGTTACGACCACGTCGGCAGTTTTCTGCGCCCCAAGTACCTGCTGGAAGCCCGTGAGCAAAAAGCCAAGGGTCAGATCACGCCCGAGCAACTGCGCCAGGTCGAAGACAAGGCCATCACCGAGATCGTCAAGTTCCAGGAAGACGTGGGCCTGAAAAGCATCACCGACGGGGAGTTCCGCCGCACCTACTTCCACGTTGACTTTCTTGAGCAGATCGGCGGCGTGGACGTCGGCATCCCCTTCACCGTCAAGCGCCCCGATGGCTCGGAAGAACTGGCCCCGCCGGTGATGAAGGTGGTCGACAAGGTCCGCCACGTCAAGGACATCCAGCTCGCCGACTTCAACTATCTCAAGAGCCAGGTCAGCGCCGGCAACACGCCCAAGGTGACGATTCCCTCGCCGACCATGCTGCACTTCCGCGGC
>JAZKGR010000173.1:0-18339 GCA_040385775.1 Pseudomonadota bacterium
CTAGCCCCTCCCTCGCCCCGCTGGGCGATGGAGGGGGACTTCATGTGGCCGCGTGTGCTGCTCTCGCGTGCAAACATGACCGTTCGCTGGGATTCCCGTGCAGGAAGCGCTGCGCGCTTCCCGCTCTCCGGATTTTTGTCTCTGGTATTTGGTTCTCTCTGCCACCCGTCGGGCTGAGCCGAGGAGCGCAGTCGAAAACGGATCAGGACGGGCGATTGTCTGAGCGCAGCGAGTTCGAGCCCGGCCCCGTTTTTGGCGAGCACCGCAGGTTGCCCGTAGCGAAGCGAAGGGACCCGGACCATCGGGTCGCCTTCTCTTTGCTTACTTTCTCTTGGCGAAGCAAGAGAAAGTGAGTCGCCCGCCGGGGCGAGACCCAGCTTGCCGGATGACCAACCGGATCGCAAGCTTGCACAGGCTTCGACAAGCCCCGCCCGAACGGCGAAGAGTTCAACGCCCAAGGTACACCTCGATCACCCGTTCATCCGCCTGCACCTGGTCCAAAGTGCCCTGGGCCAGCACCGAGCCGTCACACAAGACCGTGACGATCTCGGAAATCGTCCGGATGAAACTCATGTCGTGCTCCACCACCATCAGCGAATGTTTGCCCTTGAGCGTCAGGAACAATTCGGCGGTGCGCGCGGTTTCCTCGTCGGTCATACCGGCCACCGGCTCGTCGAGCAGCAGCAGCTTGGGATCCTGCATCAGCAGCATGCCGATCTCCAGCCACTGCTTTTGCCCGTGGCTCAGGTTGCCGGCCATGCGGTGCACGCTGTCGGCCAGGTGAATCGTCACCAGTATTTCGGCGAGCCGGTCACTTTGCGCCGAGTCGAGCCTGAAGAACATGGACGACTTCACGCCCTTGTTGGTCTTGAGCGCGAGTTCGAGGTTTTCAAACACCGTGAGCTGCTCGAACACCGTGGGTTTCTGGAACTTGCGGCCTATGCCGAGCTGGGCGATCTGCGGCTCGGTGTGGCGCAGCAAATCAATCGTGCTGCCGAAAAACACCGTGCCTTCGTCGGGCCGGGTCTTGCCGGTGATGATGTCCATCATGGTCGTCTTGCCGGCGCCGTTGGGGCCGATGATGCAGCGCAGCTCGCCGGGCGCAATGTCCAGCGACAGCTTGTTGATGGCCTTGAAGCCGTCGAAGCTGACGCTCACATCTTCGAGGTAAAGGATGCGGCCATGCGTGACATCGACCTCACCCGGCGTGGCGATGCGGCCAATACCCGCGCTGCGCCCCCCGGATTCGGTGTTGCTGCGGCCGGCCTCCAGCGCGGCGCGGCGCTCCTCGATGCGGCGCGCGCCTTGTTCCAGCAGGTCGGGCGTCATTTCTCACCGCCCTTCCGGAGTTTTTTGACCAGGCCGACCACGCCGTTCGGCAGGAACAGCGTGACCGCGATAAACAGCAGGCCCAGGAAATACAGCCAATACTCGGGATAAGCCACCGTCAGCCAGCTCTTGGCGCCGTTGACAATAAAGGCGCCGACAATCGGACCGATCAGGGTGGCGCGCCCGCCGACCGCGGCCCAGATCGCCATCTCGATCGAATTGGCCGGGCTCATCTCGCTCGGGTTGATGATGCCGACCTGCGGCACATACAACGCGCCGGCAATGCCGCACATCACCGCAGAAATGGTCCAGATCGTGAGCTTGTAGCCAATCGGGTTGTAGCCCGAGAACATCACGCGGGTTTCAGCATCACGGATCGCCTGCAGCACTCGGCCAAACTTGCTGCGCACCAGCCATTTGGCAAACAGGAAAAAGCCCAGCAAGGTGAGACCGGTGATCACGAACAGCAGCATGCGCATGTTGGGCGTGGCAATCGGCATGTCCAGGATGCGCTTGAAGTCGGTAAAACCGTTGTTGCCGCCAAAGCCGGTCTCGTTGCGGAAGAACAGCAGCATGGCCGCAAAGGTCATGGCCTGCGTGATGATGGAAAAGTAGACGCCCTTGATGCGCGAGCGGAAGGCGAAGTAGCCGAAAACAAAAGCCACGACGCCGGGCACCAGCACGATCAGGAACAGCGTGGCGATGAAGCTGTCGCTAAAGGTCCAGTGCCAGGGCAGCTCCTTCCAGTCGAGAAAAACCATGAAGTCGGGCAAATCGCTTTTGTAGTTGCCGTCGCGCCCGATCTGGCGCATCAAATACATGCCCATGGCATAACCACCGAGCGCGAAAAACAGGCCGTGCCCCAGCGACAAAATGCCGGTGTAGCCCCAGATCAGGTCCATGGCCAGCGCCACGATGGCGTAACACATGATCTTTCCAACCAGCGCCACCGCATAGGTGCTCATGTGAAACACACTGGTTTCGGGCACCAGCAGGTTGAGCACCGGCGCCAGCGCGCAGACCAGCAGCAGCGCCACCAGGAAGGTACTCCAGCCGGCGCGGGTGAGCATCGGCCCTTTGGCGGGCAAAGTGACCGAAGCCCAGGCATTGCTTGCACCGGTGCGCATCGCGCTGGTGTAGGGATTCGCGTTGGGCGCCACCGGCGTGTTGGGCGCAGCGCCAGGCGCAATGCCCTGCTCGGCCTGAAGAGACGCGTTGTTGGTATGGACAGGCGTGTTCATTCTTACGCTTCCGCTGAGCGGCCTTTCATTGCAAAAATACCCTGCGGACGTTTTTGAATGAAGATGATGATGAGCACCAGCACCGCAATCTTGGCCAGCACCGCGCCGGTCCAGCCTTCCAGGAATTTGTTCAGAATGCCCAGGCCCATGGCGGCGTAGACGGTGCCGGCGAGCTGGCCCACACCGCCCAGCACCACCACCATGAAGGCGTCGACGATGTAGCCCTGGCCCAGGTCCGGGCCGACATTGCCGACCTGGCTCAGCGCACAGCCGGCCAGGCCCGCGATGCCCGAGCCCAGCGCAAACGCATAGGTGTCCACGCGCGCCGTGTTCACGCCCATGCACGACGCAATCGGCCGGTTCTGCGTGACGCCGCGCACAAACAGGCCCAGCCGCGTTTTACTGATCAGCCAGGCCATGCCCAGCAGCACCGCAATCGCAAAACCGATGATGACGAGGCGGTTGTAAGGCAGCGACAAATTGCCCAGCACCTGCACGCCGCCGCTCATCCAGACCGGATTCCCCACACCGACGTTTTGCGCGCCGAAAATGGAGCGCACCAATTGCTGCAACATCAGGCTGATGCCCCAGGTCGCCAGCAGCGTCTCCAGCGGACGGCCGTAGAGGAATCGGATCACGCCGCGCTCCAGCGCCGCGCCCATCAGCGCCGAAGCCATGAAGGCCACCGGCACCGCCGCGAGCAGATACCAGTCAAACATGCCGGGCAGGTATTTCTGGAACAGGCCCTGCACCACGTAGGTGGCGTAGGCGCCAATCATCATCAGTTCGCCATGCGCCATGTTGATGACACCCATCAAGCCATAGGTGATCGCCAGGCCCAGCGCCACCAGCAGCAAAATGCTGCCCAGGCTGATGCCGCTGAAGACCGCGCCCAGCTTGTCGCCCCAGGCCAGCGCCGACTCGACCTTGCGCAGCGAAGCCTGCAGCGCACTCTTGACCTCGGGGTCTTGTTCTTCAGACAGGCGCGCGATCAACACCGTTTTGCTGATCGGGTTGTTGCTGCCCGACAGGCGTGCGGCGGCTTCCATGCGTTTGGCCTTGTCGCTGCTGCTCAGCAAAATGGTGGCGCGCACCATTTCAAGTTGATTTTTCAGTGCCGGGACCGTCTCGGCGGCATAGGCTTTTTCGATCAGCGGCAACCGCGACTCGTCGGCGCCGCCGGACAGGGTCTTGATCGCCTCGGCGCGGACTTTTTCCTCTTTGGAGAACAGCTTGAGGGAAGCCAGCGCATTGTCGAGCTCGCCGCGCATCAGGTTGTTGTTGATCACATCCTCGGCATCTGCGGGCACAGGCAGTTCGGCACCGGTGACCGGGTCGTAGCCTTTGTCGTCCTTGATGACAAACACCTTGTCACCGGCCGTCTTCACGGCATCGTCGGCCATGGCCTGGATGAAGGCGGCGGTCTTTTCGTCAGGCACAGCCGAGGCCTTGACCAAGGCTTCGACACGGGTCTCGGTCTCACCGAGTGCCATGCCCTTGACCTCTTCCGGCGTCAACGCGTGGGCGCCGGCAGAAAGCAGAAATACAGCGGATAAGAGGAGTGTGCGCATCATCATGGTAAAGAACCTGTAGGGTGGGCACAGCAGCCAGCCGATGCAGCTCGCTGCGATGCCCAGGCTGCAACTTCCTGGGTCAAGCATTTACTTTTCATGCACCGGAGTAGTGCAAGAACTGGGCCAGACCAAAAAAAGCCGCACCTGTTTTTTGCAAACCAGGTGCGGCTTGCACCGCAGGTCCGAAAACCCGCGGCGACGGCCTTATTTGGAGGCCATTTTTGCCGGCTCGTCAGGCTTCTTGTCGTTGCCTTCGATGTACGGGCTCCATGGCTTGGCTTTCACCGGGCCAGGTGTCTTCCACACCACGTTGAACTGACCGTCGGCCTTGATCTCGCCGATGAACACCGACTTGTGCAGGTGGTGGTTTTTCTCGTCCATCTTGGAGACGATGCCCGACGGTGCCTTGAAGGTCTGGCCGGCCATGGCGGCAATCACTTTGTCGGTGTCGGTGGACTTGGCTTTCTCGACAGCCTGCTTCCACATGTTGATGCCGATGTAAGTGGCTTCCATCGGGTCGTTGGTCAAAGGCTTGTCCTTGTGGCCGGCAATGCCCTTGGCCTTGGCGTAGGCAGACCACTTCTTGATGAACTCGGTGTTGGCCGGGCTCTTGATCGACTGGAAGTAGTTCCAGGCAGCCAGGTGGCCCACCAGCGGTTTCGTGTCCACGCCGCGCAGTTCTTCTTCACCCACGGAGAAGGCGACAACCGGCACATCCTTGGCCTTCAGGCCGGCGTTGCCCAGTTCCTTGTAGAAAGGCACGTTGGAGTCGCCGTTGATGGTCGACACCACAGCGGTCTTGCCGCCGGCAGAGAATTTCTTCACGTCAGCCACGATGGTCTGGTAGTCGGAGTGGCCGAACGGTGTGTATTTCTCGTCGATGTCGCTGTCCTTCACGCCCTTGCTTTTCAGGTAGGCGCGCAGAATCTTGTTGGTGGTGCGTGGGTACACATAGTCGGTGCCCAGCAGGACCCAGCGTTTGGCGCCGCCGCCGGCCTTGCTCATCAGGTAATCCACCGCAGGGATGGCCTGCTGGTTGGGGGCTGCACCCGTGTAAAACACATTTTTGGACAGCTCTTCACCTTCGTACTGCACGGGGTAGAACAGCAGGCCGTTCATTTCTTCAACGACTGGCAACACCGACTTGCGGGACACCGAGGTCCAGCAGCCGAAAATCACCGAGACCTTGTCCTGGCCGAGCAGCTGCTTGGTTTTTTCGGCAAACAGGGGCCAGTTGGAGGCCGGATCGACAATCACGGGCTCGAGCTTCTTGCCCATCACGCCACCCTTGGCGTTGATTTCGTCAATCGCCATCAGCACGGTGTCTTTCAACACGGTTTCCGAAATGGCCATGGTGCCCGACAGGCTGTGCAGAATGCCCACCTTGATGGTGCCGCCCGACTGGGCATGGGCTGGCAGGACAGAGAGGCCCGCCAGGGCGACGGCGGCGCTGAGCGCCTTGAGGGTAAAACGACGTTGCATGTTCAGCTTCTCCGGTAGGTGGTAAATCACTTTTCGCTCCGCAAAAGCCGCGGGAGGCGGCTTTGACGAAACGATGAAGTGATTCTGGGGACCGGAGGGCGAACGGGCTATACGCCGGGTGGCGTATGTAGGAACGGGACTACAGATATCTACAGACGTAAGTCTGCAAATACTGCACTAGCCTGGCGCGTTGTCCCAGGCCTTCTTGCTCGTTGTTCACGTAGCCGCCAATCAGGTCAATGAACCTTGTTCAGCCGTTCTGCCATGCGCGTCTGCCAGCCGGCTCCCGTGGCTTTCCAGCGATCAATGACATCGGCAGGCAGACGCAGCGATATCAATTTGCGGGGATTGGGTGAGACAGGTCTTCCCCCTTTGTTGACTTTCGCGCGTGCCAGCATGTCCTCAGTGAGTTCAGGAAGCTCTTCGTACTCTTGCGGCGCCACCACATGCGCGTCAAGGCGCGCGAGGTCAGACTTCAAGGAGCGGGGCGATGCGGGTTTTTTCGCGTTCATTGGCTTTCCTCATGCTGAAGATGTGGCGGTCCGCGCCACGCGGCGTGTAACCCACAACCACCATCCGTCCGGCGAGCAGGCCATAACAAATGATGCGGGTTTCACCGTAGCTTTTCCTGGTGTCTTCTGTCTCCAGCGTTGTGCCTGCAAAAACAAGCGCAGCGTCGGCGAAGTCCAATCCCCGATCAGCCAGCGTCTTCTCGCGTTTGGCTGGATCGAAAAGAATTTTCATGGGTTATTGTAGCTACATTAACCTACCCTGATCAGGGCTTGGCGGCTTCACCCCTTGGGCGATGCGGGCGGCTCGGGCGGCAGCGCGGGTGGCTGCGCAGCTTCCTCGCGCGCCTTGGAAAACAGGTCCCAGGCCGCCATGAACATGGCCGCGACCACCGGCCCGATCACAAAACCGTTGAGGCCGAAGATCGCCATGCCGCCCAGCGTCGAAATCAGCACCACGTAGTCGGGCATCTTGGTGTCTTTGCCCACCAGCAGCGGACGCAGGATGTTGTCCACCAGGCCGATCACCAGAACGCCGAAAGCGATCAACACCAGGCCCTCGGTAATGGAGCCGGTGACCAGAAAATAAATCGCCACCGGGCCCCAGACCAGGGCCGCGCCCACGGCGGGCAGCAGCGAGAGAAACGCCATCAGCGTGCCCCACAGCACTGGCGCGTGGATGCCCAGCATCCAGAAGATCAGGCCGCCGAGTGCGCCCTGCAGCATGGCCACCACGACGTTGCCCTTGACGGTCGCGCGGATCACGGTAATGAACTTGCCCGACAGCTCGCGCTTGATGCCGGACTCCAGCGGCACCGCATCGCGGATGCGCCGCGCCAACGCGCCGCCATCGCGCAGCAGGAAAAACAGGATGTAGAGCATCACGAAGAAGCTGACCACGAAATCAAAGGTGTTCTGGCCGATGTTCAGCGCCTGTGTGGCCAGGAACTGGCTGCCTTTGGACAGGCTGGCCGACACCCGCTCCAGGATCACGCTGGTGTTGCTCAGGCCGAAGCGGTCCAGCAGGCCGGTGACCCAGGCCGGCAGCGCGCCGTACACCTGCTGGAAGTAGATGCCGACGCTGAATTCGCCCGACTGCATGCGCTGGTACAAGGCAGAGGCTTCCTGCATCAGCGAGGCAACGATCAGGCCCAGCGGAAGGATCACGGCCACCAGGATGATGGCCAGCGTGGCCAGCGCAGCCAGCGTGCGCCGGCCCGGCATGGCCTTGAGCAGGCGCGCAAACAGCGGCGTGAACATCAGCGCGAAGATGGCGCCCCAGAACACCGCGCCATAAAACGGCCAGAGCACCCAGGCAAAGGCCAGTGACACCAGCAGCAGCAGCAACAAAAAAAACCGGTTTTCAAGGGAAGACGATCGGGCGATGCTGGAGAGTTTCATGATGCGTGCCTGTGCAGAAAGGGGACCGGGATTCACAGCGATGGTATCGGCAAAACAGCGGATTCCGCCGCAGCCCCCCGCTTGCTACTGAATTTATAGCTGACTACCCCCGCCAGTCGGGAGCTGAGGCGGTTTTGATGCATCTTCAGGCGCTGGGAGCCGGCGCTCCCGCACCAAGCCGCGCGCAAAGAAATGTGTCGCAGATCGCGCCGGATGTAAAGCGGCGAAACACCGTGCAAAAAGGCTGGCGTCCCGGGCCGCCAAGGTGCCCAATGGCATCCTGTCTGACCACCGGCCCCACGGGCCCGAGAACTCGCATGACTTTTTCCAAACAGCTTTCCCAGCACGCCAATTCCCGCCAGAACACAGCGCACGCGGCCCCAGCGCCCACCGTCGGGAGCCCTTCGCCGGCCATGTGGCTGATCGGCACCGGACTCGCGCTGGGTACGGCGCTCGTGCTGTTTGCCGCTGGCGCGCAGGCACAAACCGCAGTTGCAGCCCCTGCAAGCACCGCCGCGCCGGCCGAGCCCAAATACACGGTCGCGCAGATCGCGCAGGCCTTCGGTTTCATCGACAGCAACAAGGACGGCAAGCTCAGCCGCGAGGAAGCCGCCGGCTTTCGCGGCGTGGCGCGCCACTTCGACGAGGCCGACGCCAACAAGGACGGGGTCTTGTCACGCCAGGAATTTGAAAGCGCGCTCAGCACCGAGAAAAACCGCTGAAGTTGAACCGCCGGGACGTCCGCCGCATCTGGCCAGGGTTTGCCAGATCGCGCACGGTTCAAAGCTTGGTCGGCATTCAGCGAGTTAGCGTGAAAAATTTTGTAGGACGAGGCCGCTTCAATGCCGCTATGGCAGGCAATCGGCCAACGTAACTGGCCCTGCGGCGTTATAAAGATGTCGACAAGCCGACCGGACCTCGTCCGCTGCGCCCCTGCAAAACTCAACAACCACAAAGGTGACACGATGAACACTCCACTGCACTCCCGCTTTTCCCCACTTCCCCTGGTGCTGATCGCCGCCCTGATGGCCGGTTCCGCCTGGGCCCAAAAACCCGAATGGGCCGGCCAGGGCAAAGGCGGCAAACACGAACAGAAAGAAAACCGCGGCGACAACCAGGGCGGGTCGCACGGCGGCGGCGGCAAAAAAGATGCGCAGGTCCGCGTGGCGCCGGCCCAGGTCAGCATAGGCGCTTACTTCGGCGCACCACAACGTACGGCGGTACAGCAGTACTACGGCCAGCAATTCCGTGCCGGCAAATGCCCGCCCGGACTGGCGAAAAAGAACAATGGTTGCCTGCCTCCGGGTCAGGCCAAGAAATGGGCAGTGGGCCAGCCGCTGCCGAGCGACGTGCGTTACTACCCGGTGCCGCAACCCGTGCTGCTGCAACTGGGCGCGCCCCCATCCGGCCACAAATATGTGCGCGTGGCGGCAGACATTTTGCTGATTGCCGTCGGCACCGGCATGATTGTCGACGCAATTCAGGACCTGGGCCGCATCTAAGCTGCTGGAGTGGATGGAGCGCCCACCCTGTCCCGCGCTCTCCGGCCTGGTCCGGTCGGTGTGGCACAGCACGCCCACCGACCCGCCAGCCCCGGCGCCCTCGCACGAACTGATGATGCCGAGCGGCGAGATGCACCTGGTGCTGCGCCTGGCCGGGCCACCGATAGCCGTTTTCGACCATCTGGACGACCATGTGCCCCGAAACCTCGGCTACGCGGTGGTCAACGGAGCGCGCGCCGCTGCGTACGCAAAGCGTGTGACCGCCGGCTCGTCGTCCATCGGGCTGCAACTGCGTCCTGGCGCGTCGCAGGCCCTGCTCGGCCTGCCCGCCGATGAACTGGCGGGCCGCCATGTGCAGCTGGAGGATCTCTGGGGCGCAGACGCTGGCCTGCTGCGCGAGCAGTTGCTGGCCGCGCCTTCGGCCGACGACAAGCTGCGCTGCCTTGAAGCGGCGCTGATGCAGCGTCTGCCGTCCTCGGCAGGCTCGCCAGCGCGGTCCGCACATCCGGCTGTGCTGGCAGGCTTGCGGCAACTTCACGACGGTAGCAGCGTGGATGCCGCCGCCCGCAGCAGTGGCTACAGCCAGCGGCAATTCGTGCGCCTGTTCTTGCAGGCTGTCGGCCTGACACCCAGGCGGTATGTCAGGTTGCAGCGTTTCCAGAAGGCGCTGCGCCTGATGCAGCAGCAGGAGCCCAGCCTGGCCGACGTCGCCTTCGCGTCGGGATACAGCGACCAGCCGCATTTCAACCGTGACTTCCGCGCCTTTGCAGGCCTGAGGCCCGAGCAGTACCGGGCCGCCCGCCCGATCGCCGCCAACCATGTGCCGGTTTCATTCGCGGCTGGGGGCGATGTCCGTTTTGTTCAAGACAGCCGGCGGCCATCGACCTAGACTGTGGCTTGGGGTGACAAACCACCCGCCTCATCTTTTTGGAGACCTCCATGGCGATTCATGAATTGTTTGCCTGCATGCGTGTCAAAAACACCAGTGCGGCAATTGACTTCTACACCCGCGTTTTCAGCGTCACCGAAAAATTCCGGCTGGTCGAACCCAGCGGCCGCGTCGGCCATGCCGAGCTGGACTTCAATGGCGCAACCCTGATGCTGTCGGACGAATTCCCGGAGTACGGCATGCTGGCGCCGCAGGCAGGCGCGCCGCAGGCCATGAGCCTGCACCTGCATGTGGACGACTGCGACGAGGTGATCGCGCGCGCGTTGCAGGCCGGCGCCACGCTCGACATGGCCGCCCAGGACCAGTTCTACGGCGAACGCTCGGGCAGCTTCATCGACCCGTTCGGCCACCGCTGGAACGTGGGGCACAGCATTGAAGACGTGGCGCCCGAGGAAATGCAGCGCCGCTATACCGCCATGATGGCTGCGCCCCCAGCCTGAAAATGCTACAAAAATAATAGCTGCCAACGCCCGTCCCACAGGGTCTGGAGGCCGATTTGATGCATGAAAAGCAGGGCCAGAGCGGCCCGTCAGAATGTCAGTGCGCAGCCGGTCTGGCCTCGCTGAGCACACGCTGCAGCGTCTGCAGCAACTCCTCGTTGGTGGTCTGCGCCTTGAGCAACACCGCCGCCACTTGCGCATGCTGCTGCCTGTCCACATCCTGCGCTGAAAATACCACCACCGGCGGCGGCAGGGCCATGGCCTCGATGTCGGCCAGGAGGTCCCAGCCCGAGGTTTGCCCCAGCGCCAGATCAAGCAGCACCAGGTCAAAGTGCTGCTGGCGCAGCCGCGCACGCGCGTCGGCCAGCGTCGCGGCAAACTCAAAGATGGCAAAGTCCTGCGCGATAGCGGCAGTGATGCGCTGGATGTCCAGGTCGTCCTCGACATGCAGAATTCTGGGCTTGCTGCCGACACCTGCAATGGCCCGTCGCAGGCCGACGATCAGCAGGTTCTGATCGATCGGCTTTTCCAGCCAGTCCGACACCGACAGCAGCTGGTTGTTGAACTGGAGATCCCCCTCACCGGCGCTGGCCGACACCACCACGATGGGCAGGTCGCGTGTCGCCTCCTGGCTGCGCAGGGTGCGGATCAGCGCGAGCCCGTCCGCATCGGGCAACTTCAGATCCACCGTCATGGCGGCATAGGGACGCAGCGCCAGCCTGGCTTGCGCCTGCGCCGCGCTGTAGGCTTCATCGGCGTCGAAGCCACCCCGGTCCAGCATCATGACAATGAGTCGCGCGATATCGGGGTCATCCTCACAGATCAGCACCCGCGGACGTGCGGCCTTGTCTGCAACCGGCAATTGCATGTTCACCGATGCAGACACTGCCATGGCCGGCTCTTTCCACTCTGGCAGTTCAAAGAAAAAGGTGGTTCCCTCGCCGGATTCGGTGGTGAAGCCGATGCTGCCGCCCAGCCGCTCGATGATGGCCCGTGAGATGTTCAACCCCAGTCCGGTGCCACCTTTGGCGCGCGTATCGGATGCGTCGGCCTGGGAGAACTTCTGGAAGATGCGTTTGCGGAATTCATCGGGAATGCCGGGGCCGTGGTCGCGCACTTCGACACGCACACGGGAAGCGGCGGCGCGCAGCAGGCGCACTTCCACCGACTTCCCCGGCGGGGAAAACTTCATGGCATTGGACAGCAGGTTGGCAATGACCTGAACCAGGCGGTCGCTGTCGGCGCTGACGCGCAGCGTGCCCTCGGGCATCTCCAGCTTCAGCGGCACCTGGTACTCCGAACCGTAATAGCTGTTGGCCGCCAGCACCTGGGCCAGCAGCGGCCCCATATCGATGGACTGCACATTCAACCCCATTTTGCCGGACTCGATCTTCTCGATATCCAGGATGTCGTTGATCAGCCGGATCAGGCGTTCGCAGTTGCTGCTGGCAATACCGACCAGGGTTTGGGCGGCTTCCGGCATCACACCGGCCACGCCGCCGGAGATCAGGCCCAGCGCACCACGGATGGAGGTCAGCGGGGTGCGCAACTCATGGCTGACCGTCGAGACAAACTCGCTTTTCATGCGGTCGATGCGCTTGAGCTCGGTCACGTCGGTCCCCATCGAATAAAAGCCGATCACGCGGCTTGTGTCCCCGCCATCGCCATAACGCGGGAAATAGGTGACGACGAAGTCGCGCATGTCGCCATGCGGCGTGCGGCGCTGCCGGTCAAACGTCACGGGATACCCCGACAACACCTCTTCAACCCAGGGCCGGGCCAACTCATACCCTTCCTCGCCCAGCACGTCGCGCATCTGCCTGCCGTGAATCTGGTCATGTGACAGGCCCAGGCCTTCGGCATAGGCGCGGTTGTGAAAGCGGAATCGCTGGCTGCTGTCCACGTAAGAAATCAGTGCTGGCAGCGTGTCAGCGATGTCACGCAATTGCGACTCGCTGGCCCGCAGTGCGTCCTGGACCTGGCGCATGGCGGTGGTGTCCCGGCCGGTACCGTGGTACCCGGTAAAGCGGCCGCTGCCGTCGAAGATCGGCACGCCACTGATACTTTCGTAATGCAACGCGCCGTGGATGTCCTGCCTGACGATTTCAAAGTCGCGGAATGCCTCATGCCGCAGCAACTGCGCACGGTGTTCGTCCCAATCCACGGATGCCATCAACACATCGGTGAGTTCCCAGCGGGTCTTGCCGATGATGCTGTCATCAGCACGCCCGGCCATGTCGGTGGTCTTCCCCGAGATCTGCACAAAACGGAAATGTTCGTCCTGCTCCCAGAACCAGTCAGACGACAGCTCGGTGAGGGCCCGGAAGCGCTCCTCGCTCTCCCGCAGCACGACCTCGGCATTCTTGCGCACAGTGATGTCCTGCACCTGCGAGATAAACAGCAGGGGACGGCGATCCGGGTCTCGCACCAGCGAGCAGCTCAGGTGTGCCCAGACGATGCGCCCGGTTTTGTGGAAGTAGCGCTTTTCCCACTGATAGGTCTCGATCTCACCGGCCAGCGCCCGCTTGCGCTGCAACACGTCGTACTCGACGTCGTCGGGATGTGTCACATCGTGAACCGTGCGCGACAACATCTCAGCCTCGGAGTAGCCGAGCATCTGGCAGAAGGCACTGTTGACGCGCAGGCGGCGCGAGTCCACCGCGATCAGCGCCATGCCGATGGCCGAATGTTCGAAAGCGTTGCTGAACTGCTGGTCGCTGAGGCTGAAGGCATCGTTGTCGCTGCTGACCGGCCCGGCCGCAGACACCTCGCCGGACGCGCCTCCCGCACCCTGCACCAGCAGGCTGCCGCGTGACACCCGGGCCAGCGCGAAGCCGGCTTCATCGGACTTGTCGGCCTGCGGCTGCTCGCTGCCAAGGGTGAAATAAAAAGTGCTGCCTTTGCCCGGCGCAGATTGCGCCCAAATGCGGCCGCCGTGACGGGTGATGATGCGTTTGACCGTGGCCAGACCGATGCCGCTCCCGGAAAACTCCTCCGGAGAATGCAGGCGCTGGAAGGTGCCAAACAGCTTGTCCACATAGGCCATGTCAAACCCGGCACCGTTGTCACGCAGAAAATACACCGCTTGCTGGTCGGGCCCGGTTTCCCGACCGACCGTGATCTCCGCGTTCGGGGTTTTCGAAGTGAATTTCCAGGCGTTGGAGATCAGGTTTTCCAGCACCTGGCGCAGCAGCGCAGTATCGGCACGCACCAGCAGGCCGGGCTCGACATGGGTATTCACCTGCCGCCCGGCATCCCGCTCGGCGTACTGGCGCAGCAACTGGCTGGCCTCTGCACTGAGATCCATGGCCTCCCATTGCAGGCTGGTGCGCGACAACTGGGCCAGCGACAGCAGGCCGTCAGTCAGCTCGCCCATGCGCTGCACACCCGTGCGTATGCGCGCAAGGTAATGGTTGGCCTTGTCGCCGAGCCCGGCAGGCAGGGCTTTCTGCAGAAGCGCGCTGAAACCGTCGATGGCACTCAGCGGGGAGCGCAGGTCGTGTGCCACCGAATAGGAAAACGCTTCCAGCTCCCGGTTGGCTGCCTCCAGCTGGGCGGTGCGACGCAGCACCCGATTTTCGAGATCCACATTAAGGCGGACAATTTCCATTTCATCGCGCTTGCGTTTGCTGATGTCGGTGATGGTCGTGACAAAACCGGTGGGCTCCGGGATGTCCGCGTCGAACAGGGGCTGGATGTTGATCTGCGCCCACAAAACCTGTCCGTCGGGTTTGCGGTAACAGATCACCTTGTCGTTCTGCGCCTGGCCTGTGCGCAGGGCAACAACGCTGGGGACCTCGTCGAGCGGCATCAGCGAGCCATCTTCACGCAGGGTCTGCCACTCGGGCGCGATGATTGTCCGGTCTTTGATCTCTGCCAGTGTCTTGCCAAGAATGCGCTCCGCACTCGCATTGCAATCAATGATCCGCCCGCTGGCGTCGCGCAATACCAGGCCTTCGGCAAGCGCGGCAACAACGGCCCGGAAACGCGCCTCGCTGGCGCGCAACGCGGTTTCGGTCAGCTTGCGGGCTGTGATATCGGAGCCCACGCCCCGGTAGCCGGCGAAACGGCCACTGGCATCGAAAAAGGGCTCGCCACTGATACACAGCACGCTGAGCCGGCCATCCTTGTCGAACCGCTCGTACTCGAAGTCGCGAAAGGTCTCATGCCGCTCCAGCACGAGCCGGTGGTCCGCCCAGAGTTGCTGATTGGCGCGGCTGGTGTCGATTTCCCAGCGCGCCTTGCCGATGAAACCGCCTATCCACCGACGGTCTTCCTCGGTCTCACCGCCTGACAGCACCGTCAGGCGAAACTGCTCATCGGTCTCCCAGTACCAGTCCGAAGACAGCTCGGTCAAGCCGCGAAACTGCAGCTCGCTTTGACGCAGACGGGCTTCAGCGGCCCGCCGTTCGGTGATGTCTTCGGCGGTGATCAGCACATGGGTGACCGCGCCGCTGGCATCCTTGACGGGGACTTTGCGCATATGAACATGAATCACACCGCGATGCCGGGTGATCGTGGCGCGGTCGGGGAAGTCCTGCATCGTGCCGCGCGCGACCAGATCAAGGTCGGCAGCGTACATGCGATCGGCATCCGGCTGGGGCCAAAGCCCGTGCACCGAGCGGCCCACTGCCTCTTGACGTGTCACGCCATACAGGGCCTCTGCCGCCTTGTTCCACACGGCCATTTTGTAGCCATCGCGAACCGACTTCAGGCTCAGGGCAATCGGGATGTTGTCCACGATCTCGTCAAGAAACCGGGAGGCCTGGCGCTGCGTTTCTTCCGCGCGTTTGCTGGCGCTGATGTCACGCGCCGTGCCCCGATACCCCGTGAACCGGTTGTTAACGTCGAACTGGGGTGCGCCGCTGATTGAAAAATAGCTCACGGTTCCGTCCGGCAGCGTGCGCATGTACTCGAAGCCGCGGAAGGGCTGGCGCGCATCGAGCATCGCGCGGTGCGCTTCCCACGAGCTGCTCAGTGCCGTAATGCCAGGCAGCTCCCAGCGGCACTTGCCGACGGCTTTGTCAATCAGTTCTTCGTTGAATTTGCTGTCGCCCAAGTCAACCGCAAACTCGACAAAGCGGTAATCGGCATCCTGTTCCCAATACCAGTCGCCGGAGATCTCGGCCAGGCTGCGCAGCGCATTGCCCTTGAGCGTGTTCAGGGCAAATTTCTGTTCCGCCAGCTCCTGCCTGAGTGATTCGTTGACACGGGCGAGTTCAAGCGCTTCGGCCTGCAGGCGCTCATGCGCCGCGCGCAAGGCCTGGTCAGGTGTCAATGCCGCCTCCCGGAGGTGCTGCGCCGCATCCACGGCGGAGCCAGCCGCGGGGCAACCGGGCCTGTGGATGGCACGTCGCCATCGGGAGTCGCAGCAATTCGTGTTCTCATGCCCTGCCTGTCCTTCGGTGGAGGGAGGCTCGCCCGCCTGCAGCAGACGCGTTATGTCGGTTCAAGTGTCTGGCATCCCCTTTGCCATTGTTATAGGGATAAATCCTTGTTGGCTGTCGGACGGGGAGACCAGCTTCACTGCAGGGGAATCTTCAGCGCGCGGTCAATCGGGACAGAAGCCACGCTGTTTTGCGGTGAGCCTTCGATCACCCGGTCCGAATAAGTCAGGTAAACCAGCGTGTTGCGGGGCACATCCACCATGCGCACGATACGTATCTTTTTGAAGATCAGCGAAATCCGCTCGCTGAACACTTCTTCCTGCACGGACAGCGGTTTGACAAAGGACACCGGCCCGACCTGACGGCAGTCGATGGAGGCTTCCGCCTTGTCCTCCGCCAGGCCCACCGCGCCCTTGATGCCGCCGGTTTTTGCGCGCGAGACGTAACAGGTGACGCCTTTGACCTTGGGGTCGTCATGTGCATCGACCACAATTTTGTGATCCGGCCCAATGAACTTGAACACCGTGTCCACCTCACCGATGGTCTGGGCGTGAAGTGGCGTCAGCGCGCCGTACAGCAGGGCAATGAAAAGGGTGGCGTGGGCAGTCATGGGGATTCCTGGAGAGTCAATGCCCCACTATAACGACGCCACGCCCGAGCGCGGCAAGCCGCCCCCCGAGCGGCCTGGCAGCGGGCCTAGTAGCGCCGCGAATCGTTGGGCCGGCGGTCGTCGCGGTTGCGCACGCCGTCGCCATCGCGGTCCCGGTCGGCGCGGTTGGGCACGCCGTCGCGGTCGCGGTCGCCGTGGGACGGGCCGTGGACGCGGTGCGGCGGGCCGTTGTCGTAAGGCACAGCCACGCAACCGGCAAGACCAGCAGCGGCAACAACCAGCAAAAGGGCAATTTTTTTCATGGGATTCTCCTGTGATGCAGCTTTAAAACACTGCCATTCCATTGCAGGCCATCAGCATGTCGGCCCGATGTGGCGCAAGCGCACACCGCGTGAAGCTGGTTACCAGATGTGCACGTTGCGGAAGGCGCATGGCATGGGTAGCAGCGACCGGAAGCCGGCCTCCCCGCGATCCCGCGGTAGCATGGCGTTCTGCCACACCCTTGCTGCCTGCGAATCTGATGAACTGCCTGCAAAACCTGTTTCTTGTCACCGGCCTGCTGGCCACTGCCTCTGTGCTCCATGCCGCCGGCCCGCCCGCCGCCGCTTTTGGTCATCCCATCGTGGGAACCTGGAGCTGGGTCATATTCGGCGGGAGCTGCACCGAAACCTGGCAGTTTCGCCACAACCGGACCATGCTGGGCACCAGCGGCGGGGAAGTCGCGGAGAAAACCTACGAGATCGCTGCAACGCCAGACGCTGGCGGCTTTTACCGGCTGGTTGAAACCGTGGTACGCCAGAATGACAAGCCAGACTGTTCTGGCGCCACGCTGGACGGGCCGGGTGAGCAGAGCACCCGCTATATCCAGTTCAGCCCGCAAGGCGACAAGCTGCTGGTTTGCCGCACGCCGGCGCTCAGCGCCTGCTTCGGGCCGCTCAAACGGATGCCGTGATCTTTAAAGGAGATGAAATGAAAGTCGCAGGAAGAATAGCTGGCCTGATGATGGTGGTGCTGGGTACCGTCTGGTTCCTGCAAGGCATCAATGTCCTGCCGGGAAGTTTCATGACGGGCCAGACGCAGTGGGCTATCTACGGCGGTCTGCTGTGGCTCGCCGGACTGGCGTTGATGGTGATCTGCCGCACCGGACGGACGCCAAAGCGTCCGGATCCGGGCGGCAAGCCGCCTCAGCCCTGATTGACCGGGGCGCCTGCGCGGCGGCGGCGCGTCGTTGCCGGTAGGTTCTCCGCCAGATCAGCCTCACCGCGCTTGCTGACGTAGCTGCGGTACAGCTTGGCTGCCAGACCCGAAGTGATGGCGAACACAATCAATTTGCGTAACATGTGCGCGGCTCCTTAAAACACGCCGAACAACATCAGAAGAATGATGACACTGATGGGGACACCGAGTAGCCAGGCGATGATGGGCATTTGTTTTCTCCAAAGTTGATGTAAGAACCTGAAAGATAAATGCGGGTTTGTGGCTGGAGTGCGGGAGGTCGCCCAAAGCACGGGTAGGGCCACACCTACACACTGGCGGCGCGAGGCGCGCTTGAGAAACCGGGACGCGCGGGCCACACTCTGTATATTCCGCTGGGACAAAAGCCGGAATGGCAATCGCCCGCATCACACACCACCATGAAAAAACTCTACAAATATTTCTTCCGCGGCCTCATCACCGTGCTTCCGGTGGCGCTCACGCTGTACCTGCTCTACATCTTCCTGGCCTGGACGGAAAAACTCACGCTGTGGGTGCTGAGCCCCATCATCGGCGGCTTTTATATTCCGGGTATGGGCCTGGTGTCCGGCGTGCTGATCATCCTGCTGATCGGCTATCTGGTGTCCAAGCCGAAGGTGCGCCATCTGCTGGCGTTTGCCGAACTGCCGTTTACCAACCTGCCGGTGGTCAAAAGCATTTA
>JAZKGR010000174.1:0-33460 GCA_040385775.1 Pseudomonadota bacterium
TGTTGGCCCACGGGGGACAGGTGAAAGCGCGCAGTTCAGCAGGCGGTGATACGACATTCACTCTGATGTTTTTGAGCCATCCACCTTAGTCCTTTCGAGCTGCAGTGGTACCCATGGCTATACCAATCCGGCCATGTCGATTTCCAAGATGTTGGGGTTTGACCTGTGTCCGCGCTTACGTGATCTGGCCGAGCGTAAACTATTCCTGCCGCGCATCCTGGAGGCACCGGAAGGGCTGGATCAGGTGCTTGTTCGCGACGTGTTTTAGGCGCAATCCGTAAAGGCTGGGATGAGTTGCTACGCTGGCAGCGTCTATTCGTAGCGGTCGTGTCAGTGCCAATTGCCCTGCAGCGCTTCGGCAGCGCAGCTCATTGCGACCCTGTTCACCGGGCTGCAGACCAGCTGGGACGGTTGTTGCGCACGCTCAAAATGGCATATGGCCAAAGCGTAGCTCCGGCGCGTGTTGTCGCGCTCGGCGGCCTCAATATACTGGGCAAGATGGCTCATATCCCTCGCAAGTATGTGGTTCAAACAGGTTGTTCATCCGCAAGAATCTGGGGACTTTACTTTTGACCCCGCACAATGATGACGGCGTCGCCGTCAGGCGCATTTGGTCAGCGTGGCAGATGTCGTCTATATATCAAATTTTTGCTTTATTACCCACCCGCTGATGCGTGCCGTGAATATGCCCAGCATGGCCCCCAGCGCCGCCGGGCCGCTTTTTTTCAGCTTGGGCCGCTATCTCTAGCCCACTGAGGATGCCGCAACTCGCGGCATCCTGCCCACTTGTGCATTCCTCGCGCAACGCCTTGAGCTCCTTCTCCAGAGCCTTAAGCTCGCGAATGCGTGTCGCTACATGCCCGATGTGTTCGTCTAGCAGCCCATTAACTTCGGTGCAGTTTTCAGTTGGCGCGTCCTTAAAATGCAGCAAAGCACGAATTTCACCCAGTGACATGTCGAGTGACCGGCAGTGACGAATAAAGGCCAATCGATTGATGTGCGTGCTGTCGTAAACCCGATAGTTCGCTTCACTGCGCGATGCTTCCGGCAAAAGTCCTTCGCGTTCGTAATATCGAATGGTCTCCGTCTGCGTGGAGGCAGCTTTGGCCAATTCTCCGATTTTCATTGACATCCTTTTGCTGACGACCTAGTTAGAACCGCGCGTAGCCGCAGATCCAACCTAGCCCTTGACTTTAATGCCGCTATAAGGTTTCTAATTAAGCCATGAAACCAGAAACCATGCCTCAATCAGCTGAAGATTCTTGCGGCTCCGCCGCATGCAGCGCTCCTTCTGCCATTGCAACTGGCGCAACGCTACCCGCTGGAGGCAAGCTGTTTCGCATTTCCACCATGGACTGCAGCGCGGAAGAATCCGAGATCCGCAGAGCATTGGAGCCTTTGCCGGGAATTCGCTCGCTGGGCTTTCAATTGGGCGCTCGCACACTCAAGATTGACGCTTCTGATGAGGCTCTGCCGTTAGCCCTTGAAGCCATCCGTAAGGCCGGCTTTGACCCAAAGCCGGTACAAGCGACCGAGGCAGAATTAGCTGATGGCAAAGGCGCTCCCGCTGACGGTCATACCCATGACGGCGGCTTCAGTGGCGGCATATCTCGTCTGGTTGCAGCCCTCGCATTGGCTATAAGTGCCGAAGCTATTTCCTATTTCGCTCCAGAGACGTTTACCTGGAAGGTAGCGGGGATGGCCGTGGCCGCCGTGGCCATCTGGTTGGCGGGCATTGATACCTATAAAAAAGGCATGGCGGCCTTGTTCAGGGGTAAGTTGAACATCAATGCACTGATGGCCGTGGCCGTAACCGGCGCTTTCCTGATCGGCCAGTGGCCAGAGGCAGCCATGGTCATGGCTTTGTATGCCATCGCCGAACTGATCGAGGCCAAAGCGGTCGACCGAGCCCGGAATTCGATCAAGGGTCTGCTGGACATGGCCCCAGAAGTGGCGCTTATGCTGACGGCGGATGGCGCCTGGACCACCACGCCCGTCGCCCAGGTTCCGCTTGAAGCGGTGGTCCGCATAAAACCCGGGGAACGCGTGCCGCTCGATGGAGTAGTAACAAAGGGCAACGGCGCCATCAATCAGGCCCCCATCACTGGCGAAAGTATCCCAGTCGACAAAGCGCCTGGCGATCCGGTCTTTGCCGGCACCATCAACGAAACAGGTGAACTGGAAATTCGAGTCACCGCAGCGGCAAACAACACAACATTGGCTCGGATCATCCACGCCGTAGAGGAGGCTCAAGGCACCCGTGCACCTACACAGCGTTTTGTTGACAAATTTGCTGCCATTTACACGCCAGTCGTTTTCGCAATTGCAGTAGCTGTGGCTGTTCTCGCCCCGTTTTTATTGAGCCTCACTTGGCAAGAAGCCTTATACAAGGCGCTGGTATTACTGGTGATTGCGTGCCCCTGTGCATTGGTGATTTCCACGCCAGTTACTGTTGTGAGCGGTTTGTCCGCAGCCGCGCGCAGAGGCATCCTTATCAAGGGCGGTACCTACCTGGAAGAGGCGCGGCTGCTGAAAGCTATTGCACTGGATAAGACCGGAACCATCACTGAAGGTAGGCCAAAGCTGGTGGATTGGCGTGTATGGGGCCAGGCCGATGAGGCGTCATCCAGGCGTGCTGCCGCTAGCTTGGCTGCCAGGTCGGATCACCCGGTTTCCAAGGCTATTGCAGCCAGCCTTGAGCAGAAAGTTGCAGAAGTTCAGGAGTTCAAGGCAATTCCGGGCCGCGGCGTTCAGGGCGTCGTGGATGGTCAGACCTTATTGATGGGCAATCATCGCCTGATGGAAGAAAACAATCTGTCATCTCCAGAACTCAAGGCTGAGCTGACTATTCACGAAAATCAGGGCCGAACCGTGACCTTGCTGGCCAACAGCAAGGTGGTTCTTGCACTGTTCGCGGTTGCCGACACGATCAAGGAAACATCGCGCAAGGCCATTGCAGACCTGAAGGTCTTGGGTGTCACGACCGTCATGCTGACGGGTGATAACAGTGCCACAGCCAAAGCCATCGCCAGCGAGGCAGGCATTGACGACGCACGCGGAGACTTGTTGCCCGAGGCCAAACTCGATGCCATCAAGGATATGCAAAAACGCTATGGCCCAACAGGCATGACGGGGGACGGCATCAATGATGCGCCGGCGCTGGCTCAAGCAGACGTGGGCTTTGCCATGGGTGGGGCGGGCACAGACACAGCCATGGAAGCTGCCGATATTGTGATCATGAACGACAACCTCGAACGCGTGGCCGAAACCGTGCAGTTGTCCAAGCGGACACATGCGATTCTTTGGCAGAACATTACCTTGGCGTTGGGCATCAAGTCTGTCTTTCTGGTCTTGGCCGTGTTTGGAACCGCAACCATGTGGATGGCTGTTTTTGCAGATATGGGTGCCAGCCTGCTGGTTGTGGGTAATGGCCTTCGCTTGCTTCCCCGAGCGAAAAACACCACTCCCAGCGCCAAAGTTTAGAGCTGCCCAATGAACCACCCAACCCTACAGCCATGCGTGAAACTATTCTGAGCGCCCTCAAGGATGCGCAGAGTGCGCTTACCGCTCTTATCAGCGACGAATCTGCACTGGCTTCGACCGAAAACGCTGCGGCGTTACTGGTGAAGACATTCGAGGGCGGGGGAAGGGTTTATGCTTGTGGGAATGGCGGTTCCATGAGTGATGCCATGCACTTTGCAGAGGAGCTGACTGGACGCTTTCGTCACAACCGTAAAGGACTGCCAGCCCAGGCCATTAGCGACGTCGGTCATTTGACCTGTGTCGCCAATGACTTCGGGTATGAACAGGTGTTCTCAAGATACCTGGATGCACATGGCCGGGCTGGAGACTGTTTGCTGGCCATCAGCACAAGTGGCAAAAGTACCAACGTCGTTAATGCTGCCGTCGCAGCCAAAGAGCTCGGTATGAGCGTGATTGCATTGACCGGTCAGGAGATGTCTCAACTGGGCGTTCTGGCAGATATTTGCATCGCTACGCCCGCTGGAGACTTTGCCGACCGCGTTCAGGAACTGCATATCAAGGTTATTCATATCTTGCTGGAGTTGATCGAGCGGCGGTTTTTCCCGGAAAACTATGTCGTGACGGCCACGCCCGTGAGCTCCTGAAACACATACGTTGTACACTTTCGCCGTGCGCCGTTATCTGATCATTTTCTTTATTGTATTTCTGCCGCTCCAGTTCGCCTGGGGCGCTGCAGCGAGGTATTGCGTGCACGAGAAGGTCGACCAGGTAAGCCATTTTGGTCATCACGCGCATGTGCATAAGGGGTCGGTGCCCGAGAGCGTCTTGACCGGTGCGTTGAGCGGCACAGATGATCCGGATTGCAATTCGTGCCACATAGGCTGCGCTCAGCCACTGCCCGGTAATATCCTGGATTTTTCTGCGGCATCTCCCGCAATTTTTGAACCACCAGATCCCTTACCTACCCAGTTTTGGTTACCGGATACCATCGAACGACCCAATTGGACGCTTGCGGCTTAATTCGGCGAGAACGCTCCTTTTCTTTTTAGCTACCCTTCGGTAGCTGGCTTCCCGCCGGATTCTCCCCCTTGGTTTTTCGCAACTAGGAGAATTCGATGCGACCGAAAACGCTGGCGCTGGCCTGCACACTGTTTCTTATATCGGTACCTGCCTTTGCGCAGTCAACCAGTCCTGTAGCAACCAGTACGCCGGAGCTTGCTCCCCTCACACTGCAGGAAGCCCTGGCACGGGCCGCTCAGGCCAATCCTGCGTTGCGCTCCAAACAGGCGGAGCTCGCCGCAGCAGAAGGGTTAAATAGCGACGCGAGGTCGCTGCTTTTCAACAACCCTCAGCTCGCTTTTGACAAGACGCGGCGGCTCGTGCCTCAGGCGGGTATGGCTACTGAACGCCGCAACGAGTGGACTGGGGGAGTCTCCCAGATCTTTGAAACCGGCGGGCAGGGAGGATTCAGGCGAGAGACAGCCTCGTCTGCCCTGGAGGCATTGCGCTACGAGATTGTTGATACGCAGCGTCAAATTCGAAGCGAGATAGCCACGCGCTTTTATCGTGTACTGGCTCTGCAGCAACGTGTTGAGCTGGAGAGCCAGGCGCTGAAACTGTTCGATGATGCTGCTTCAGCTGTACAAAAGCGGCGAGTAGCGGGCGAGGATACCAAGCTTGATGCCAACGTCGCGCTGGTGGAGGCCGAGCGCGCACGGAACCAACTAGCACTGGCGCGGGAACAGCTTAACGAAGAGCGTAACGATCTGGCGGCGCGCCTGCAGCTTGTGGGCCCAGTTCTTCCTCTGGCTCAGGGTGAACTGACACCTGCACCCATGGGGTTTGCTTTGAACGACCTGCTCGGCAGTCTCGATTCCCAGCCGCGCCTTCTGGCTCTTTCGGCCCGCGAAAAGAGCGCAAACGCAAGATATCGCTTGGAACGCGCAAGCGTCAGTCCAGACGTGACGGTGGGACTCAATGTAGGGCGTGAAGGCCCAAGCGTTGCGCGCGAAAGGCTCACCACCATTTCTGTTTCGATCCCACTCCCCATTTTCAAGCGCAATGCGACCGGTATTGGTCAAGCGTCCACCGCTGCAACCCAGGCGCAAATTGACAGGGAAGCCGCGCAGCGCGACACCAAAGCCAATGTCGTGTCGCTTTGGACGAGGCTTGCAAGTCAGGAGCAACGCGTTCGCCGACTTCAGGACGTCGTCCTGCCAGCGCTGACCGACAACCTGAGCCTTTCGGTTAAGTCTCGCCAAGCGGGGCAGATCGGCTTACTTGAACTGATCGTGGTCAACCGTCAGGCACTCGATGCTCGCCGTGACCTGATCGAAGCACTTACCGAATACCACAGTACCCGCGCCACACTAGAGTTGGAAGCGGGCTGGCCCAAAGAATGAGAGTCATCATGAACACCACCAAATTCAAAATTTCCGTTTCACGCCGTGTCATCGGTATTTCATCCGTTCTGGCTGTATTGCTGGCATTGGGAGGCTGTGGTGAAAAAGCTGCCAAAGGAGAAGAACCTGCTAAACAGGAGGCCAAGGAGGAAAAGGGCCTGAAGCTCACCGCAGAAGAACAGGCTCTCGCGGGAATCAAATTTGAAGAAGTCTCCTCTCGCACTTTCGAGGACTCCGTAAGCGTGACCGCAACCATTCGACCCAATCAAGATCGAATTGCCAAAATTGCGCCGCGCGTTGAAGGCCGGATTGTGAGCGTGTCGGCAAATCTGGGGGACAACGTCCGCGCCGGCCAATCATTGGCCATCATGGACAGTCTGGCGATTGGCGAGGCGCAATCTGCTCTTTTGCGTGCGCAATCGTCGGAGCGTGTTGCTCAGGCCGACTTCAAGCGTGCAGAGTCGCTCAGTGCCGAAGAAATTATCCCGCAAAAGGAGTTGCTCAGATCGCGCGGCGAGCTTGAGCGCGCCAGTGCGGAATCGCGCGCGGCAAGTGACCGTTTGCGGCTGCTCGGAGGCTCTGCAAGTGCCAGCGGGAGGGCACAGTCCACGTTTGCACTGACGGCGCCATTTGCAGGCACGGTTATTCAGAAAAAAGCCACGATAGGTGAGCTGGGTTCGCCAGCCGAAGCAGTTTTCACCATTGCGGACCTGTCAAAGGTATGGATTGAGGCCAACCTTACGGATGAACTTCTCTCGAAAGTGAAAACCGGTGCAGCAGCGACTGTGACCGTAGGTGCTTATCCCGGCGAACGCTTTAGCGGCCGGGTGGCATACATAGCCAATGTCCTGGACAAGGACAGCCGCACTATTGCAGCGCGTATCGAAGTGCCCAACAAAGACGGGCGTCTCAAACCGGAGATGTTCGCCACCGCCAACATTGCAACTGGTGGGCAACTGGAAGCGATTTCAGTGCCAGACGGCGCAATCTTGTTGCTCCAGGGGCAACCAACCGTTTTTGTGAGTGAAGGAGGTAGTTTTCAGCCACGCGCCATTGAGACAGGTGAAAAAATATCCGGACGCACGGTCATCAAGTCGGGACTAAAACCGAAAGAACAGGTCGTTGCAGCAGGTGCATATGCATTGAAGGCACGAATGCTGAAGTCGCAAATCGGCGATGCCCATTGAGCCAAGGATAGAACACCATGCTTAATGCAATCGTTGACGCCTCACTGCGTTACAAAGTACTTGTTCTCGTCGCCTTCGCGGTTCTGGTCGGCCTGGGCGTCCAAGCTTATCGCAATGTACCTGTGGATGCCTTCCCGGACGTTACGCCTGTCCAGGTCAATATTTATACGGAGTCCCCTGGTTTGGCCGCCGAGGACGTTGAAAGACTACTCACGACTCCCATCGAAGGGGCGATGGCAGGCTTGCCCGATGTGGAAGAAGTTCGCTCGGTTTCCCTGTTTGGTCTTTCCTATGTGGGCATCTATTTCAAGGACAACGTAGACATTTACTTCGCACGTCGCCTCGTCGGTGAAAAGCTCCAGGATGTCAAAGGCCGATTGCCCGAGGGGTATGGTGAGCCTGTTTTGGGTCCCAACAGCTCCGGTTTGGGTCAGGTGTTTTGGTACACCATTGAATCGGCTGACAAGAAGTTGAGCGCCATGGATTTGCGTACGCTGCATGATTGGACCGTGCGGCTGATCCTCCGGACGGCTCCAGGGGTGGATGACGTGATTTCATGGGGCGGCGATCAGAAGCAGTACCAGGTGCAGATTGACCCCAACAAATTGATCAAGTATGGCTTGACGTTTAAGCAAGTGATGGAACGCCTGGCTGCAAACAACAAGCAAGTGGGCGGGCAATCCATCAATCTTGGCCCCGAGCAATACCTGGTTCGCGGACTGGGCCTGGTGACAGGTACCACCGACATTGCAAGCATTGTGGTGGCCGAGCGCAATGGTGCGCCGATCTTTGTCCGTGATGTCGCCGACGTGAAGGAAGCCGCAGCGCCCAGGTTTGGCGCGGTCACGCGGGATGGTCAGGAGGCCGTTCTTGGAATGGCGTTGTCGCGGGTGAATGAAAATGCGAAGAATGTTGTTGAGGCTGTGAAATCCAAGCTGGCCCTCGCACAAGCCGCCTTGCCGAAAGGCGTGTCGCTGATACCGGTGTACGACCGTACCGATCTGGTGGACAAAGCGCTTCGCACCGCTCAAAACTCCTTGATAGAGGGCGCGGTTCTGGTCGCGATCATCCTGTTCCTGTTCTTGGGGGATTTCCGCTCCGCCATCGTCGTCATTGTGACCTTGCCGATGGCCATGCTGATTGCATTCATCCTTATGCAGCAATTTGGAGTAACGGCCAACTTGATGTCACTTGCCGGATTGGCCATTGGCACCGGGATGATGGTTGACGGTGCCATCGTGATGATCGAAAACGCCTTTCGGCTGCTAGCTCATGCCAAGGAATCCGGTAAACCGATCAAGAAAACTCACCTGATCCTTGAAGCCGCGCGCGAGGTGATGAACCCTATCGCCTTCGCTATCCTGATCATCATCGTGGTATTTATGCCGTTGTTCTCCCTCACAGGGTTGGAAGGCAAGCTTTTCAAGCCAATGGCATTCACGATTTCGTTTGCGATGGCAGGCTCACTCCTGCTGTCTATGACGCTGGTACCGGTATTGGCTGCACTCATTCTGAAGCCCAAAGAAGAAAAGGACACCTTTATCGTGCGCTGGGCCAAGCAGGCCTATCTGCCGCTACTTGATTGGGCGCTGGAGCGCAAAAAGCTGGTTGTTAGTACGGCGCTAGGGCTGCTTCTAGTGTCGCTGGCTTTGTTTCCTTTCCTTGGGAAGGAGTTCATGCCGCAACTTCAAGAGGGAACCATACTGTTCCGGGTAACCGGTATTCCTTCCACGTCCCTGGACGAGTCCATTCGCGTGTCCAACGTCATCAGTACAGAGCTCAAGAAGCAATTCCCCAAGCAGGTCGAATCTGTCCTGGCAACCATAGGCCGGGCTGAGGGTGGTGAAACCACCGACGTCAACTACATGGAAATACTGATAGCGACCAAACCTCAGTCGGATTGGCCAGAAAAGGTGCCGTATCCCGCGCTTGCATCAGAAATGCAGGAGGCCATGGAAAAGGTCGTTCCCACTGCTGTTATTGGAGCCAGCCAGCCTATTCAGTCCCGTGTGGAAGAGTTGATTTCCGGTGTACGGGCCACTCTCGCGCTTAAACTTTACGGTGAAGACCTCGGTACTCTTGACCGGTTAACGGGGGAGCTACAGGGCGTGTTGGGCAAAGTCCCCGGCGTGGCAGACCTGTCTGCCGAGGCGAACAAGGGCAAGCCGCAACTGGTAATCAAGGTCAATCGTGAGGCCGCAGCTCGTTACGGCATCAATGTGAACGATGTCCTTGAAGTCGTCAAGGCAGGTATAGGTGGGGAAGCTGTTTCTACCCTGATCGACGGCACCAAACGGTTCGACATTACGGTACGGTTGCCCGACGCCTTCAGAGCCAGCCCGGCAAGCATCGGC
Source organism: Pseudomonadota bacterium (assembly GCA_040385775.1). GTDB lineage: Bacteria > Pseudomonadota > Gammaproteobacteria > Burkholderiales > Burkholderiaceae_C > Polaromonas. Next base: position 9,427 of record JAZKGR010000174.1, read on the forward strand.
GCCATCCCCATACGCACCGGAGAAGGCGCGCTTGTGCCGTTCTCCCAGGTCGCCACCATTGAGTTGGATGAAGGCTATTCGTTTGTGCGCCGCGAAGCCTTGCAGCGTTACTCTGTGCTGCAGATGGACGTGAAAGGCCGTGACGTGGACAGCTTTGTGAAGGAAGCCAGTGCCAAGATCGCTGAGCAGGTCAAATTGCCGACGGGCTACTACTTCCAGTGGGGAGGTGCGTTTGAAAACCAGCAGCGTGCCATGGCCCGACTGGCGGTGATTGTGCCCCTGACCATTGGCCTGATCTTCATGCTGCTGTACACGGCATTTAATTCCGTACGTCACGCAACGCTGATCATCGCTAACGTGCCCTTTGCCATCATTGGCGGGATTGTGGGTCTGTTTATCACGGGTCAATATCTCTCAGTGCCCTCGGCTATCGGGTTTATTGCTGTGTTCGGAGTCGCCATGCTGAATGGCATTGTGATGGTCACATTCCTGAACGATCAGCGGGGCCAAGGTTTGTCGATCAGGGATGCGGTTCGCCGGGGCGCTGAGTTGCGTTTAAGACCTGTCTTGATGACTGCATCCGTGGCCATCCTTGGCCTGGTCCCCATGCTCTTGTCCACCGGAGTTGGTGCTGAAACTCAGCGTCCGCTGGCCACTGTGGTGGTGGGCGGCTTGTTCACTTCAACCGCCTTGACCTTGCTGTTATTGCCGTTGTTTTATGAATGGTCTGAGCTTCGGGCTGAGCGCAAAGCGCAAAAACTTCTCACCAACGAAGGAGCATCGTCATGAAGGAAATTAAGGCTTACATACATCGCAACCGGGTTGCGGAAGTTATCAGCGCCCTCAAGAGCTCAGCTGCATGGACGGCAGTCGGCAACAATGAGCACAATCTGACGGCCTATATGGTCAAGGGTTCCCTGGTCCCATTGGATGAGAGCGAGCGGCGTTTCTCGGTCGAGCTTGGCGATGAAGTCATCAATGAATACAAGCTGGAGCTCCATTGTTCTGAAGAGCATGTCGATGAACTGGTAAAGATCATCGTTGCATTAGCACGCACGGGGCAAGCCAACTCGGGTTGGGTCTATGTCATGGATGTGGTCACTGCCGTCCCTGTTCTGTGATGACCAATCCGTCCTCTACGTTAAGCCGGTGTTCAACATAGAAATGGACCTGTATGGATGTCGACTGGCGGCAGCGTCACTTGGGCAACGGTGTCAATCGTTATGGCCAGCGCTTTGGGAATGCTCTTGACGGTAGTTCTGTCGGGCGCGCTGCTGCTGATGGCGATCTCGCTTCACTGTCCGCACGGACGGAAACAACTCGGCGGAAGCAAGGTTGTAGCGGAGGCCTCCCCTATAAGCCTGGTGCCGATGAGTTCGACAATGATTTCGGGCGAGCTTTTTTAACTTTTATGGAGAAAAGCATGAGTTTTTTTGACAAGCTTCTTTCGAGCATGGGTGGCGGACACCATGGCAACCGTGGCGGTCATGGCGGGAACAAACATGGCTACCAGGGTGAGCCCTATGGTTATCCTGCGCAGCCGACGCCGCCGGCTAACACGGGAATTTCGTGTCCCGCTTGTTCAGCCACCAATTTGCCGAACGCACGCTTTTGCGCCCAGTGCGGAAAATCAATGACACCGGCAAGCTGTGACGCCTGTAAATCCCCATTGGTGGCAGGTGCGAAGTTTTGTGCGAACTGCGGGAAGTCGCAGGTCTAAAAAACCACGTTGCGGAACGCGTATGGCCTGACTCAACCTTCCTTATTGCAGAGGCTGTACCTCACCGTTACCAGGGTTACAGGGTCACATCGGAGAGAGTTTTGGAGTCGTAAATGCCCTCAAACTTTCATAGCCCCGTCAATGCATCTCGTGAGTCACTCGGTGCACTACTACTTTCGGCCGGTGGAATTTCGGTTGTCCTTTTATTGATCATTCTGTACTTTTTGTGGAGAGACAAAAAGCTCAAAATACCAGATATATATCGAAAAAAGCTACCTCCTAAAACCAGAAGAAAAAGAAGGTGACGAAGGTGGCTTGTGGGAAAAATTTAGAGGAACTGACGCTTAGTGGGAAACCAGATGAAAACGCGGTTTCATGCCCCAATGCGAATCGAGGCGATGCAATGAAATTTTTCCATGCTTGGCGCCTCGATTCGGCGCCATTTTCACGCAAGTTTCCGTCTTCCGTCGACCATGCAGGTGAGGCTCCGAGGAATCACAATCCCATTTGGCTGGTAACCGGCGGCAGTCTTTGGCTGGCGACCGCGGCCAATTTTCCTCTGTGGCGCGAATTGTCCCATCTTGCGTTGACTAGCGACCCAGCAGGGCTTGCTTTTTCGTTGGCAATGATGTTAATCATTGCTGCAACACTGATGGCCATGCTCAGCCTGTTTGCATGGCGCTGGACATTGAAACCCGTTCTCACGCTGATGCTATTCGCCTCGGCTTTTGGGGCCTACTTCATGTGGAGTTATCGCGTTGTGATTGATGCGACCATGATGATCAATGTGCTTCAAACCGACGTGAGGGAGGCAGCAGACCTGTTCAGTCCGCGATTAGTCGTTACGGTGCTTGTATTGGCTGTATTGCCATCCTGGACAATCTGGCGCCTACCTATTGGCTACGGCCCTTGGTCACGACGGCTGCTTCAGAATTTTCTGATGGCGATAGCTGCCGTGATCCTGCTTGCAGTGTCGGTTGTACTCAGCTATCAACCGCTTGCGTCCACGATGCGTAACCACAAGCAGGTGCGGTATTTGATGAACCCGCTGAATTCGATGTATGCCTTGGGCTATTTAGCTGCAGGGCCGCTACAACGTGATCGATCAGTCCTGGAGCCCATAGGTCTGGATGCGCGCTCCCCTGAGGTTGCTTCCAATGATCTTCCGCCGCTGATAATTTTGGTGGTTGGAGAGACGGCGCGGAGTGGCAATTTCAGCATAAATGGCTATCCTCGTCCGACGACTCCCAAGCTGGGACACGAAGAAGTCGCCAGCTTCCGGAACGTCTCAGCATGTGGGACCAGTACGGCGGCGGCCCTTCCCTGCATGTTTTCAAACCTTGGGCGAACCCAATTCGACGCGAGAAGCAAGAATTTTGAGGGTCTTCTGGACGTGATCCAACGCGCGGGGATGGCAGTGCTTTGGTTGGACAATCAGTCAGGTTGCAAAGCGGCATGTGATCGCGTTGGCTATGCCAATACATCCAAACTAAGGAACCCTCAATTGTGTCCGGAGGGTGCGTGTTACGACGCCATCATGCTTGAGGATTTGGATGCACGGATTGCAGCGCTGCCTGCAAAGGCGCGTGCGCGCGGGGTGGTTTTGGTACTGCACGCGATGGGTAGCCATGGCCCGGCCTACTACCTTCGCTCTCCCCAAGCGTTTAAACAATTTGGGCCTGAATGTTCGAGCAACGATTTGCAAAACTGCAGCCAAGCCGAACTGCTAAATGCGTACGACAACTCGATCATCTACACCGACCATTTCCTCGACTCAACTATTCATTGGCTCAGAACGCAGCAAGCCACCTATGCTCCCGCCATGGTGTATGTCGGTGATCATGGAGAGTCCCTCGGCGAGAACAATCTTTACCTCCACGGCCTGCCGTATGCTATCGCGCCTGATGTGCAGACGAGGGTGCCTTGGGTTACCTGGCTATCCCCCCGCTTTGCAAGCCAGAAAACTCTCACTCCGCAGTGTTTGCACAAGAAACAAGAGGAGAAGATTACGCACGACAATTACTTTCACTCGGTACTAGGGCTGCTCAGTATTAAGACCGTTGTCTACCAGCCTCAACTAGATGTGTATGCATCTTGCACAGGTACAAGATGATGATCTCTTGCCCCTGAGAGGTACCGCAGTCGCCTTTCGGCCCTTGAACTCGACCGACATTCATGCTTCTTTGTTGGCGCTTGACGTGAAGTTGTAGGCAAGCAAACGCAATGCATTCGCGACAACCATCACAGTGGATCCTTCATGGAAAAGCACAGCAGTTCCAATGTTGAGACCAAATATCGTGGCCGGAATCAACACCGCAACCACGCCCAAGCTGACAAACAGGTTCTGGCGAATGATGCGACTCGTGCTGCGGGACAATCCAACCGCAAACGGAAGTTGAGCCAGGTCGTCAGCCATGAGGGCCACATCGGCGGTTTCAAGCGCAACATCGGACCCTGCAGCACCCATTGCAATGCCGACGGTAGCGTTGGCCATGGCAGGGGCATCATTGACGCCATCTCCTACCATCGCCACCTTGCCGTGCTTCTCGCGGAGCGCCTTGATTTCTTGGACTTTTTGCTCGGGCATGAGGTCGCCCCTGGCTTCTGTGAGTCCAACGCTTTTTGCAACGGCTTCGGCCACCTTTTGATTGTCCCCGGAGATCATGATCAAACGCTCGATGCCCAGGGAGCGTAGTTCCGCCATCACCTGCGCTGCAGCCGGCCGAGGGGTATCCATGACGGCAATGACTCCCAGAAATCTCGTGCCCTTGCGCACCACCATCGTGGTCCGACCTGCGGCAACCAGTTTGTCGTTGACCGCCACCAACTCCGCTGGCAATGCCGAATCCTTCAGTTCATCAAAGAGCGATGGTTTGCCAATATGCACCTGTTGCCCATCAACAAGTGCCTGGACGCCCCGACCGGTGATGCTTTTCACATCGGTGACCGCTGGCGGATTCACACGGCCGCCCAGTCGCTCCCGCGCCCCGTTGACGATAGCGCCCGCCAAGGGATGGTCGCTTTGCTGCTCTACAGCCAGCGCAACCGAAAGCAATTCATCGTCACTTACCCCATCCATTGCCACTGCGTCGGTCAGTTTTGGTTTGCCCTCTGTAAGCGTGCCTGTCTTGTCGAAAGCAATCGACGTCAACGTGCCAAGGTTCTCCAGCGGTCCGCCGCCCTTGACCAGAACGCCACCCCGTCCAGCCCTTGCCACACCGCTCAAAACCGCACTGGGCACCGAGATGGCCAATGCGCAAGGGCTGGCCGCAACGAGAACGGCCATGGCGCGATAAAAAGTCGCAGAAAATGGCTCGTCAATGACGAGACCGGCGAACATCAGCAAAACCACAAGCGCCAAAACCGCCGGCACAAAGATCCGCTCAAATTTTTCGGTGAACTGCTGGGTCGGCGAGCGTTGCGCCTCGGCTTCCGTGACCATCTTGACAACGCGTGCCATGGTCGATTGCTCGGAGCGCCTGGCAACCATCACCTCGATAGCGCCAGAGCCGTTGATCGTGCCGGCAAAAACGCGGTGCTCAGCGCCCACCCGATCAAAAGCGCTGAGCGCTGCCCTTGCGTCAGTTATCGGACTTTTATCGACGGGTACGCTTTCTCCGGTCACCGGTGCCTGGTTAACGCTTGAAGTTCCCACGACCACGACCCCATCGGCCGGAAGGCGCTCGTTTGGCCGCACGATGACCACATCGCCAACCTGGAGCTTGCCGACGCCGATTTCTTCCGTTCCATTTTCCCGGCGAACCGTTGCCACCTCCGGCGCCAGCTTGGCCAGTGCCTCGATAGCCTTACGAGCTCGGCCCATGGCGTAGTGCTCCAAAGAGTGGCCCAGGCTGAAGAGGAACAGCAGGAGAGCACCTTCTGCCCATTTCCCCAGGGCCGCAGCACCAACTGCGGCAACCAGCATCAGGGTGTCAATTTCAAAGCGGCGGGCGCGAAGATTTTCGACGGCCTCTTTGACGGTATAAAAGCCGCCAAACAAATAAGCCAAGACATAAAAAGCCGTCGGTAACCAGCTGGGTGAGGCGCCGCTGCGTTCTACCAACCAGCCACCGAGTAAAAGAAGGCCTGCCAACGCAGCAAAGATCAGCTCGGTTTGCTCCCCAAACATGCCACCGTGCGCGTGATCATGTTCCGCATGGTCACTTGTGTCGCCGTGTTTGTGATCGTGTCCAGAATGATCCTCTGCACCGAGAGGCGGCTCACCTCCGGGAGAAGGCAGTTGCTCATCTGCCGCTGTGATCGGTGGCGATGTAGGAGTCGTTTCAGGCGCGGCGGCCCGATGTTCGTGACTGTGGTTCTGTTCGCTGGTGGAATGCCCAGGATGTGAATGCGGTTTTGGCTTATCCTCAGCCGCCGCAGCAATCAAATCCCGATCTCTTTTGTCATTGCCTATACCCAGCGCGGCGGCCTTTGCCCGCAGGTCACTGGCAGACACCTGTCGCCTGTCATATTCAATGCGTACGGTGCCAGAGGCCGAGACATCAGCTTCAAATACGCCGGTTGTGTCGCGCAGAGCCTCTGCGATGCGGCGTGCGGCGCGCGCATGTAGAGGCGGCGCACTGATGACGACATGGGCGTACTGCTCGTTTAGCGCAGCACCTGCCGCGCTTACCAGTTCTCGAACTCTCGTCAGTGAAATTACAGACGGAATGTAGTGGATGCAAAGTTGCGGAGGATGATCCTGACCTTGTGCAACATGCGCCTGCGAGATGCCAGGTCGGCCGGAAAGGGAGGCGATCAGTCGGGCTACGCAACGATCCTCAACATTGTCAATATGAGGAAGGACCAGCGGCAGGTCCAGACGCAATTTGATGGGTTCGCTCATGATGAGGACTCGCTTTCATTTCTGACAAAATATCAAAGAACGGCACGGGAAGGCGTCGGCCTGTTTCATGTTCCGCCGTCTCAATACTGAAGCGAGGCGCGTTCGTTTAACAGGCCGTCCAGGCGGCGACGGGCCTTTTGCACAGCGTTGGCAAGTGCTTGTCGCCGCTGAAAGTATGAGGGTGTAAGTCGACGACCTTGCCGCTCTCCTTCCTGAACTTCCTGACCTTGCTGCAGGTCTGACTCCGCACTCTTAAGTTCACTGTAGGCATCGTCGACCTGCTTGTCGAGTTGCTTGAGACGAGCAGACCGAGCCGCGGCATTTTCAAGTAGCTGCGCGCGCGACATGGAAAGGGCTTTCTGAGCTGCCTCCGCGTCTTGCGCATTTGGCGGATGCCGTTCAATGCTTATTTTTTCTTTTCGGCTTGCCTTGGGCACCGGTTCATCGGAATAGATGATTCGGCCGTCTGACAGAGTTGACTTGTAAATAATGCGTTCGTCGGCGATGCTCAGCGTAGCGATACCGGACAGAGCTGCGCATGCGGCCAGTCTGAAAACTTGTTCGACTTTCATGGCTTCGGTGCAGCATCTGCTGGGCCAGATCCGGCTGCTGCTGCAGCGGGAAGCCTTTGCTTGTCAATGGCGGACTGGAGTTGCCATGCCGCCCGCCAAGCGCTCGGTGCCCCAAAGATCAATAGCGCAACGCCCATAACCAGGTACAACCAACCGAGCACTGTCAACGAGTTGATGGCTCTGACGGCATCATCCCTGTAAAGAAATGCTATACCCAGTTGGACGCTGAACAGCGCCGCAAGTACTATGGCCGACCACAAGCTCAGACGCAGCCGTAGCAGGAGAGCAACTCCGAATATGGATTGCGCTGCAGTCAGGAAAAACTCTTCATGTTGGCGTGCATCCAGCGGAAGGGCCGTCCAGGTCCCAGCGCCGAAGCTCATTGCCAGGGGCAGCATCCCCACAAGCAATGTCCACTGGTTGATCTTGTCGCTGATCATGGTGGTCAGACCGCCTTCGGCACGGCCGGAAAGTACGAATAGAACGGCGATAACGACTGCCGGGGCCTCACTGGCCAGTGGCGCCAGCCACTGGATAAGCAAAAACTCATCAATACCCCAGATTCTTCCAGACTGGATCATGGCTTCCGCAAATGGTTCGGCGGACGCCAGTATGACGGTTGCTGCAATGACGGTCAGACCGCCCATCCATGCCCATTGCCAGGCAGGGGACAGCGTTGAAAGCGCCGCCGCAGGCCCGGGCTCATCATCCGCTTCAAGACCTGACTTGACCTTGGGCATGCGCCCAGCCTGCCAGAGATAGGCGCCAAAGATGGCGACGAGGACAACTGTATCCAGCAAGCCGATGCTGTTTTTCAGGACAATGACGAATGCGTACAGGCTGGCCAGCAGCAAAAAACCAATCTCCACCATGTTGACAGTGGCCAGGGCAATACCCCGCTGACGAGTACGCCACCAGTGTAAAAAAACCATCAGCGGCCAAGCCAGCCCAACCAGCAATCGGTTAGCGCCGGTCATATTGGCCGCCGCGTATTGGACATAGTTGGACTCTGGCGCCTTGCCGGCCTGATAGGCGTAGTACATGTCTACAGCGTATTCAGGCAGCACCGTGACCAGCGCAACTAACGCGAGTATGAGACCTTGAGATATCCGTTTTTCGGCGGCCTCGGCACCCCACGAAAGCATGAAACCTGCAGCCAGCACTGCAACCCCGAAAACTGCCATGTCCAGCACGGGATTGGGACGCCAGCCACTCAAGCGAAAGACAATGGCAGGTGCGATACCGATCAGGGCAATAGCAAGAAGAGTCAAGAAGCGCTTCACTTCGAATCCTTATGGAAGTTAATTTTGGATTTCAAGCATCACCATCGGATAGCTGTGATAGACGGAAAGTGACTGAAGTAATAGACATTCATGCGACCGCGAAAGGCCCACTAGCAGGGAAATTAGTCCGGCCCATCACCTGCCTCTTTCCCTTCGGTTTTGAGCCTTCCGAGTCCGAAAAGCACCAAAAAATTTGCCAGGGCAAGCACAAAGCCAATGTCGTAATATCCGAAGCCGACGGCAGCGCCCACTACACCTGTGTTGAGGATACTGGCTGCGGTGGCTGTACCGTGCGTGGTTGTGCCGGCCTTGAGAATGGCACCACCACCGATAAAACCTATACCCGTGATGACGCCCTCCAGAATCCGGGCTTGCCCGACCGAGCGCTCGCCGAGCACCTCAATTGCGAGTAGCACGAAGCCGCAGCTGGCCATGGCAACGATAGGGAAAGTTCGGAGGCCCGCGCTTCTCGAGCCATTTTCCCGGTTCCACGCAATCGGCATGGTGAATAGGAAAGCCAGGGACATCCGGAAAAGATGGTTAGTCACGTCTCCCCATATACCCCACAAAGAACTGGTCATACCGGTGGCCTGAAGTGATTGATTGATTCTTATACCCGAGCTGGCTTTAAGTTCATGCAGGACAGACGCCCTTATTTGCCGTTTTTGCAACGCAGCATGCTCATCAGGAGAATTTCAGACTGAAATGTGACCACGCTGTTCGGTCCGTGCCCATAGGGCTGAAGAGCGGCGTGTTGCTGGATCAAACTGCTCAACCGCCGTTCCGCCTGAGTCTGTGCCCCCCGAAAAAGCTGCTGGCGGCTGAAGTACTCTGCCGTCAGCCGTAGCCCCTGGCGATCACCCTCCTGTACAGCTGCCGCTCGCCGGCAGCTATTCCTACGCTTGAAGTAAGGAGACAAACGGCGCGGGCGACCTACCTGTCAGGATTTGAACCATTCCACGAGTTCGGGCCCGAGCAGCGCCGCATTCAGCTCCTCGTCGGACTGCGCGACAAAGGCCTCCAGGTCGCGGATGACCACCAGGCCGGTATTCTTAAAGCGGCTGGCGATTCGCTGGACAAACTCGAACTTCACGTTCCTGTCCTCGCAGGCTCCGATGAAGAGAAAGTAGACCTGGTCCCCACGTCGCTGCGATTCCTCCAGGACGCGCATGGTTCGCGTCTCATCGCCGGCGGTGTTTTCACCGTCGGTGATGAAGAGTACGAGTGAGCGTCTCTTTTCGTGTGTATGTGGAGCGCCGTGATCGTGCGCCTGCCCAGTCGACGACCACCCGAACAATCGGCTGAGGAAGCCGGCACCCTGCGTAGACCGGTGCACCTCGTCGCAAGTCTTCCAGCCGAAGTGCTCAAGCGCGCGTTCGAGCACAAAGCTGTAGGTTGTTCCACCATTCCAGCCCGGAACTCGATCGATGATGTTGCGAGTAACGTAACCATGAGCGTCGTTCGGCTCCACCGCTCCTACATAGTAGGCGTTGCGCTCGCCTGCGCTAAATGTGAAGACGTCCATTTTGTGGTCAGGGTCGAGCACCATGCAGTAAGGTACGAGTCGCTCAATCAGGATGCTGGTTGTTCCCTCTTCGTGCTCGTGCTCGAAGGACCCAGAGACGTCGATGATCGCGGCAGTTTCCGCCCTCACGTTCGCCACCACGCCAGCTTTGTCGAGCGCGAGTCGCAGCGCGGTGGCTGCCTTGTCCAGATTCAATGTGAGTTTGCTGTTCATGTGTGCTCCTGATTCAGGTTTTCAACTGGCTGATAATGTCCCGCAGCCGATAGGCCAGCTCACCAGCTTCGGTCGGCGAGATCGTGGTCTTCCTGGCGCCTAGGGTGGCGATGGACGCAATACTGCCGATGAACGCCGGCATAACGACCAGCGCCACGTTCTGGATAGCGCCGATGATACGCATCGGCTGCTCAATCTGTAATTCCTGTGTAGAGCCGGTTTGCCGCATCTGCGCCAGGGTTTGGGTGAGACTCATGCTGCGCTCGGCAAATCGCTGCGCCAGTGCTGTATCGTTCTGACGAAGGCGCTCCGACAGAAACAGGGCGCCGATGGCCGAGGCCTCGACTTGTTCGGCAGTCCCCTGCATCGAGTTGGAAAGACGCAGCAGCCGGTCCTTGAGGTCCAGCAGTGGGTCCAGCGCCGCAGCCACGAGCGTCAGCAACTGCTCCAGCTCGGCTTGGGCCCTGGCAAGTTCACTCGGTGTGTCGATCCGGCTGTTGATGCCCTGAAACAGGCGGCCCATTACGCTATCGCCACCATGTCCGCACACGGCCATCAGGTCAATCGATCCCAGGATGTCCATCATTCGCGCGAGGTAACCGTCCACCTGGCGCAGCACAGGGCTGCGCGCAAGGTCCAGCATCTCGGTGACGAGGCCGCCGTGGGTCTGCTGCAAGTCATGACCCCACAGGATCGCCTTGCGCTGCGCGGCCCGGTCGAGGACGAATGCGCCGACCAGCGCTCGCGCCCGTTCATACAACATGGTCTTAGCGCCCGGCGACAACGCTTGCAGATCCCGCACTGACACTTCAATCCGCCTCCGTTCAGTGCCAGGCATGGCCGTTGGCTGCCGAATCACCGGCTTGACCGCCGGTGCACGACGAGCAGGCCCATCCTTTGGTGGCTGGACGGCACCGCCAGGGCCGCGCGGGGAGGCGCCCTCGGAGCCGATGACCGTCGGGCGCAACTTGTCCTTCGCGGGCGGCATGGCTGGTCTCAGGAGAAGTGGCCCAGAACGTCGTTGAACGTACCCGTGAAGCCGCGGCCGACAGGAGCGTACTCCCAGCCATTGTCGCTATGCATGATGCTGCCGAGCTGCACCACGTTGAATTCGCCAAACTCCTTGGACAACTGGTAAGCGCCGAGCTCGCGCCCGCCTTCGTCGGCGATGGTGACGGTGCAGACCTCAATGTCGGCAAATGCAGCTTCGTCTTCTGATTCGGCGCCTTCAACGTGTCCCTGTCCGTGCTCGGCCTTGTGGACGGTGGCAAACAGGGGGATCTCGTTCACGCCCGCTGGGAGTTTCGAGCCATCAATGACGATGGTTTCGGTGTTGCCCTGCACCCGGACGTCGCCGGAATGCTGCAGTCCACCCGAGGGCGTGGCGAAGGAGCCGTCCGCCGCCGTCGGAAGCACGCCCGTTTTCGGGCTCATCTTCGTTGTGTTGTAGGTGGACAGGATCTCTTCCAGTGCCGAAACCTTCGCGCCGTTGCCGCCGTTGCGTGCCTCGAGTGCGTGGATGTCGATGTCGTCCTGGTGGCTGGCGTCGCACTGCCATGCGACGGTTACCTTGAACGCAGCGCCCTTGTTGAGTGAGAGCTGCAGTTTGCGGGCCGGTGCGGCGCCGGGCTTGTCAAGGGTCAATGTGAGCATGGCTTCTCCGGGGTCCTTGTTATGCCTGGCGCAGCGCAGCGAGTTCGGCGCGCGACTTCTCGAACATCTGCCGCGCCGTCTCAAACTTCGCTTCAGTTTCCTGCTTCGCGGCTTCCACCAGCTCGTGGATCTCGCGGGTCTGGGTGATGATCGCGGCGATTTGCTGCGCCTGCGCGACCCGGTTGTCGCCGGGAGCTTTTGCTGCGGCGACAGCCACGTCCCTGGTGGCCTGACCGCGAAGTTGCGTCAATTGCTGATCAAGGCGTGCCTGGCGCTCGGCGATCTGTTGCACCGACTTGACGGCAAACGCGCCGTGGATGGAGAGCAAGGTCATCTTGATCGACGCGAACCGCGAGGAGACCGTGGTGGCCGTCTCCTGCAGTGTGGCGATGCCGGCAGCCTCGATCTGCTGGATCACCATTTGGTCGGCCGGAAGGCGCGTATAGGTGCCTTCAAGCGCGAGGGCACGGCTTTCCAGCAACCGGAGTTTGTCCTGCAACTCACGCAGCCGCGCCTGGGCGGACACGTCGGCGGGGTCGGCTGCCGCCGTCTGCTGCGCCACGTAATGCCGGGCCTTGCCGAGAAACGCCCGGGCCACGGCCGCATCGACGGTGAAGTTGGCAAAGTGCGTTCCGTACGATAGTTTGAGCGTCTCCAGCACCTGCAATTCGCCAAACAGCGTCGTCATTTCCTTGGACAGTTCGCCCTCCAGCCGGCCCATCTCGTCAGCCAGCGTTTGCGTCCGGCTGGCAATCAAGTCGCCAACTTCCTGCATGAACTCGCGAAAGGCTTCTTCGGGTTTGCGGCCGGTGAGCTTGGCGAACAGGCGGGCGAAGAACCCCGGATCCTCGCCGGTCTGTATCTTCTCCAGGATTTCAGGCAGTTTGGCGTCATCAACACCCTTTTCCAGGCGTCCGAAGAGGGCGAACACCTTGGACGCCGTTTTCTTGTCTAGCCGCGCGAGAAAGCCGTCAAGCGTCTTTTGCAGCGCCTGTTCCGCACCGAGTCCGATCTTGATGATCTCGCCGGATGGAACGGCCGCAAAGTCCAACGCGGCTAATGCCTGTTCGGCTTGCGGCACCTGCTCAGGCCTAAGCACGATGGCTCCGGTTTCTAGGGAGTCTTGTACCGGCGAAGTCTGGACGACCGAGGGCGCGGATACTTCTACAGTCGGGATGTTGCGGTCCATGAATTTCTCCTCTGCAGTCGGATCGGCATATCGTCGTGGCCCAGACTCCTGGCCCTCAATATGCGGTGAATTCTAGCAGCGCCCGCACGGTGAGGACACCACCAATGCGCTGCCCACCTGCAGGCGAGCTATAGCGGAAGGCCGTGATTTTGTGAAGCTCTGGAAACAGACGCACGCCATTCAACTCGTATGGGTCACCCCGCAGGCGAATATTCTCAGCAGGCAGAGGTTGCACTGAGGGTCTGGGTCATGCGAGCAAGCAAGCGCACGCTGTTTTGAATGACACGCTTTGGGGCGCGAGCCGATAGATAGTGGATGATAGAGACAGTTAACCAACCTACGCAAAAAATCGGTACCTTCCGCCCTTCCTATGTGGACGCGCCAACGCCACTACAAAACTGGTTTCGGGTGCTTCAGCAGCGGCCCAAGAGTGTATTGAATGACTCCCGCAATGATGTGATGCTGCCGCCCCTCTGTTCTCCTGGACATGAAAAGGGCTGGTAATGCCAGCCCCTTTACGAAATGTCCAGCTGCAAGGTTGTTGTCTTGCAGCTTGGCGGCATGGACTATTTTTTGCCGCCAGTATCGCGATGGCCGTGCGGGTCAAGATCTCCCGGCTTATGACCATCATGCGGATGATGCACTCCTGGCTGCTCAACCAATGGAGGCGCACCCTTGTCCCGGTGACCGTGCTGATCGAGGTCGCCGGGCACATGGCCCTCGTGAGGGTGATGGGAGCCGGGTTGGGCGGTGGGTTGGGTGGGCATACTGATCTCCATTTGGTTGAAAACCTCAGGTTACTTCGAACAGTGAGCCATGCTGTAGGCGCGACAGCAAATACTTGGTAGCTCAAAAGTGTGTCTTCGTAGGCTACGGACTACAAAACGTCGCGGGGCCAAGATGCAATTGATCAATAGCCATTAAGCTACATTCAATCTGGTACGCAATCGCGCGATGACGGGCCTGGGAACGGGACATAGTGTTCATCTAAAAACCTCTGGAGAAAGAAATGGAAGACATCGCAAACACAAGTGCCAAGGGCCAGGGGCATGGGCTTCTTTGTCCAACATGCAAAGTTGATTTGGTAATGAGCGAACGCCAGGGCATTGAGATTGACTACTGTCCTAAATGTCGGGGCGTGTGGCTTGATCGGGGCGAACTCGATAAAATCATCGAGCGCAACGCGAGCGAAGAGGTTCGCGGGGCGCAGACGCCGCAATCCGCGCCCCAGCCTTATCCGCCTCGAGGCTATTACGATGGAGGCCATCGTTCGGGGCATGACGGGGGACACGGTCGAGGCCGCGGGCACGGCTCCTTCCTCGGACGGCTTTTCGACTAAGCAAGGCTACGCTTGTCCCCCTGGGGGCTTTCGCAGCGCCGGCATTCATTACAAAATGGGGAGTTGACCTTGGGCTCAGGACATTCACACGCGGCAAGTGCTGCGTCCGGGACCGCTGCAGGGCGACATAAGAGCAAGCTTGTAGTCGCTCTTGCTCTTACGACTACTTTCATGGCGGTCGAGGTAGTCGGTGGCCTTTGGACGGGTAGCCTCGCGCTTCTAGCCGACGCTGCGCATATGCTGACCGACGCGGGCGGTCTTGCACTGGCGCTAATCGCTATCCGTTTTGCGGAGCGCCCCGCAACGCCACAGAAGACATATGGCTACGTTCGCATGGAGGTTCTTTCGGCGCTGACGAACGCGGTAGTTCTCCTGCTGTTGACGATCTATATCTTCTATGAGGCGTACAAGCGCTTTCAAAACCCCCCGGAAATTCTGGGTGGCCCTATGCTGGCGGTGGCGCTGGTCGGCCTCACGGTGAATCTGATCAGCATGAAACTCCTGTCCGCCGGATCTTCAGAGAGCCTGAATGTCAAGGGTGCTTACTTCGAGGTGCTCAGCGACATGTTGGGCTCGCTGGGCGTCATCGTAGCCGCAGGCGTCGTCATGGTCACCGGCTGGACGTTGGCCGATCCGATCATCGGCGCCGCCATCGGCCTTTTTATTATTCCGCGCACGTGGATATTGTTGAAGCAGGCAATCCACATCCTCATGGAAGGCACACCGCCCGAAGTCGATATCTCACTACTAGAGAGAAAGTTGCTGGACATTCCCGGCGTAACGGCTGTCCACGATCTTCATGTTTGGACGATAACGTCCGGTATTGACGCCATGAGTTGCCACCTCGTCTTGGCTGACATAAACCAGGCGCGGGCCACGCTACTGAGTGCAAATGACGCAATGAAGGTCGGCTTCGGTCTGACGCATGCGACGATCCAGATCGAGGATCAGAGCCTGCGTGAGGCTGAGGGCGAATTGAGGCTGTAGCGGAGCGGCCATGATTTCTGATATCTCGCGGAGAGCGAATTCCAGAGGTGGACCCTTTTAGGAGAGCGCGTCGCGGAGTTTGATCGGCCGCCCGGATACCTTACAAATTCTTAGGCGGAAAACTCCATAGCCAAATCAACAAGGCTAAGATAAAGGGCGAAATAAGCCGTGGAGCTTGCGGTTAGATTTGTCTGCGCGGCGCCGTACGGGGCCGGTCGCGATCTTCACATCGTGCCAGTTTTTCTGGCCGTCAACTTGAGCAGCTTGGCTCCGTAATGCAAAGGGACTGTCCGCCCGTGCTGCGCGAGCGTCGAATGATTAATACGCAGCCGGGTCGCCGCAGCCTCTGCATGAATTTTCGAACTGGACCTATGCCCAATATCAACGCGCCTTTCCCGGTCGACCCGCTCCAAAATTCGATCAGTCCGCGCTTGGCGGGCTACTGGATCGCTCTATTACTGCTTTTGACGGATCAAGCCTCCAAGTACTGGGTCCATGAACACACTCCTTACGGGTGGAGTCAATTCGTTACGGGCAACTTTAATCTGGTGCATGTCTGGAACTACGGCGCCGCTTTCAGCTTCCTGGCGGACGCGGGCGGTTGGCAGCGCTTCTTCTTTGGCGGTATCGCACTGGTCGTGTCTGTCTGGCTGGTCGTTATGTTGCGAAAGCCGCTCCCAAAGCTTGAGCTTGTGGGGTACGCGATGGTTCTCGGTGGCGCGCTGAGCAACGGTCTGGACCGCGCCTTGCGTGGCTATGTTGTGGACTTTCTCGATTTCCATGCATGGGGTTGGCACTGGCCGGCCTTTAACTTCGCGGACATGGGTATCGTCTGCGGCGCAGCGCTCGTGGTCTTCGCATCATGGAGTCACAAGCCGGCGGAGAAACCTGCATGACGGCTTCATCCCTTACCTCAGAGCGGCAATGGACATTGCTGACAGTGAGCTGGCTGGTGGCCCTCGTCTCCACGCTAGGTGCACTGTTTTTCAGCGAAGTCATGGACTTGGAGCCCTGCGTGCTCTGTTGGTACCAGCGCATCGCCATGTTTCCGCTGGTTCTGATACTTGGTGCAGGCGCCTACACGCAGGATGCCAGCAGCGTGAAGTACGCCTTTCCGCTGGCAATCGCCGGCTGGCTTGTCGCCTTCTACCACTGCCTACTCTACGGCGGGTTCATCCCGGCGACCCTGCAGCCCTGCGGCAAAGGTGTATCTTGCTCGGCACAAAAGCTGGAATTGGTCGGCTTCATCACCATCCCGCTTTTGTCGCTTATCGCCTTTTCCATCATCGTGCTGCTCCTGCTGGCAGCGAAGAAAGACACTAAACAATGACCAACAAACAGCTCACCATCATTCTTTGCGGGATCGTCGTCCTGCTCGGATTTGCGTTTGGCATATACGGGCACTTCAACAAAAAATCCGAGACGGCGGCCCGCCTTGCGCAAGAGAATAGTTCCGTTTTCAATCGCTCGCACGCGCCTACCTACGGCCCCCCAGAGGCCAAGGTCCGCATCGTCGAGTTTTTTGATCCAGCCTGCGAAACCTGCAGAGCCTTCTATCCCCTCGTCAAGCGCATCGTCGACAGCCACCAAGGAAAAGTGCAGCTCGTGGTACGCCTCGTTCCTTTCCACAAAGGCTCTGATGTCGCCGCAAAAATCCTCATCGCCGCGCATAAGCAGAAGCTGTTTTTTCCGGTGACGGAAGTGGTACTGAATTCCCAGGACGCCTGGGCCGCGCATGACAATCCGAATCCGGAGCGGATATGGACCTTTTTGAAGGGAACCAGCCTGGATGCCGCGAAGGCTAAACAAGACGCCGGTTCACCGGAAGCCCAAGCTGTGCTTGACCAGGATATGGCGGACGCCAGCACTCTGCAAGTCACAAAGACGCCTGGTTTCTTTGTCAATGGGCGACCGTTGAAGGACTTCGGCCATGAGCAACTCAAGGCCCTCGTGGAGGAAGAAGTCAAACGGGTGTATGCCGAATGAAGCTGCTACTTACACATCTCCTGCTGGCCCCTATTTTAGTAGTCATAAGCGGTTGTGAGACCATTTATGAAGGCAAGTATGACTGGGATGCAGGTTGGCGCCCAGGCACGGTATTAGAAATTGGTTCAGCCGATAGCTTGATAAAGGAGCCTTTTCGCGATTGCCGTAAAGACCCACGCGTTGCGGAACTTAAGGCATCTACGTTTGCAGTTGTCTCCTACCGCTTTCTCAATCGTCCGAGGAAAGCCGTTGTACCTGTTCCCTCTGCAACGAGGTGGACCACCGGGAGCCCTGTGTATATCAACGTCACTGATTGCACAAGACCAATGGAGCCGCGAGTAATGCCCGCAGACCGTAGCCGCTAGGGAACGATCCGGTCCGTCAGCTTTGCATCAAATGAACGCGGATTGACCAACTTTTTTGCTTGAAGGCCTCGAAATGTTTAGTAGATTCCACGATTTGTCTGGTGTACCTCAGGGGGAGCTGACCACATACTTTTTGTTGGGAGGCGCAACTGTTTTATCGCTTTACGCATTTCTTGGCTATTTGCGCTGGCGTGACAGAAAAAAACATAAACAGAAGAAAGAAAGTGCGACGCGCAAACGAGGTCCATCCAAACGCTCGCGGTAACATTTTTTGCCCTAACACTTGTACGATACGGCACTTAGGCGTGTTTTATCGGCGAAGCCCCGCAATCCTTTCGATCAGAGGGCATTGATGCAGCGCGTGTCTTCGTGGGCAAGGAGCTGATGAGCGGCCCATGCATGCCATACCGGGCCATTTGAGCTACTTTCCGGCATGACTGTCATCCGTTGACCTCCTGAACTCAGGCTTACTGGAGATCTGTTTTTTGGCGCTTTCGTGCGGATGCTTTGCCAAATATTTGTCGAATTGGGCGATTTCTTCGAAGTCCCGAGCTCATCCTTGCCCTGCGCGGGGGCTTTCGCGGGTGTTAGCATACGGTCCGTGAAACGCTTTGTCTGTCACTTCCTGATTGTCTGGTTGGCGCTACTGTCAGGTGGCGCCTATGCACACTCGGCAGCCGATGCTGCGCAGGACCGGAGTCATATAGCGGCCCAACTTGTCGTTGCGGATGACTCCGGGGCAAGCTTCGACACGGAACGTGACCGCATTCACGCGGAAAGCCACTGCGGCCATGCCGCTGACATTCTGGCTACGCTTGGCCTGCGTTTCAATGACGCAGTCGTTGGCGCCGCGCTGCCAGCGCCGACCTTCTGGGTCAGCCACGAACATCCCAACAGCATCGAACGCCCCAAATGGAGCACCGCCACCTCATCGGTGGTGAACCTTTGACCTGACGGGCGCTTCAAAAGTCTTTCTTTTTCCAGTGCCTGAGTGCAAAGGTTCGCCGAAGTCTTGATTTGCTTCGGAGAACGCTCTTGCTTGATTTTTCCTCTTTCCGGTTGTCGCGGCTTGCCTGCGCATCACTGTTGCTGCCGGCCGCGCTTACGCTTGCCAGTGCTCAGACTGCGCCGCCGCGACCCCCACCATCTTTAGCTGGAGCCGCAGCGCCCACCGGCGGCACCACCCTGCGGGAGGCGGTGGACGCGGCCTGGGCCCTGAGCCCGGCGGCCCGCAGCGCAAACAGCCGCCGCGCCCAATTGCAGGCCAGGGAGCGCGCGGCATCGTCGTGGATTAACGGCTCTCCCAGCGCCTTGCTGGCCCAGCGCAGCGACCGCTTCAACAACAACGGCGGCTTACGGGAATACGAAGCCGAGCTCGACCTGCCGATCTGGAGCCCGGGCGTGCGTGGCGCCGCGCAGCGTGAGCTGGCAGCTCTGCGTGTAGGCTTTGATCCTCAGCTACAGGTAGCGCGGCTGAAACTGGCAGCGGAGGTGCGCGAAGCAGCCGCCAGCGTAGCCGTGGCACGTACCGAACGCGACTTGGCCGAACGCAAACACAGCGAAGCGCTGACGTTGGCGCAGGATGTGGAGCGCCGCGTGAAAGCCGGTGACAGCGCCCGCGTAGACGGCTTGCAGGCGCAGTCATTGGTCCAGCAGGCCACCAGCGGACGGGACCAGGCGCAGCAGGCACTGGCCCGCCTGCAAAACCAGTGGCTAGCCCTGACCGGCCTGGCAGGGGTGCCGCTGCTGGATGAAACGCAGCCGTACGCCAACCCCGTCCTGAGTCCGGAACACCCTGCATTACAGGCCGCACAGACGCGGGTCCAGGCGGCGCAAGCAACGCTGGAGCTGAGCGAAACCGACAAGCGCGACCCCATGTCAATCGGCGTCGGAATCACGCGGGAGCGCTCGGCCTTTGGCGCTGCAAGCGAGAACAGCGTGCGTCTGGCGATAAAAATTCCCTTCGGCACGGACAACCGCAATGCCCCGCGCATCGCTGCGGCACGCGCAGAGCTTGACGCTGCGCAGGCCGAACTGGACGCCGCCCAACGCCAGGTGCAGACCGAACTGGCAACGGCACTGGCCGAGCTCGACGCAGCCCGCCGCACACAGGCCAGCATGGCCGAACGCGCACGCCTTAGCACCGAGGTGCAAGCCCTGGTGGCCAAGGCCTACCGCCTTGGTGAGTCCGACCTGCCGACGCGGCTGCGCGCCGACAGCGAAAAGTTTGAAGCCGATCTGTCCCTGGCGCGCGCCCGTGTGGGCCTTCAGCGTGCCATTTCCCAATTGAACCAAGCCCTTGGACTGCTCCCATGAACCCCATTTACATGCCCAATACGCCTCTAGCCCATGTCCAGAAAGCGCTAGCAGCTATTATTTTCATAGCATCTAGTTTGTTCGCTCCGGTCTGGGCGGCGGGAGACCACGGCGCCGAGGCGCCAGCGGCGGCCGGCGCAGTCACCTCACCCCGTATTACCAGCCACTCCGACCTGTTCGAGCTGGTCGGCATCGTCGAAAACAAGGAGATGAAAATTTACCTGGACCGCTACGCCAGCAACGAGCCGGTGACCGATGCAAAGATTGAGGTCGAGGCCGGTGCAGCCAAAGGGACTGCCGCGCCTCAGCCGGACGGCAGCTACAGCTTTAAACATGACGTTCTGGGCCAGCCGGGAACGCTGGCAGTCAATTTTGTCGTCGCCGCAGGCAAAGATACCGACCTGCTGGCCGGCGACCTGGTCATCACCGACCCGCATGCGGAAGACGATCACGCCGGCGCGACGAAACCCTGGCTGCGCTGGGCAGCGTCTGCGGGCGTTGCTCTGGTGCTGGCGGCGGTGGTCGGCGTGGCATGGCGAAATCGCCGGCGTAAAAGCCTGGCCGGCATCTTGATGGCCGCCTGCGTCCTGGGTCTGGGCGCAACAGCTACCCTGGACGCTCAGGCGGGACCGGGCCACGACCACGGTGACGAGTCCGCTCCTGCCGCAGGGGGCAACGCGCCGCGGCGCTTAGCCGACGGTGACGTTTTTCTGCCCAAAGCCAGTCAGCGGCAGCTCGGCGTACGCACCATCAGCGTTGAAGAAGCAGCCCTGCCAACCACCGTTGAATTGACGGGCCGGGTGGTACTGGACAGCAACGCCGGGGGCAAGGTCCAACCGACTCAGGCCGGGCGCATCGAAGCCGGCCCACGCGGCCTGCCGCAACTCGGGCAGGTGGTACGCAAGGGCGAGGTGCTGGCCGTGGTGCGCGCCTCCAGCAGCGCGATAGACCGCGCCAACCAGCAGGCGCAAAGCGCCGAACTCAATGCCAGCCTTACCCTTGCCCGCCGGCGCGTGGAGCGTCTGCAGCAACTCGAAGGCACTGTGCCGCAGAAAGACATCGAAGCCGCCCGGTCAGACGTGGTCAGCCTGCAGCAGCGTGCTGCAGCGGTCGCGGGCAGCGTGTCGGCCACCGAGGCCTTGGTGGCCCCCGTTTCGGGTGTGATTGCCGCCGCCAACGTGGTGGCCGGCCAGGTGGTCGAAGGTCGCGAAGTGCTGTTCGAAATTGTGGATCCGTCACGCATGAGTGTGGAAGCCAGTGCTTTTGATGCCGGGCTGCCGGCCAACATCGCGTCGGCCAGCGCCAGCGGGGCACCCGGTACCAGCGTGCCCTTGCAGTTTGTTGGTGCCGGCAGCAGCCTGCGCGAAGGTGCGATTCCTCTGGTGTTCCGCACCATGCCCGGAAAAAATGCTCTGCCGCTGTCCATCAACCAGCCGGTCAAAGTGACGGTGCAGACGAAAAGCCAGGTCAAGGGCTTTGCAGTGCCCATCGGTGCCGTGGTCAAGAACACCAGCAACCAGGACATGGTTTGGCTGCATACCGGCGCCGAGGTGTTCCAGCCGCGGACCGTGCGACAGGTGCCGCTTGACGGCAGCACCGCCGCGATTGTGGATGGCCTGAAAACCGGTGACCGGGTGGTGACGCAAGGCGCACCCCTGGTCAACCAGGTTCGCTGAAGCAGGGCCAGACAACATGTTTGAAAAACTCATACACGCCTCCCTCGCCAACCGCCTGATGGTGGTGGTGCTGTCGGTCGTGCTGCTGCTGGTTGGTGCGCTGACGCTGGTGAAGATGCCAGTCGACGTTTTCCCGGACCTGAACAAACCCACGGTCACGCTGCAGGCTGAGGCCGGCGGCATGGCGCCCGAAGAAGTCGAGCAACTGATCACCGCTCCGCTGGAAATCGCCATGGGCGGCATACCGGGCGTGGAAAGCATACGTTCGACCTCCAGCGTCGGTCTGTCCTTTGTGTATGTCACCTTCAACTGGAAGACCGACATCTACCGCGCCCGCCAGATGGTGGGCGAGCGCTTGCAACTGGTGCGCGAACAGTTGCCCCAGGGCGTGACACATGTCGGCATGGGCCCCATCAGCTCCGTCATGGGCGAGATCATGCTGCTCGCGCTGCCGATTGATACCAGCAAGATCAGCCCGATGGCGGTGCGCGAATACGCCGATTTCGTGATGCGCCCGCGCCTGCTGACCTTGCCCGGCGTTGCCCAGGTGGTGCCGATTGGTGGTGAGGTGCGCCAGTACCAGGTGCAGCCTGACACGGCGCTGATGGCGGCGCTGAAGATTGACCTGGAAAGCATTGAAGCGGCCCTCAAGGGTTTCTCGGGTAACTCGAGTGGCGGTTTTCTGGAGCTTAACTCCCGTGAGTACCTGATCCGCAACATCGGCCGAACCACGCGCTTGCAAGACCTGGAGCGGCTGCCGGTTGCTTTTCAAAACGGCAGACCGATCCAGCTCAACCAGGTCGCCAAGGTCACGTTTGCGCCGGCCATCAAGCGCGGCGATGCGGGACTCAACGGCCAACCCGCCGTGATTCTGGGCATCCAGAAACAACCCGATGCTGATACCGTCGCCCTGACGGAAAAAGTCGAGGCCGCTATCGAGGAGCTGAAAAAGGGCATGCCGCCGGGCATGGGTGAGCCCAAGGTCACCATGCGCCAAGCGAACTTCATCGAAACCTCGGTGGACACCTTGCGCGGCAAGTTGCTCGCAGCGGCCGCGGTGGTGGCGGTGGTGTTGTACTTCTTCTTGCTCAACATCCGCACCACGTTAATTTCACTGACGGCGATACCGGTGTCGGTGATGATCACGGTGCTGGTGTTTCGTTACTTCGACCTGTCGATCAACACCATGACACTGGGTGGCCTCACGATTGCCATCGGCGGGCTGGTGGACGATGCGGTGGTCGGTGTGGAAAACGTGTTGCGTCGGCTGAAAATGGACCGCGCCGCCCACCCTCACGGACGCCTGGGGCCGCTGGAGTTGATTGCCAAAGCCACGCTGGAGGTGCGATCCGGCATTCTGATCGCCACAGTCATCATCGTGCTGGTGCTGCTGCCGCTGTTTTTCCTGCCCGGCATTGAGGGCAGGTTGATGCAGCCGCTGGCGATTGCCTACATCGTGTCATTGCTCGCATCCATGGTGGTGTCGGTCACGCTCACGCCGGTGATGTCCTACTACCTGCTGCCCAAGATCAAGGGTCTGGAGCACGGCGATACCAAGGTGCAGACCTGGGTCAAGACACGCTACTCCGGTGCATTGAACCGCGTGCTGCAGGCACCCCGCGCTTGGGTTCTGGCCGGCGCTGCAGCGGCCGTACTGGCCATGGCGGCTGTGCCGTTTTTCCCAACCACCTTTTTGCCGCCTTTCAACGAAGGCGTGGCGCTGGTTGGCCTGCGCCTGAACCCCGGCACAACGCTCACCGAATCGGCCCGTATCGGCAGCATTGCCGAAAAAGCCCTGGTGGATGTGCCCGAGGTGGAGCATGTGGGCCGCCGCTCGGGCCGGGCCGAGCTTGATGAACACGCCGAGGGTGTGCATGTGTCGGAACTCGACCTAAAGCTCAAGCGCAGCGACCGCAGCGTGGAAGAGATTTACGCCGACATTCGCAGCCGAATCTCTACTCTGCCAGCGGCTATCGGGATCGGCCAGCCTATCAGCCACCGCATCGACCACATGTTGTCGGGCGTGCGTTCGCAGATCGCGATCAAGATTTTTGGCGATGACCTGGACACCCTGCGCACGCAGGCCGAAGCGCTGCGGCAAAAACTCGCGGGCATCCAGGGCGTGGTCGACCTCGAAGTCGAAAAGCAGGTATTGACGCCGCAGATCAAGATCCAGGTGGACTATGACCGCGCGTTGGGCCTGGGCCTGCCGCCAGCCAAACTGCTGCAGGAGCTGCAGGTGCTGATCGACGGCGAAAAAGTCACGCAAATCGTGGAAGGCAGCCGCCGATTTAACCTGGTGCTGCGCTTGCCGGAAGCTTCCCGCGGCATCGAAGGTCTGCGCAACCTGATGATTGACACACC
>JAZKGR010000175.1:0-10853 GCA_040385775.1 Pseudomonadota bacterium
CGCGACTTCTCGCCTGAGCAGCGGCGCCGCACCATCGTCACCGCCGCGTTCAGCGCCTTCCTGGTGATTGCCACCAGTGCGCTGCTGGGCCTGCAGATTCTTGAATTTTTCAGCATCTCGCTGGCCAGCTTCCAGGTCGGCGGCGGCATGCTGCTCCTGATCAGCTCAATGAACATGCTCAACGCGCAACCGGCCGAAGCCAAGGCCCAGACCAATGAGTTCGAGGATGGCGCCGAGAAAGCCGCGATGGGCGCCAGCATCGCCGTGGTGCCGCTGACCATTCCGCTGCTGACCGGCCCGGCCACCATGTCCACCGTGGTGATTTACGCCGAAAAGGCGCAGAACTTTTTGCAACTGGCGACGCTGGTTGGTTACGGCGTGGTGATCGGCCTGGCGACGGCGGTGTGTTTTGCATTGGCCGACCCGATTGCGCGGGTGCTGGGCAAAACCGGCATCAATGTGATGACTCGCCTGATGGGCCTGATTCTCGCCGCGCTGGCGATCGAGGTGATGACCGGCGGGCTGCTCAAGCTGTTTCCGATCCTGGGCCGGGGTTCGTAGTCAGATTGGCGCTCAGCCCATAGCCAGCAAGCGCAAACAGCTATTAATTTTGTAGCATGTAGATACGCCGGTTGCTGGCAGCGCGCTGGAACCTGGCCTCGAAACGATTGTGCTTGCTGAAGTCACTAAAGTCACGACGCAAAGAGGGCTTGTCCACGCGCAGCCCTGCCTCGAAAATCGCAGCATAGCCATCGCTTTCAGGAAAGACCTCTCTGCATGAACCCCGCCCCCCTCCAGTCCGCCGTCGAGGCGCTTGTCCAGGCGCGAATCCATCAGCACTCCGCCGATATCGCACAAGCCGCACAGGGTGTGACCAGCGTCGAACTGGCCTATGAAGTGCAGCAAGGCGTGGCGGAACGCCTGCAGTGGTTCAAGCAGGAAACGCCGCGCCACTGGAAGTCAGGCGGACCTTCGCGCGAGGCCCTCCTGACACATGCGCCGCTGCCGCCCGACGGCATCTGGCGCAGCCCGGCGGTCAGCGCCTGGCCGTTTGCAATGCGTGGCATCGAGGCCGAGATCGCGCTGCGTCTGGGTGTGGACGTGGACGCGCAAGGCGCAACCTCACTGGACCGTGACAGCGCCTCCCGTCTGATTGATGCGATGACCGTGTCCATCGAAATTGTTGACTCGCGCTGGTTGCAGGGCCTTGAGGCGCCGGCACTCCTCAAGCTGGCCGACCTGCAGTCACACGGCGCGCTGGTGCTGGGCGACTGGGTGGCGTTTGACGCGACGCATGACTGGGATGCCCAGCTGTGCCGGGTGAAAATCGGCGATGCGCCGGCCCAGGTCTTTCGCGGCGCCCACTCGATGAGTGACCCGGCGTATGTGTTGCCCGCCTGGCTGCGCCATGCCACGCGTGGCGGCCAGGTCTTGCGCGCCGGCAGCGTGGTGACGACCGGCACCTGGTGCGGCATCCTGCACGCGCAGTCGGGCGACACGGTGGTCGCCAGCTTCGACAGCATTGGCGAAGCGCGCGTGGCCTTCACGGCCTGACCCGCACGCCGCGCCAAAGTCCCGGTCAGCCGTTGACGGTGACCTTGGCTTCCTTGGCCACCTTGGCCCACTTGGTCAGTTCGGTCTGCACCAGCTGCGCAAATTTCTCGGCGGAGCCGCCGCCGTCTTCGACGCCAAAGGTATCGAATTTCTCCTGCACGTCGACCATCGCCAGCACGGCATTGATGTCCTGGTTCATCTTGCGGGCGATGGTCGCCGGCAGCTTCCCCGGCCCGGAGATGCCATACCAGTTCATGGTCTCAAACTTGTCAAAGCCCTGCTCCTGCATGGTCGGCACGTTCGGGTAGGCCTTGACGCGTTTGCCGCGCGTTTGCGCGATAGCGATGACGCGGCCGCTGTTCACATGCGGTGTGGCTGCGGCCATGGTTTCGAAGCTGTACTGAATCTGGCCACCAATCAGATCGGTCAGCAGAGGCCCACTGCCTTTGTAAGGCACATGCAGGGCGTCGATTTTGGCGCGCAGCTTGAACAGTTCCAGCGCGAAATGCTGGGCCGTGCCCGGACCAGCGGAGCCAAAAGTAACCCTGCCCGGCTGCGCCTTGCACAGGGCCACAATGTCTTTCACGGTCTTGGCGCCCTGCGCGGGGGAGGCGATCAGCAGGTTGGGCGTCAGGCCCAGCAGCGCGACCGGCACGAAGTCGCGCTCGGCGTGGTAACGCAACTTGGGGAACACGGCCGGTGCCAGCGCATGGCTGTTGATGGTCGTCAGCAGCAGTGTGCTGCCGTCGCTCGGCTGCTGCGCCACATACTCGGCAGCCAATGTGCCAGAGGCGCCGGCCCGGTTTTCGATGACCACCGGCTGGTTCCACAACACACCGAGTTTTTGCGCCACCACGCGGGCCAGCGCGTCGGCGCCACCGCCCGGCGGGAAGCCGACAACAATGCGGATGGGGCCGCTGGGCCAGCTTTGCGCAAACACGCTGGGTGCGCCGAGAACAGCGGAGGCAAGCCCTGCAGCCTGAATGAAATGACGTCTTTTCATGAGGAGTCTCCAGAAATTGAATGCGGTTTATTGATCTTCTCGAAATACACGATAGCAATTTGATCGGCGCTCATCCCCGTCCTTGGGGACAGGTGTGGGGCGAGGGATTGAGAAATCCTGCAGCCATACGTTTTGAAGCGCTCAGTAGTTATTGGGTCAACGCAGGCCAACGCCCACCCCAGGGGGCAAGCGCTTCGTAGGCGGCGCCCAGGTCCAGCAGCAACTCGTCCGCGCCATAGGCGCCAATCAGTTGCATGCCGATCGGCAAGCCTTCCATTGAAGGTTGGCAGGGCAGCGCCAGGCCAGGCAAACCGGCGGCATTGACCCAGCCGGTGTAGATGGCATGGCCGCGCGGACCCACCTCCTGGCCGTCAATGTGGGTGGGGTAGGCCTGTTCCGCCGACCACGGCAAGGCGGCAACGGCAGGCATCACAATGACATCCACCTCGGTGAACAAGGCCGCAACGTCACGCCGCAGTTGCGCGACGTGCGCCAGGATTTGCCAGAGTCTGGCCGCCGGCAGACGCCGGCCGCTCTCGGCCATCTCGCGGTACTTTTGCGACGCCTGCGCCTCCCACGCCGGATTGGCTTCAAACATCCGGGCCAGTCCGATCTGGCCGACCTGCGGCCAGGCCTCACTGAAAAAGTCCAGGTCCAGCGGCAACGGGCCTGCGTCAACCCGGTGACCGAGCGCTGCAAGCTGCCCCACAGCACGCCCCACGCTGGCAGCCACCTGCGGGTCCAGCGGTGCGATGCCCAGCCGCTCCACATAGAGAATGCGCAGCGGGCCCTTCCGTGACGGCTGCGCCGCAGCGTAGGCCGCCGCCAGAGAAGACCGGTCGACGGACGACGGACCGCGCATGGCCTCAAACAGCAGCCGGGCATCAGCCACGCTTCGGGCCAGCGGGCCTATCACTTCAAAGTCCAGCAACAGACTGGGCAAAACATGCTCGCGCGGCACCGCACTGAGTGTGGGCTTGAGCCCCACCACACCGGCATGCGCGGCCGGCCGGCGGATCGACCCTCCACCGTCCTGGCCGATCGCCAGCGGCGCAATACCACTAGCCAGTGCCGCCACAGCGCCACCGCTGGAGCCCCCCGGCGTGAGCCGCAAGTCCCAGGGATTGCGGGTGACACCAAACAGCGGATTGGCGGTGTAACCCTCCAGCGCGAATTCGGGCACATTGGTCTTGCCGATGATGAGGGCGCCGGCCGCGCGGGCGCGTGCCACCGCCAGCTCGTCGTGCTGGCTCTGATACGCGCGCAGGGCCGGTGTCCCCCAGGTCGTTGGCAGGTCGGCGGTGAACAAGCTGTCCTTGACCGTCAGCGGTATGCCGTCAAGCGCGGACAAGGGCTGGCCGCGCGCATGGCGTACCGTGGAGGCCCTGGCCTCCTCCAGGAAACGCGTGTCACGCCGCGCAATGACCGCATTGAGCTGCGGATTGACCGCCTCCAGTCGAGCCAGGCAGGCCTGGGCCACCTCCAGCGGCGTCAACGAGTGCTCGCGAAAGCGGCGCTGCAACTCAACAGCAGAAAGGCGCCAGAGCCCGGAAGAGTCGGTCATGGTATCGGCCTCACATGCGTGCCGGAAGCCAGGTCACGATTTGCGGTATCGCCAGAATCAGCAAGGTGAAGAGGATCATGATGATCGCGTAAGGCAAAGCCCCCCAGATCGCGTCCTCGATACCGCCCTTGTCGGGCCGGATGCCATGCACCACAAACAGGTTCATCCCCACCGGCGGCGTGATCAAACCGAGCTCGCACATCAACACGATGAAGATACCGAACCAGATCGGGTCCACGCCCAGCGCCACCGCGATCGGGTAGGTGATGGGGATGGTGGCGACCTGCATCGACAGCACGTCCATGAACATGCCGAGGACGAGGTAGAACACCATCAGCGCCAGGATCAGACCGGTCGCCGACAGGCCTAGGCCCGCCACCCATTTCGTCATTGCCTCGGCCACGCCGGTGAGGCTGATGGCGAGGTTCAGGATGAAGGCGGCCGTCATGATCAGCAGGATCATCCCGCTCACGCGGGCCGTCGAGATGAAGCAGTTGCGCAGCAGCTCGCGGCTCAGCTTGCCCGAGTGCCAGACGAACGCCAGCGCCGCCATCACGCCCAGGGCGGCGCTTTCGGTGGTGGTGGCGATGCCGAAGTACAGGCTGCCCATGACGATGCCGAACACCACCAGCGGCGGCACCAGGTGCACCAGGCTGCGCAGCTTCTCGCCCCAGGGCACCGCGGCCTCGCGCATCACCTTGCCGCTGGCAAGGCTCGAGATCGCGATCCAGGCCATGAAGCAGGCGGTGAGCAGCAGGCCCGGGATGATGCCGGCGATGAACAGCTGCCCGATGGAATTGTTGGTGAGCGAGCCGTAGACGATCATGTTCACGCTGGGCGGTATCAGGATGCCCAGCGTGCCGCCGGCGGCGAGGCTGCCCAGCGATGCGCGCATCGAGTAACCCCGCCGCTGCAGCGAAGGCAGCGCCACCGTGCCGACCGTGGCAGCCGTCGCGACCGACGAGCCGGACGTCGCCGCGAACAGCGCGCAGCTGCCGATGTTGGTGTGCAGCAGGCCGCCGGGCAGCCGCCCCAGCCACGCCGACAGGGCGATGTACATGCGGTCGGCGATGCCCGAGCGCAGCAGCAGTTCGCCAAGCAGCACGAACAGCGGGATGCAGGTGAGCAGGTTCTCGTTGTGCACGCCCCAGACCACCGGGGCGATCGAGTCCATGAAGGGCGCACCATAGGCGGCGATGCCGCCGACGATGCCGATGAAGGCCATAGACACGGCGATCGGAATGCCGACCAGCATCATGCCGAGCATCGCCACGAAGGCGATTCCGAAAAAGACCAGGCTCACGGCTTCGCTCCTTCGGCCGCCTGGCGCTGCGCCAGGTCGTCCAGTTCTTCCTTCAGTTCTTCCTTCGCGCTCTTCGGATGGAAGTCGTGGTTCAAGGTGTCGACACGGCCCGTGGCCAGCAGGCCGGTCGCCCGCAGGGCGTAGCCCGTGGCCACCAGCGCGAAGACCACCAGCCCGGCGTACCAGACCGACTGTGGCCAGATCAGCGGCGTCGCCCAGGGCGTCTGCGCTGTGCTGCCATAGGCCTTGGTGTCGGCGATCACCTTGGTGGCCACCCATGCGACGAAGATGCCGAAACCCGCCAGGCTCACGATGGAGAACCAGTTCAGGAAGGCCTGCACCGGCTTCGGCATCCGCTCGTGGAACACGTCCACGCGGATGTGGTTGCGTCCCATCAGCGCCAGGCTGAAGGCGATGGTGGAGCCCACCGCCAGCGAATAGCCGCCGAGTTCATCCGCCCCCTGCAGCGAGACGTTGAAGAGTTTGCGCGACAGCGTTTCGACCGTCACCACCGCCGCAAGTGCGAGGAAGGTGAGGCCGAACACCCACGCGAGCACGTTTTCGATCTGTGCCTTCACGCGGGTCTCCGTTGCGGGGGCGGCCGTGGACGCGCCCTCCTTCTTCAGAACGGACGCGCCTGTGTTCACTTCAGCCCCAGGACGGGCGCCACGGTGGCGTTCCACTTCTTCGAGCAGTCCGGGTTCGACTTGTCGCAGACCTCGGCCCAGACCGGCAGCGACACCTTGCTGACCGCGCTGCGGATCAGCTCGCCGTCGGCGGGCGTGACCGGCACGTTGACCAGCTTGAACTTCTTGCCGGTGGTGCACGGGTCCTTGCCCTGGTTGCAGTTCAGCGCATCGACGAACAGTTCCTCGGAGTACTTCCAGATCTCCTCAGTCAGGCCGTCGAAGGCGGTTTTGAGCTTGGCCTGCTGGTCGGGCTTGAGCGAGTTCCACGACTTCAGCGTCATGGCGTAGCCGTTCAGCGCCATCTGGAAGCCCAGCGGCAGCTGGTGCGTGGTCACCTCCGGCCAGCCGGCGGAGTTGGCGGACGAGGGCCCGGTGATCGCGCAGTCGACCACGCCCAGCGACAGCGACTGGTGGGTGTCGGCAAACGAAACCGGCACCGGGGTGCCGCCGACCATCTCGATGAATTTGGCCAGGTTCTGGTCGTAGACGCGGACCTTCATGCCCTTGATGTCGGCCAGCTTGCTGATCGGCTTCTTGCAGAACAGGATCTGCGGGCCGAAGGGCCACACGCCGAGCAGCTTGACGTTGAACTGCTGCTGCAGCCGGGCGTCGATGGTGTCGAAGTAGGCCTTGGCCACCTTCTTGCCGGTGGCGTAGTCGGGCGAGGCGCCGACCAGGTCGAGGCCCAGCAGGGTGGGCTCGTCTCGCGAGTTCTGCGAGACGCGCAGCGACACGATGTCGAACAAGCCAGCCTTCATCACGCGCAGCTGTTCGGTGTCCTTGATGCCCAGCGTGTCAATGGGCTTGTAGTCGGCATCGATGGGCAGGCCGGTTCTGGCGGCGAAGTTTTCGAAAAACGGTTGTTCCTTGTTTTTCTGGATCAGGCCGGTCGCCAATGGCTGGCCGATGATCTTGAGCTTGAGTCTGTCCTGGGCGTGAGCGGGCAAGACAAGTGCCGCGGCGAGCGCGGCCACGACGGCGAAAGTCTTGAAACGGGGGCGGTATGACATTGCAAACTCCAGTCGGTTGATAGCTGAGGGTGGATGGGATGGGCGGCGGAAATCAATTCGGGGGCGTGGCAGATCGGGTCATGGCTCAGGCTAAGCGGTCAAGCAGTCGCGCGATGGCTGGCGGCAAACCGCAGTTCAGCTTTACTGGCGGCGGCGAAAAGCTACCGCGTTGTGCGGTGCCCGGCTGCAAAGCGACCAGGGTTTCGGCATGGCGTACCGCGCTCGAAACGCCGTCGACAACCGGCACCGGCAACTGGCCTTTGAGCGAGCGCGCGAGCCCGGCCAGCGGCGCACCGGCCAGCACGATGACGTCGGCACCGTCTTCATCGACCGCACGTTCAGCCAGTACCTTGAGCGCCTGCGCGTGGTCCTCCTGCACACCACCGATGCTGGCCAGAGGACGGTCCAGCGCGCGGACGCTGGCCAGTCGCGCGCCCAGGCCATACGACTCGACGACCTCGCGGTACCAGGCCTGGATGCGCTGCGAAATCGCAATGATGGAGATGCGGTGACCCAGCAAACAGGCACTGGCCAATGCCGCTTCGGTGAGCCCCGTCACCGGCACCGGCAAGGCTTCGCGCAAACCGGTGAGCCCGGGGTCGCCAAAAGCTGCCACCACCACCGCATCGAAACGCGCGTGGTGTTCGGCCGCAAGCTGGGCCGCCGCGTAGGCGCCGATCAGCGCCTCAAAGCGCGTTTCGATGTAGGCCACGCCAAACGGCGCCGTCAGCACCTCGACCTCGGTGCCCGGTGAAGCGCTGCGTTGCGCTTCGCTGCGTATCAGCTCGGACACACTGTCCGAGATATTGGGGTTGATAAGCAACAGTTTCATGCGGGCCTTGCGGAACGGCGTGGCAGCAGCGAAGGCGCACCACACGCCAGAAAGTGGCCACGACCCGCACGGCCATGGAACTCGCGCCCATCCCACACCACCTCACCCCGAGACAGCGTCAGGCCTGGCCAGGCCTTCAAGGTCATGCCTTCGTAAGGTGTGTGGTCAACGGCATGGTGCAACTGGGTGTTATGCAGTACGAACTCACGCTCATCCCAGATCACCAGATCCGCGTCGGAGCCGATGGCGATGGTGCCCTTGCGCGGGTGCAGGCCGTAAGCCTTGGCCGGGTTGGTCGAAGTCAGTTCGACGAACTTCTCCAGCGTGATGCGTCCGGCCAGCACCCCTTCGGAATACAGCAGCGCCATGCGCGTCTCGATGCCGGCGAGGCCGTTCGGAATGTGGCGAAATTCAACTTCTTCGCCACCGGGCTTCTTGCCCTCCGTACCGTCGTAGTTAAACGGCGCGTGGTCAGACGAGAACAGCGTGAACAGACCGTCATTGAGACCATTCCAGATCACCTCCTGGTTGGCCTTGTCGCGCGGGGGCGGGCTGCAAACGCAACGCGCACCTCGGTAGCTGTCGTCGATGCCGAGATCTTCTGCGGTCAAGAACAGATATTGCGGACAGGTTTCGGCAAATACCTGCAGGCCCTGGCTGCGCGCCCAGCGGATCTGCTCGATCGCCTCCCGCCCGGAGACATGCACGATCAGGATGGGCACATCCACCAATTGCGACAAAGCGATGGCGCGGTGCGTTGCCTCCCGCTCGACCAGCATCGGCCGTGCATGGGCGTGAAAACGCGGCGCGGTTCGGCCAGCAGCTTCCAGCTTCTTCGTCAGCCATTCGATGCAATCGGCGTTCTCGGCATGCACCATGGCCATGGCCCCATGCTGGCGCGCCACCTCCAGCACGTCGAGAATCTGGCCATCATCGAGCTTCAGATCGTCATAGGTCATATAGATCTTGAACGAGGTGTAGCCCTCCGCAATCAGTGCCGGCAACTCGACATTGAGCACCTGCGGCGTCGGATCGCTGACGATCAGATGGAAGGCGTAGTCAATGTGCGCGCGACCATCGGCCCGCTGGTGATAGTCGGCCACAGCGGCGCGCAGCGACTGGCCCTTCTCTTGCGCGGCAAATGGAATCACGGTGGTGGTGCCGCCGCAAGCCGCCGCACGCGTCCCCGTATCGAAGTCATCCGCCATACGCACCGGTGGCGGCATCGGTTGATCGAGGTGGCAATGCGCATCCACACCTCCGGGTGTGACCACGCGGCCAGCCGCGTCGATTTCCCGCTCACCGCGGCCCAGCTCGGTCCCGAGTTGGGCGATCCGCCCACCCCTCACGCCAATGTCTGCGTCGAAGGTGTCGCTGGCGGTTGCAACCCGCGCATTTCTGATGACGAGATCAAACGCTGCGTGGCTCATCAAACAGCCTCCCGCGCACCGTGCTGGTGAATGAATGTCGGCTTTAGTGCATACATTGTTGTCAACAATATGTATGGCAGTTTGTTTTGGTGCGTGAAGGTTTTCATAACAATAACTAGCAATTACTGAGCAAATTCCGGGCCTGATGAAATACATCAGTGATCAGGGTAATACACAGTAATATGAATCAAAAATAAATTGACGACATTATCGTTTACACTGATGTTGACAATTTTCTTCGAAGATCGAAGTGAAAGGCCTTTGGGCACTTCAAATGCCTTATTCTTGGTGCCAACTTTCTTCAGGAACCCGCCATGATCCGACCCGTCCGCCTGGGTGTGTTGACACCCTCTTCCAATACCGCCCTGGAGCCGCTGACCAGCGCCATCGCCGCCAGCATTCCCGGCGTGAGTGCGCACTTCTCACGCTTCAAGGTGACCGAGATTTCCTTGCAAGGCCAGGCGCTCGGGCAATTTGACGACAGCAAAATCCTCGCGGCGGCCGAACTGCTGGCCGATGCGAAAGTTGACGTGATTGGCTGGAGCGGCACCTCCTCGGGCTGGCTGGGCTTCGACGCGGATCACCGCCTGTGCGAGCGCATCCATGAGCGCACCGGCATCCGGGCCACCACGGCCGTGCTGGCGCTCAACGAGCTGATGGCGCTGCGCGACATCTCCCGGCTGGCCCTCGTGACGCCTTACACGGCGGACGTACAGCGGCGCATCATCGACAATTACCAGACGCTGGGCATCGAGATCGTTGCCGAGCGTCACCTCGGCATCAGCGTGAACCACGACTTCGCACTGGTCGAGCCGGAGGCGCTGCGCAGATTGATGGCAGACGTTGCCACTGCCCAGCCGCAGGCCATCACCACCTTTTGCACAAATTTGCACGCCGCGCGCCTGGCCGGAGAGATTGAAGCCAGCCTGGGTATCCCCTTGCTCGATACCGTGAGCACCACGGTGTGGGGCATGTTGCGTGTGGCAGGCGCCGACCCCGGTGCCGTGCGCGGCTGGGGCCAACTCTATGGCTGGCGTTAAAGCATGCGTCTTGACCCGGAACCGCTTGATAGAATGGTTTGCGGCTGTGACAGGCCGCCCGCGAGACTGCTTGACACCCGGACAGTCGTGCCGGCCTCTACTGCCCCATTGCCTCACCTCACATCGTCAGCCATGCCCCCCAACGCGCGAAAAATACCCCCTGAGGTCCGCCTGGAACGCGAAACGGCCAACGACGATATTTACGAAAGAATCTACGGCGCGATCGTCGAGCACAGGCTGCACCCAGGCACCAAGCTCGGTGAAGACCGCCTGGCGAACATTTTCGGCGTGAGCCGGGCACGCGTGCGCGAAGTGCTGGCACGCCTGGCGCATGAGCAGATCGTTGACCTTTACCCGCAGCGCGGGGCATTTGTCGCCAAACCCTCGCCGGAGCAGGCCATTGACGTTTTCGAGGCGCGCCGGCTGAT
>JAZKGR010000176.1:0-39206 GCA_040385775.1 Pseudomonadota bacterium
TTCTTTTGGCGACGCAAAAGAAAAGTGAGTTGCCGCCGGGCAACCCCCGGCTTGTTGGCAGACTACACAGCCCGAGGTGCAAAAGGCTTCGACAGGCTCAGCCCGAACGGTGGTGGCCCTCGGGCATGGATCCCGGATCAAGTCCGGGATGACAACTCCAGCACGCGATCGCAGTCGTCATCGCACTACAAGGCGCAGGAACGAAATCCACAGAAGATGTCATCCCGCTCGGGAAGATAGAAGTTCCGGTAGGTCGGATGTTTCATGCGCGCCCGCGTCGCCATCGACGCGCCGCGCAGCACCTTGTGCGTGCCAAACCAGGGCTGCGAATACTCGGCATAGGGGTGCGGCTCAAAGCCCGGGTAGCCCCTAAAGCTGCTGCCGGTCCACTCCCAGACATCGCCCCAGCGGAACCCGCGCCGCGCCGCGGTGTGCGCGGCCACCTCCCACTCGACCTCGGCCGGCAGGCGGCGGCCGGCCCAGCGGCACCAGGCGTCGGCCTCCCACCAGCTCATGTGCATGGCCGGCTGGTTGCCCAGCATGCGCATGGGCTGACCGAAACGGGTTTGCATCACCGCACCGCTGGCCACGCCGATCTGCTCGACATAACGCGGGCCGCGCCGGCCCTCGCTGCGCGCCAGCGCCTGCAGCCAGTCCCAGCCCTGGGGCTGCCAGAGTTCGGGCCGGTCGTAGCCGCCGTCGTCGACAAACTCGACAAACTGCGCCCAGCTCACGGGCTGCGCGTCAATCTCGAACTCCGGCACGCTGACCGCGTGCTGCGTCAGTTCATTGTCGAAAACAAAACCCGGCGAGGCCGGCGACCCCAGCTTCCAGACCACGGCCGGCACCAGCAGCGGCTCGCGCAGCGTCAGGGTTGGCGGCGTGAACGCCTGCAGCAGGGGCTTGTCCAGGCGCAAGCCCAGCGTCTGCGCGGTGTAGGTCAGGGCTTCGGCATGCATGTCCTCGTGAAACAGGCACAGCCGGTAAAAATACAGCGCGTCGTCGTCTTCCTCGGCTTTTTCCAGCAGCTCCAGCGTGCTCTCCAGCGTGTCCAGCAGGTAGGCGCGGCAACTTGCCACCCCGGGCAGGTCCAGTGTCCAGCGCGTGCTGTGCGGCACATTGCCCGAGTCCCACCAGCGGTCGGCCTGCGGCTCGATCGAGGCCAGCCGCGCAGGCGCCGGCTCGCAACGCAGGCCGCGCGAGCGCTGCATGTTGCGGCCTATCCACCATTCCTGGAACCAGCCGACGTGGCCGATTTCCCACAGCGGCGGATTGAGCACCGGCAAGCGCGGCACCGCAAAATTGACGCCCTCCAGTGCCTGCTGGTACTGGCCGAACAGGCGCAGCGTGTGGTTGCGCGCATCCATCAGCGCCAGCGACAACAAGGCCTTGCCGGCGCCGCGCATGTCGGACGAGTCGATACGCCCGCTGACCGAGGTCGATGCGGAATGCGGGGGCGTATCGGGGGCAGCGTCTGAAGCCAAAGAGGGTCCTGGTGTGTCCGGCCACGCCGGGCGGGTGGAGCCAGAATAGCAGACCGCTGCGGCCGTGGCCGCCAACAGGGGCCGGTTTTCCTGTTGCGTCAAAGTAATACAAACACGCCGCACACGACCTGTCAGCGGGCGGCATGCGCCGACTGTCACCCCGCGCGCATTTTCGTGGCAAATTTCGCAGCTCGCGCATAGACTGCTGCACCGCCTGACCCGCGCCCGCCTCCTGTCCGTGAACGCCTGTCCTTTCAACCGGTACGCCATGTATGACAACCAACGCGCTGAATCCCTCCTCCGACGACCTGGACGTGAGCATCATGGACCTGAGCCCGCTGGCCTGGGTGCTGGAGGAGTTGCGCAAATCGCTGGACGGCGCGAGCAAGGCCCTGAAACGGTTTGTGCGCGAGGCCGCTCTGGCGAAAGGCGAAGAGCTGGAGGTGCTGGACGCCAGCCAGTTGCGCCTGGCCCGTCAGCAGTTGCACCAGGCCGCAGGCGCCCTGGAAATGGTGGGCATGAGCGCGCCGGCGCTGGTGCTGCGTGCCATGGAGACCGTGGTCCAGCGTTTTATCCAGTCACCGAAACAATGCACGGAAGAGGCCAGCAACCAGGTCGATCTGGCCGGCTTTGCGCTGACGGCCTACCTGGAAGACGTTCTGGCGGGCAAGCCGGTGTCGGCGGTCTCGCTGTTTCCGCAGTACCGCGATATCCAGGGCCTGATCGGCGCGGACCGTGTCCATCCGGCGGACCTCTGGGCGTTTGAATGGCGCTGGCTGGAACCCGAGCTCGTTGTCAGCGTCGAGTCCACGGCCTACAGCGACACAACGCGGCACTTGCTGGACCGCCTCACGCTCAAGCTGGTGCGCAGCGGCGATGCACAAGCAGCGCAAAGCCTGGCAAGCATGTGCCTGGGCCTGGCGCAAACCGACACCGGGGTCGAGCTCAAGACATTCTGGAAAATTTCTGCGGGCTTTTTTGAAGCGCTGGCGCTGGGTTTGCTGAAGGTGGACGTGTACGCCAAACGGGCAATTTTGCGCATCCTCCTGCAATATGCCAACCTGGCGCGCGGCATACCGCATGCCTCGGACCGCCTCGCGCAGGACCTGCTTTTTCTGTGCACGCAGGCCGTGGCCCGGCATGCCAGCGATGCGCCCGCGCTGACGGCGGTGCGGGCCAGCTACGGCCTGGACCGTTTTCAGCCAGTGGACTACGAAGCCGTCCAGTTCGACCGCTTTGCGCCCGCCCTGATCGCGCAGGCCCGCAAACGCATCAGCTCGGCCAAGGAGAGCTGGTCCTCGGTGAGCGCCGGCGACCTGAGCCGCTTCAAAATGGTCAGCGACCAGTTCAGCCTGGTGACCGATTCGCTGGTCAAGCTGCACCCGCCCAGCGAGCCGCTGGCCCAGGCCCTGACACAGGCGATCAGTGCCACGGCGGCGTCCGGGCAGGTGCCCTCACCGGACCTGGGCCTTGAAGTGGCGACAGCGCTGCTGTACCTGGAAGCGGCGTTTGACGATCTCGACCCGAAAGACCCGCAACTCACGGCCCGCACAGCGCGCCTGGCGCAAAGGCTGAACAACGCCCGGACCGGCCAGCCCCTGCCGCCCGACGCCTGGATGGAAGAGCTGTACCGGCGCGTCAATGACAAACAAACCATGGAAAGTGTCGTCACCGAACTGCGCAGGCTGTTGAGCCAGCTCGAGGCGGCGCTGGATGTTTTTTTCCGCACGCCGGAGGACAAAACCGTCCTGGCCGCAGTGCCGGGACAGCTGGAACAAATGCGTGGGGTGCTGGCCGTTCTCGATCTGGAGCAGGCCGCCCTGGCCGTCACCCACATGCGCGAGCTGGTCGAGCAACTGCTGGAAACCGGCGCCACCGAACAGGAGGCGCGGGCGGCCGGCATCTTTGAGCGCCTGGGCAACAACCTCGGCGCCTTGAGCTTTTTGATCAATATGCTCAACTACCAGCCGGCGCTGGCCCGGAAGAACTTCAGCTACAACGCGGAAAAAGGCGAGCTGCAGGCACGTATCCGCGAGGGTGAACCAGTCTCCTGACTGTTACCCTGTGGCTCGAGTCGCTACATGGAGCCATGCATTGGACAGCAGATCGGAAACCAGCAAAATTGTTATCGTCAGCCCGGCGATGCGCGAAGCCAACAACGGCAACTGGCACACCGCGTGGCGCTGGGCGCAGTTTCTGTCCGGCCATCGCAAGACCGCCTTGCTGCCGCATTGGCCACCTTCAGCCAACAGCCTGCCGGCCGCCGCCATGATCGCGCTGCATGCGCGGCGCTCTGCGCCATCGATTCAGGCCTGGGCACGGCAGTGCCCCGGCAAAGCGCTGGTTGTGGTGCTGACCGGCACCGACCTGTACCGCGACATCCGCAGCGATGCCGAAGCTCAGCAGTCCCTGGCACTGGCAAGCCATCTGGTGGTGCTGCAGGAAGCCGGCCTGCGCGAGCTGCCGCCCGATCTGCGACAGAAGACCAGCGTGATCTTCCAGTCGGCCCGGCCTTTGTTGCCGGCGGCCAAATCGGAGCGGCGGTTTCGGGCGGTGATGGTCGGCCACCTGCGTGACGAAAAAGACCCGCTGACGTATCTCAGGGCGGTCGCCAGGAGCGACCCCCGGCGCATGTTTTTTGAGTCCATCGGTGAGGCCTTGCAACCCGACCTGGCGTTGGCCGCGCGTACAGCGCAAGCCGGCATGCCGCACTACCGCTGGCTCGGTGGCCTGCCGCGCGCCTTGAGCCGCCAGCGGATCAAGCGCGCGCATGTGCTGGTCAACAGTTCACTGATGGAAGGCGGCGCTCAGGTGATCATTGAAGCCGTGCAGGCCGGCACCGCAGTGCTGGCCTCCCGCATCAGCGGCAACATCGGCATGTTGGGCGAGGACTACGCAGGCTACTTCCCGGTGGGGGACGACATCGCGCTGGCAGCACTGCTGCAGCGTTGCGCCGAGGAGCCGGCCTTTTTGCTGCAGCTTGAAAGGCAATGCCGCGAGCGCGCCCATCTGTTCAGCCCCGCCAGGGAACAGCGCCTTGTCATAAACTTGGTCAACAGTGCACTGAAAGCCACGCCATGAACGCCCCCGACAAACTCACGCCGACCCTCCCCGCCACGCCGCCACGCCTGAGCAGCCTGTCGCACGGCGGCGGCTGCGGCTGCAAGATCGCACCTGGCGTGCTGGCCGAGATCCTGAAAAATTCGAGCAATCTCCCGATTCCGCCACAGTTGCTGGTCGGCATCGAGACTGCCGACGACGCCGCGGTCTACCTGCTCAACGACGAGCAGGCGCTGATTGCCACCACCGACTTTTTCATGCCCATCGTCGACGACCCCTACGACTTCGGCCGCATCGCCGCGACCAACGCCATCAGCGATGTCTATGCCATGGGCGGCACACCGATCATGGCGCTGGGCCTGGTCGGCATGCCGATCAACGTGCTGCCGCTGGAGACCATAGGCGCGATCCTGCGCGGCGGCCAGGATGTCTGCCGGGATGCCGGCATTCCGATCGCGGGCGGCCACACCATCGACTCGGTCGAGCCGATTTACGGCCTTGTGGTGCTCGGGCTGGTGCATCCCTCGCGCGTCAAGAAAAACTCCGGCGCGCGCGCCGGCGACGTGCTGATCCTGGGCAAACCGCTGGGTGTCGGCATCCTGTCTGCGGCGCTGAAGAAAGACGCGCTTGATGCCGAGGGATACGCACGCATGATTGCCGTCACCACCCAGCTCAACAAACCCGGCATCGATCTTGCGAAACTCGACGGCGTGCATGCGCTGACCGACATCACCGGTTTCGGGCTGGCTGGCCACGGCCTGGAGCTGGCTCGCGGCGCGGGGCTGAAAATGCAATTACACATGAGCCAGATCCCGCTGCTGCCGGGCGTGCTTGAACTTGCCGCACAAGGCATGGTGACCGGCGCATCCGGCCGCAATTGGGCCAGCTACGGCAGCGAGGTCAGCCTGCCTGCCCATATCAGCCCGGCCCAGCAGGCGTTGCTGAGCGACCCCCAGACCAGCGGTGGTTTACTGGTGTCCTGCGACCCCGGCATTGCCGACGAGGTTCTGGCCTGTTTCCACAGCCAGGGCTTTGGCGATGCGCGCGCCATCGGCCACATGCAGGCGGGCAGCGGTGTCGAGGTGATTTAACCCTCGGAACACGGCGCAGCGGCGCAACTTTTCCGGGTTGCCGTGCGCCTTATGTCCATGTCCGCTACGGGATAACACCGTCACAAAGCTGTCAGCTTGCCTTCTATAGTCCTCTATAGAATCCAATCCGCGTCCACCTGCATCCGGCAGTCCTTCCGTGGAGGGTCTGCCGGATAATTTTTATGCGCGGACCTTTTTTCCTGGGAACACCATGAAGCAATTTCTCTCACTGTCCCGCCTGATCGACAAGATCAGCACGTGGATAGGCAAATTCACGATGTGGCTGATTCTGGCGACCACCCTCATCAGCGCCGGCAATGCCATCGTGCGCAAGGCCTTTGACACCAGCTCCAACGGCCTGCTGGAAATCCAGTGGTACCTGTTTGCAGCCGTGTTCATGCTCGGCGCAGGCTATGGTTTTTTGCGCAATTCGCATGTCCGCATCGACTTCATCTCGGCGCGGCTGTCAGACCGCACCCGCAACTGGATCGACGTCCTGGGCATCGTGTTCGTGCTGATCCCGTTTTGCATTCTACTGATCAGCCTCAGCTGGCCCTTTTTCGTCAACGCCTACGGCAATGGCGAAATGTCGCAAAACGCAGGTGGCCTGATCCGCTGGCCGGTGTACCTGCTGGTGCCCGTGGGTTTCGTGCTGCTGATGCTGCAGGGACTGTCGGAACTGATCAAGCGCATCGCTTTCCTTCGCGGACTGATCGACGACCCGATAGGCGGCGAATCCGCCAAATCAGACGAGCAAAAACATATTGAAGAGCTGGAGCGCATTGCCGCCGCTCGCCTGGCTGGAGAGAAATAAGATGGAAGCGACCTTTCTGGCACAGAATTTTGTGCCCCTGATGTTTGCAGGACTGTTTCTGCTGCTGCTGACCGGCTTCCCCGTCGCCTTCGGGCTGGCTGCCACCGGCCTGGCCTTCGGTTTTATCGGCATGGAAGCCGGTCTTTTCCCGGCTACCCTGTTCCAGGCGCTGCCATCGCGCATTTTCGGCATCATGCAGAACGACACGCTGCTGGCGATTCCCTTTTTCACCTTCATGGGCATCATCCTTGAGCGTTCGGGCATGGCCGAGGACCTGCTGGAAACCGTGGGCCAGGTGTTTGGCCCGCTGCGCGGCGGCCTGGCGATTGCCGTGATTCTGGTGGGGGCGCTGCTGGCCGCAACCACCGGCGTGGTAGCCGCCGCGGTGATCTCGATGGGCCTGATCTCGCTGCCCATCATGCTGCGTTATGGCTACAGCCGCGTCATCGCCACCGGCGTGATCACCGCCTCGGGCACGCTGG
Organism: Pseudomonadota bacterium; assembly: GCA_040385775.1. Taxonomy (GTDB): domain Bacteria; phylum Pseudomonadota; class Gammaproteobacteria; order Burkholderiales; family Burkholderiaceae_C; genus Polaromonas. The sequence continues at coordinate 6,932 of JAZKGR010000176.1, forward strand.
CGCAGGCCATTCCACCCTCGCTGGTGCTGATCGTGCTGGCCGACCAGTTGGGCCGTTCGGTCGGCGACATGTATGCGGGTGCGCTGATACCAGGCCTGCTGCTGGTCGGCCTGTACATCCTGTTTATTGTGGTTGTCGCAATGTTCAAACCTGCCTTGGTGCCGCCGCTGCCACCAGAAGCACGCATTTACAAGGAGGTCAATGGCGCCTCCGGCCACAAGTCCCTGCTGTTTCTGATGGTGCTGTGCGCGGCGGCGGGTGTCGCCTGGGCTCAGGTTCACAACACACTGCTGACTGCCTGGCTGGAGCGCCCCTTGCCTGCGGCCAAGGACGAAATCATCATTTTGTCCATGACGCTGGCCTCCCTGCTGGGCCTGGCACTGGCCATTTTCAACCGCGTGACGGGCTTGGGCCTGCTGTCCAGGCTGGCCGAGCGCGTGACCTTTGTGCTGATGCCGCCGCTGATCCTGATCTTCCTGGTGCTGGGCACTATCTTTCTGGGCGTGGCGACGCCGACCGAGGGTGGCGCCATGGGGGCTTTGGGCGCGCTGATCCTGGCAATTGGCAAACGCCGCATGGACATGCCCCTGCTCAAACAGGCGCTGGAAAATACCGCCAAGCTCGCCACTTTTGTGCTGTTCATCCTGATCGGCTCCACGGTGTTCAGCTTCACCTTCAACGCCGCGGACGGCCACTTCTGGGTGGAGGCCCTGTTCAAGGGTGTGCCCGGCGGTGCCTGGGGCTTCCTGATCGTGGTCAATATTCTGGTGTTCATTTTGGGCATGTTCATCGACTTCTTCGAGATCGCCTTTATCGTGATCCCGCTACTGGCGCCCGTGGCTGAAAAAATCCTGCCGGGACTGGTGCCGGGAATGACCGCCGATGACGCCATGATCTGGTTCGGCGTGATCATCGCCATGAACCTGCAAACCTCCTTCCTGACACCGCCCTTCGGCTTTGCCCTGTTTTACCTGCGTAGCGTAGCGGCCAAATTCGACTACCGCGACCGCGTCACCGGGGCCACCATCCCTGCTGTGACAACGGCACAAATCTACAAGGGTTCGATCGCCTTCATCATCCTGCAGCTCATCATGGTGGCCGCCATCATGATCTTCCCCAACCTGGTCACAGGCGGCATTGAGAAGGTAGAAAAACTTAATGCCGAGCAGGTGCTAGAGCAGCTGCAAATGCCGAAGTCGGAAGAAGAGATCAAGCAGGAGGCCGAGGAGGCCGAGGCGGCGGAGGCTGCCGAGGGAACCAACAAGGAAGAGGATCCGATGAAAGCCCTGGAAGAAGCCTCAAAACTGAAGGATGGCAAAAAGCCATAGCTTTATAGCTTTCCCTCCAGCTGACATCCCGAAAAGGCTCGCACACCGCGAGCCTTTTTTTGTGCTGCACTTCCCGGATAAACAGACACCGCCCGACGGCGAAAGCGCAGCTTCTTTTTGCTGAAGCTTCGCGCCGACCCGAAATAACATCAGCGATGGGCCATGCGCCGAACCGGGTCCGCCCATAAAAAAACCCCGCCGAAGCGGGGTTGGGTCAAGCTGGCAGAACTTACAGTTTCTGTGCCTGCATGAAACTGTCGAAGCGTGCTTCGGTGAAGCGGAACCACAGGTTCTGGTCCTTGCGGAAAGCCGAGTAGTCAGCGTAGATTTTCTTCCAGTCGGGATTGCTGGCGCTCATCTCGGCATACACCGCCATCGACTCCTTGAAGGCTGCATCCATCACGGCCTTGGGGAATGGCAACACCTTGGTTTTGGCTGCAACGAGCTGCTTGAGCGCCTCGGGGTTGCGGGCGTCGTACTTGGCCTGCATGTCGGTGTGCGCATAAGCGGCGGCAGACTCCAGGATGGCCTTGTTCTCGGGCGACAGCTTGTCGTAGGCGGTCTTGTTGACGAAAGCGTCCAGCTGCGGACCACCTTCCCACCAGCCGGGGTAATAGTAGAAAGGCGCGACCTTGTTGAAGCCCAGCTTCTGGTCGTCATACGGACCGACCCATTCAGCGGCGTCAATGGTGCCCTTCTCCAGCGCCTGGTAGATCTCGCCACCGGGGATGTTTTGCGGCACGGCACCCATGCGGGTGAGCACCTTGCCGGCGAAGCCGCCAACTCGGAACTTCAGGCCCTTGATGTCGGCAACAGTCTTGATTTCCTTGCGGTACCAGCCGCCCATCTGCGCGCCCGTGTTGCCCATGGGGAAATTGACGATGTTGTACTTGCCGTAAAACTCACGCATGAGTTTCAGGCCGTTGCCCTGGTACATCCAGGCAGTCATCTGGCGGCTGTTGAGACCGAACGGAATGGCGCATCCCAGGGCGAAAACGTCGTTCACGCCGAAGAAGTAGTAAGGCGCCGTGTGGACCATTTCGGTCGTGCCCTTCTGGACGTTGTCGACCATGCCGGCGATGGCAGGCATCAACTCGCCACCCGGGTGCACGGAGATCTGGAACTTGCCGCCAGACATCTCGCTCACTTTTTTCGCAAAGGTTTCCGCAGCGCCGTAAATCGTGTCGAGAGCTTTCGGAAAGCTCGATGCCAGGCGCCAGCGAATGGCTTCCTGGGCATGCACGGCCGGTGCTACGCCAGCGGCAAGCACACCGGCAATGCCGGCATTTTTGATAAGGGAACGACGATCCATGAATTGACTCCAGGTGATTTTAGGGAACACGGCTTATGGCCGGGCCTTCAACTTTTGAAAGTTGTGCCCGATTGTAAAACTCGCTTTTCGCGGCTTAAGGGCGGGTTTTCCCTGCGCAAAGTCGTGATTCAAATGCAGAGTCAGCCAACTGTCAGGCGCGTCATTTTCTACAGCTTCTGGCTCTGCATGAAGCGGTCAAACGTCGACTCGGTGAAACGAAACCAGAGGTTCTGGTCACCCCGAAAGCGGGCATAGTCGGCATACACCCGGCGCCAGTTCGGATTGCTCACAGACAACTCCGCATACAGCGCCATGGATTCCTTGAAGGCCGCGTTCATCACGTCCGCAGGGAAAGGCCTGAGCCGGGCGCCGGCCCCGACCAGTTGCTTGAGCGCCGCCGGATTCCTCGCATCGTATTTGGCCTGCATTTCGACATGCGCCGCAGCACTGGCGATTTTCACGATGGCCTTGTTCGCGCTGCTCAGGGCCTCGTAGGCTTTCTGGTTGATGTAGAGGTCCAGCTGTAGCCCCCCCTCCCACCATCCGGGGTAGTAATAGTTAGGCGCCACCTTGTTGAAGCCCAGCTTCTGGTCGTCATACGGCCCAATCCATTCTGCAGCGTCGATGCTTCGCTGCTCCAGCGCCTGGTAGATGTCGCCGCCCGGAATGTTCTGCGGCAGGGCGCCCAGCCGCTTGATCACCGTGCCGGAAAAGCCGCCAACGCGGAATTTCAAACCCTTCATGTCGGCGAGCGAACGGATCTCCTTGCGGAACCAGCCGCCCATCTGCGCGCCAGTGTTGCCGCAGGCAAAGTTGATGATGTTGTAATTCGCGTAAAACTCGCGCATCAGCTTCAGGCCGTTGCCCTCGAAGGTCCAGGCACTCATCTGCCGGCTGTTCAGGCCAAAGGGAATCGCGCCGCCGATGGCGAAGGTCTCGTCCTTGTCCGCAAAATAATACGGTGCGGTATGCGCCGCCTCAATCGAGCCCCGGCGTACGTTGTCCACGACCTCGAAGGCCGGCATCAATTCGCCGGCCGCGTGCACCGATATCTCGAACTTTCCGCCGGACACCGCGCGCACATGCTGGGCAAAACTTTCTGCCGCGCCATAAATGGTGTCCAGCGACTGGGGGAAACTGGACGCCAGGCGCCAGCGGATGGCCGCCTGCGCATGCACAGCGGGCGCAACGCCGGCCGCAAGCACACCGGCGATACCGGCATGTCTGATCAGGGCGCGACGATTCATGGAGGACTCCGAAAGAGGGACACCGGCCTGTTGAAGACCGGGATCGCGGCATGGCACGGTTGCGCCACCTTGCCCCGATTGTAAAAACCTCGCGCCGCGCATTTTCACGGGTTTTCCCGTGAACGCACATCAGTCACTACCCCACCGACTTGAGCGCCGGCTTGGTGACCTGGGTTGATGCCAGCAAGGCAGCAAAGCGTTCGTTAATCGACCGTTCAATGCCCGCAGCATCCAGACCTTGCTGGGCAAGCAGCTTGGCCGGATCGCCGTGTTCGGTGAATTCGTCGCGCAAGCCGAGTTGCAACAGCGGCTTGCTGATGCCAGCCAGCGCCAGCGCCTCGGCCACTGCGCTGCCCGCGCCGCCCATGACCGCGCCTTCCTCGATGGTGACCAGCGCCTCGTGGCTGCCCGCGACCTGCAGCAACAATTCCAGGTCCAGCGGTTTGGCCCAGCGCATGTTGACCACGGTGGCGCCCAACTTTTCCGCAGCCTGCAGCGCCGGATACAACAGCGTCCCGAAGGCAAGGATGGCAATGCCCGCGCCCTGGCGGCGAATCTCGCCCTTGCCGAAAGGCAGCGCATCGAGGTTGGCCTGCGTCGCCACGCCGGCGCCGGCGCCGCGCGGGTAACGCACGGCCACCGGGTGGTTTTGCGCATACGCACTGCTCAGCAGCATGCGGCATTCGTTCTCGTCGGCCGGGCACGCCACACTCATGTTGGGGATGCAGCGCAAATAGGGAATGTCGTAAGCCCCGGCGTGGGTGGCGCCATCGGCGCCGACCAGGCCGGCGCGGTCCAGCGCAAACACCACCGGCAGGTTCTGCAGCGCCACGTCGTGGATCAGCTGGTCGTAGCCGCGCTGCAAAAAAGTCGAATAAATCGCCACCACGGGTTTCAGGCCTTCGCAGGCCATGCCGGCCGCAAACGTCACCGCGTGCTGCTCGGCGATGCCGACGTCGTAATACCGCTCGGGGAAGCGCTGGTGAAACTCGACCATGCCGGAACCCTCGCGCATGGCCGGCGTGATGCCGACCAGCCGGCTGTCTTTTTCAGCCATGTCGCAGAGCCAGTGGCCAAACACCTGGGTGAAGGTTTGTTTGGCCGGCGCAGTGGACTTTTGCAGCCCCATGGCCGGATCAAACTTGCCGGGCCCGTGGTAGGCCACCGGGTCCGCCTCGGCCAGCTTGTAGCCCTGCCCTTTTTTGGTGACCACATGCAGAAACTGCGGGCCCTGCAGGTGCTTGATGTTTTCCAGCGTCGGGATCAGCGACTCCAGGTCGTGACCGTCGATCGGGCCGATGTAGTTGAAGCCGAAATTCTCGAACAGCGTGGCCGGCACCACCATGCCCTTGGCATGCGTCTCGAGACGCTTGGCCAGCTCGAACAGGGGCGGCGCCACCTTGAGCACCTGCTTGCCGACATTTTTGGCCGAGGCATAGAACTGCCCACTCATGAGTTGCGCCAGATAGCGGTTCAGCGCGCCGACCGGCGGGCTGATGCTCATGTCGTTGTCGTTGAGCACCACCAGCAGCTTGCAGTCATACACGCCGGCGTTGTTGAGCGCCTCGAAAGCCATGCCGGCACTCATGGCGCCGTCACCGATGATGGCCACGGCGTGGCGGTCCTCGCCTTTTTGTTTGGCCGCCATGGCCATGCCCAGCGCGGCCGAAATCGAGGTCGAGGAATGCGCGGTGCCGAAGGTGTCGTATTCGCTTTCATCGCGGCGCGGAAAACCGCTGAGCCCGCCGAGCTGGCGCAGGCTGCCCATGCGCTCACGCCGGCCAGTGAGGATCTTGTGCGGGTAGGTCTGGTGGCCCACGTCCCAGACCAGCCGATCGTCGGGCGTGTTGAAGACGTAATGCAGCGCCACGGTGAGTTCGACCGTGCCCAGGTTGGAGCTCAAATGGCCGCCGGTTTGCGAGACGCTGTGCAGCACATAGTTGCGCAACTCGTCGGCCAGCGTCTTGAGCTGGGCACGCGGCAGCAGCCGCAGGTCTGCGGGGCTGTTGATGGTTTCTAGCAGTGGGTACATCGTGGTGACCTTGTTATTGCGGGCGCTGCGCGCCTCATCCCTTGGGGTTCCTCGGCCGGTGCTCAGGCCTTGCGGTTAACCAGCATGTCGGCCAGCGCGCTGAGCGCGTCCGTGTGCCCGAGCTCGCTGGCCTTCAGGCTGTGGTGCGCCTGCGAGAGCAGCTCCTGCGCGTAATTGCGTGAGGCCGGCAGCCCCATCAGCGATACGAAGGTGGGCTTGTCCTGCGCGGCATCCTTGCCGGCCGTCTTGCCCAGTGTCGCGGAATCAGCCGTCACATCGAGGATGTCGTCCACCACCTGAAACGCCAGCCCGACGGCCGCGCCGTAGTCGCGCAACGCATGGTGCGCCGCCGGTGTGAGCTTGCCGCAGGCCGCACCCATCATCACGCTGGCCTGCAACAAAGCGCCCGTTTTCAGGCGGTGCATGTCGTGCAATTGCTCTGATGACAGCGCCTTTCCGACGCTGGCCAGGTCAATCGCCTGGCCCCCGGCCATGCCCTGGTAGCCGGCGGCCTGCGCCAGCATGCGGCAAAGCGCCGCCTGCGTCGGCGCATCGACCGAGCCGTCCTCCGGTGTGAGCAATTCGAAGGCCAGTGCCTGCAGCGCATCGCCGGCCAGCAGCGCCTGGGCCTCGCCGAATTTGACATGCACGGTCGGCTTGCCGCGCCGCAAGATGTCGTTGTCCATACAGGGCAGGTCGTCGTGGACCAGCGAGTAGGCATGGATCAGTTCAACGGCACAGGCCACGCGCAGGGCGGCCGCCGGGTTGCCGTCCACCGCCTCGCAGGCGGCCATGACCAGCAGCGGCCGCAGACGCTTGCCGCCGTCGAGCACGGCGTAACGCATGGCGTCACCAAGCCCGGCTGGCGCCGGCACCGGTTCCGGTGGCGCCACCCAGCGCTTCAAGGCGCGCTCTACGTCGGCGAGTTGTCGGGCGCTCCAGGGGCCCAGTGCAAATGAGGATCGGTGGTCAGTCAATGGATGCTTACTCTTGATTCCAGGGTTTGAGCTCTGTGCCTTCCAGCACCTTGATCTGGCCTTCCACGGCCTCCAATTTGCCACGGCAAAACTTGAGCAGTTCGGCGCCACGCTGGTAGCCGGTGAGCAACTGGTCCAGCGGCAGTTGGCCCGATTCGAGCCGGGCCACCAGGGCTTCGAGCTCTTCGAGCGCGGCTTCGTAACTGGCGGGGCTGGGTGGAAGGGAAGCGGAAGAAGTTTTGGCCATGGTATTTCGGGGGTGCCCTGATTTTAGGCCGTTCCAAAGCCCCCCTGTCCAAGCCCGCCCCGCCCACTGCCCGACAAGGGTGCAGGCTACAATCAAACCCGGTTTTCGTCCTCGCAGCCACGTCCTCGTGGCAGGCTGCCAGCCTGTCCTCTACCCCACAGTGCAGTGTTGCACTTGATCGCCGGTTCCGGCAAATGCATGTCTGATCTAAGCCTTCGTCTCCTGCAGGCCACCAGCCAGCTCCCCATCTCCAGCTATTTTGATGCCGGCCTGTACCAGCGGGAGCAGCAAAAGCTGTTTGCCCGCGGACCGCGTTATGTGGGGCACGAGCTGGCTGTGCCGAACCTGGGTGACTATTACGCGCTGCCGCAGGAGCTAGGCGGCCGCGCGCTGGTGCGCAATGCCACCGGCGTGGAGCTGATCTCCAACGTCTGCCGGCACCGCCAGTCCACCATGCTGCAGGGCCGGGGCTCGCTGGGCAACGGCGCCGACAGCAACATCGTCTGCCCGCTGCACCGCTGGACCTACAACACCAGCGGCGAGCTGATAGGTGCGCCGCATTTTCAGGTCGATCCCTGCCTGAACCTGAACCGCTACAAAACCAGCGTCTGGAACGGGCTGGTGTTTGAAAACAACGGCCGCGACATCGCCGCCGAGATGGCGCCGCTGGGGCCCATGGCCGACCTCGATTTTTCCGGCTTCCAGCTCGACAAGATCCACCTGCACGAGTGCAACTACAACTGGAAAACCTTCATCGAGGTCTATCTGGAGGACTACCATGTCGGCCCCTACCACCCCGGCCTGGGGGGATTTGTCACCACCGATGACCTGCGCTGGGAGCTGACGCCCCACTATTCGGTGCAAACCGTCGGCGTCTCCGACAAGCTCGGCAAGCCCGGCACCGACGTCTACAAGAAGTGGCACGATGTGGTGCTGCAGTACCGTGGCGGCGTGCCGCCCAAATACGGCGCGATCTGGCTGACCTATTACCCCAACGTGATGGTCGAGTGGTACCCGCATGTGCTGGTGGTCAGCAGCTTGCACCCACAGGGACCGGACAGGACACTCAATGTGGTGGAGTTTTACTACCCCGAAGAAATTTGCGCCTTCGAGCGCGAGTTCATCGAGGCGCAGCAAGCCGCCTACATGGAAACCTGTGTCGAGGACGACGAGATTGCGCTCAGCATGGACGCCGGCCGCAAGGCGCTGATGCAGCGCGGCGACAACGAGTTCGGCCCCTACCAGAGCCCGATGGAAGACGGCATGCAGCATTTTCACGAGTGGTACCGGCGCGAAATGGGTGCCAGCAAAACCACGCAGATGCTGTAAACCCGCTCTCCCGTCCCGCTACTTGCTCCTGATTTGATAGCTGTTTGCCCCGCCCATTATGGGCTGAAGGCACTTTTCACCTGTAAAGACCCGACCCATGCAAGCCCTCTGGATGTTGGCCGCCGCCTTTTTCTTTGCGACCATGGCGGTCTGCGTCAAGTTTGCCTCCGACCATTTCAACAGCGCCGAGCTGGTTTTTTACCGCGGTCTGCTGGGCATGTTTTTCATGTGGGCGCTGGCCCGCTCACGCGGCATCTCCCTGGCCACACCTTATCCGGGCATGCACATGTGGCGCAGCCTGGTCGGCGTGATCTCGCTGGGCGCCTGGTTTTACGCCATTGCCCACCTGCCGCTGGCCACCGCCATGACCCTGAACTACATGAGCAGCGTCTGGATTGCGGCCTTTCTGGTTGGCGGCGCACTGCTGATGGGCTTGCTGCCGGCGCGCGGCGAGCGCCCTGCGATCCCGGCGGCCGGCATGTCCCAGGGTCCTCTGGTGCTGACGGTCGTGACCGGTTTCATCGGCGTCATCATGATGCTTCGGCCCACCATCGAGCAAAACCAGGCCTTCGCCGGTCTGATCGGCCTGATGTCCGGCCTGCTGGCGGCTTTTGCTTACATGCAGGTGATGGCGCTGGCGCGTGTCGGTGAGCCGGAAACCCGGACGGTGTTTTATTTCGCCGTGGGTTCGGCGGTGGCTGGCGGGCTGGCCATGACGCTGACCGGCGTGTCCGAATGGCACTGGAAGCCGGCGCTCTGGCTGATTCCGCTGGGCGTGCTCGCTTCCCTGGGGCAGTTGTGCATGACGCGGGCCTACACCTTGGCTAAAACCCGCAGCGCCACGTTGGTGGTGGCCAACCTGCAGTATTCGGGCATTGTGTTCGGCGCGATTTACAGCCTGTTGCTGTTCGGCGAGCGGCTTCCGCTGATCGGCTGGGCCGGCATGGCGCTGATCATGGCCAGCGGCATCGCGGCCACCGTCCTGCGCGCCCGAGCCGCGCCCGGCGCGCCCGCCGAAGAACACTGAGCAGCCCACGGGCGCCGCTTCGGCGCGAAGCGCTGCACAAAATTTCTTGCAGGCCTGTGCCGCAGGGCGCCATACTGCAAGACTTCGCATGCCCGCCCCGGCAAAGCCCGGAGGCTCTTTTCCTGAAGGTATGACATGTACACCACCCTGATCTCTGCCCCCCAGTTGCAGGCCCTGATGGCCGGCGCGCAGCCCTTGCGGATTTTTGACTGCAGCTTCGAGTTGATGAAACCGCATGCCGGCAGGGAGCAGTTTCTGCAGGCCCATATCCCGGGGGCGGTGTATGCCGACCTCGACACCGACCTGAGCGCAAAACACGGCGTGCCCGGCGCTCACGGGGTGCTCACCGCCGGCGGCGCCGACCATCCGGCTTCGGGCGGGCGCCACCCGCTGCCGAATCGCGAAAAATTTGCCACCTGGCTGTCCAGCGTCGGATTTGACAACACCATGCAGGCCGTGGTCTATGACCGCAACGGCGCCAACTATTGCGGCCGCCTGTGGTGGATGCTCAAGTGGGCCGGCCACGAAGACGTGGCCATCCTGGACGGCGGACTGCAGGCCTGGCAGGCGGCAGGCGGCGCCCTTGCCAGCGGCGAAGAGGCCTCGCACTTCCAGTCCAACTTCGAGCTCGGCCCCGAGCGCGCCCTGCTGGTCGATGCCGGCCAGGTGTCGCGCCAGCTTGGGCGGCCGGCGCAAACCCTGATCGACGCCCGCGCCCCGGCGCGTTTTCGCGGCGAGGTCGAGCCGCTGGACCCGGTGGCCGGCCACATTCCAGGAGCCCTCAACCGCCCGTTCAGCCAGAACATCGGTGCCGACGGCAAGTTCAAAACCGCCACGGAACTGCGGGCCGAATTTGACGCCTTGCTGGGCGGGCGCGATCCAGCCAGCGTGGTGCACCACTGCGGCAGCGGCGTCAGCGCGATCCCCAACCTGATCGGCATGGAAATCGCCGGTTTGGGTCGCAGCGGACTGTACGCCGGGAGCTGGAGCGACTGGGTCAGCGATGCCGGACGGCCGGTGGCGAGGGACTAGTGGCGGCCTCTGCTTGAAGGGCCGTCCACGCTTTCGTCGCTGCGTCCGCTGATCGGAGTAACCTCGGCCCGTCATGACAACAAAAACCTCTTTCCCTGAATCCAGCTACCTGCTGGATGCACAACTGATCGAAAAAGGGCCGATACGCGGCCTTCGGTCGCTGCTGGGGGTTCTGCTGATCCTGCAGGTGCTGATGGCGGCGGTCTTGGCGGTCACGCTGGTGTTCGGCGTGTCCATCGTTCATGCCAGCGCACACCTGCAACTCGGTATCGTGGTGGCGGCGATTGCTTTCACTGGCCTGGCCTACGGCTTGCTGCGCCACGGCCGGCATCAGCTGGCCAGCCATGTGCTGGTTTTTTCGATGATCGCCTGCTCCGCGGCCAGCATCATTGCCTATGGGTCCGCGCGCAGCGCCATGGTCATGGGGTTTGCCGGCGCCGTGGTGATCGCCGGCATGATGCTGGAGAAAAAGTCGCTGGTGATGGCCCTCGCGCTCAGTGCGGCGACGCTGGCCATCCTGGTCTGGGCCGAGACCTCGGGCTGGCTTGGCAGGCCAAACTTCAATGTCGACATGGTGTTCTGGCTGGTCCACGTGATGCTGCTTGTCGGCATCTCCGCCTGCGTGTACGCCAGCCGGCAGGTGGTACTGCGTGCGCTGCGCGAACAGCATGCCGAACTCAAACGCCGCGAACAGGCCGAAGACCAGTTGCGCCTGAGTGAAGACCGTTTCAGCCGCATCTTCCGCAGCAGCCCGGCCGCCATCGTTGTGCAGGCGCTCGAAGACATGACGGTGCTTGACGTCAATCCGGCCTTCGAGCGCCTGTACGGCTACACGCGGGAGGAGGTCATAGGCGGTACCGACGAGCCCCTGTGGCGCGACCCGAAGGAGCGCAAGGCTTTCCAGCGCCAGATGGCTACGGCCGGCCGTGCCATTAACCTGCCGCTGGAGGCGCGCGCCAAAGACGGCAGCCAATTGCACGTCCTGCTTTCCACTGAAATTGAAGGCATGGGGCACGGGCGGATTGTGGTCTCCACCATCACCGACGCCACCGCCGAAACCCTGGCCCGGCAGGCGGCTCGCCAATCGGCCGAGCTGTTTTCCAAGGCCTTTGACTTCAGCCCCATCAACATGACCATCACGCGGGTCTCGGACGGCACCTTTCTGGCGGTCAACGCTGCCGAGGACGCCGTGCAGGGCTTCGACCCCGGTGAGCTGATAGGCCGCACGTCGGTGGAGGCGGGCGTCTGGCGCAACGATGAAGACCGTCTGCAGTTTGTTGAAGAGCTGCGGGCAGCGCGCCAGCTGAGCCGCCAGACGCAGATGCGCCACAAGGATGGCCGCATGATCGACACCCAGATGTGGGCAGTGATCGTCGACATTGCGGGCGAGCCCTGCATCCTGAGTTCAACCATCAACATCAGCGAACAGAAACGGCGTGAAGCCCTGCTGATCGACATGGCCAAGGGCCTGTCGGCCGAAACCGGTGAGGCATTTTTCCGGTCGGTGGTGCAGCACCTGGGCCAGGCGATTGCTGCCGACCTGGTGATGGTCGGCGAAACCGGTCCCGACGATAGTGTGAGCGCGCTGGCCATCCTGCTGGGCGGCGTGCATCAGCCCAACATCACTTACAGCCTGGCGGGCACCCCCTGCGATCTGGCCATCGGCCAGAGCGACTTGTGTGTGTACGGCCATGGCATCCAGCAGCTTTTCCCGCAGGATCAGTTTCTGGTGGACGGCGACTACCACGCCTATGCAGGCGCCGCGCTGCGCGATGCGGACGGCAGCACCATTGGCATCGTCAACGCGTTCTGGCGCAAGCCGCAAGCCGCCTCAGCCGACCGCGACGCGCTGATGCAGATTTTTGCCAGCCGCATCACCGCCGAGCTGGTGCGACTGCGCCGCGACCGCGAGATCCAGCGCCTGCACGACACCCTGGAACAACGCGTCAACGAACGCACCGACCAGCTCAGGGCGACCAATGCCGAGCTGGAGTCCTTCGGTTACTCGGTCTCGCACGACCTGCAATCACCGCTGCGCAGCATTGAAGGCTTCAGCGTGCTGCTGGCGCGTCGGCTGAAAGGCCGGCTCAGCGAGGAAGAAGAGCGCCTGTTTGACCGGGTCCGCATCAACGTCGTGCGCATGCACGAGCTGATCAACGACCTGCTCGCGCTGGCCCGCGCCAGCAAGGGAAAACTGCTGCTGGAGCAGGTGGACCTCAGCGCCCTGGCGCAACAGGTCGTCGCGCAACTGCGCCAACGCGAGCCGACGCGCCAGGTCAAGGTGGAGATACAAAGCGGCCTCAGCGTGCGCTGCGACAGCAAGTTTGCCCGCATCGTCCTGGAAAACCTGCTCGGCAACGCCTGGAAATATTCACGCAACGCGGCGGACGCAAGCGTCAGCTTCGGCGCCCTGCCCACCCGCGAAGGCGGACGCAAGATGCTGTTCGTTCGCGACAACGGCGCAGGTTTCGACATGGCCTACGCCGACAGCCTGTTCAAGCCCTTTCACCGCCTGCACCATGAAACCGAATTCGAGGGCAGCGGTATCGGCCTGGCCACGGTGCACCGCATCCTGGAGCGGCACGGCGGCACCATACGCGGGGAGTCGGCGGCTGGCGCCGGGGCCTGTTTCTATTTCTCCTTTGATCCCCGGTTCGGGCCGGCTGCCTGAACCCCGTCTGCCGGGGTTCGCCTTGGCAGAGTCTTGCGTCATCACGCTGCGCTTGGGTCCGTTCTGGACAGTAGTTGTAACTCCCCACTCCCAACCCCCCGCCCTTCCCTCGCCCCGCTGGGCGAGAGAAGGGAGCCTCATTTGGCCGCGTGCGCTGCGCTCGCGTGCAAACATGACCGTTCGTTGGGATTCCCGTGCAGGAAGCGCTGCGCGCTTCCTGCACTCCGGAGGGGTTCTGTATTGGAATTGGGAGGTTTGTCTCTTTCCGCCACCCGTCGGACTGGGTCCAGGAGCGCAGCCGAGGCCACAAGGCGGCCTGTCAGGACGACTGGCGCGCGGCGCGCTCAGCGGTGACGATCTGGTCCAGCAGGACCAGCGGGTCGGTGTTGTGCCCAAAGGTACGGGCTTCGGCTTGGTCGGCGGGGCTGAGCTCGAGTTTGTCCGCCATCCGGGTCATGAGCCTGAGCATCGCCGTCATTTCACGCTCATTGAGCAGGTTGATCTGCAGGTCCAGTTGGTGGCGCCGCTCGCTTTCGCGGCTGGCAATGTTTTGCCCGATCATGATGAAGAAGGCCAGGAAAATCGCTTCCAGCGACACCACCATGGTCAGGAAGGTGAAGGGGTAGGGGTCGAAAGCCAGCCGGCTGGAATTGAAAGCCAGCCAGCCGATGAAAAATGCGGCATGCAGCCACAGCACCGGCGCGGTGCCGCAAAAACCGGCAATACTGGCAGCCACACGGCAGGCCCACGGCCGCCGCGCCTGGCGCTCACGCTCCAGTTGCAATATCGCCTCGATGTTGCCGCGCGTCAGCTGCTCAATGGTTTCGCCGGCGGACGCGGCACGCTGGGCCTGTTGCCCAGCACATGCCCGCCCGTCGCCGGGAGATGCTGCACGGCCGACAGAACTGGCCAGTTGCATCAGGCCTGAACTTCGTAGTTGGCGAGCAGCTCGTCCTTGAGCGCCTTCAGGTCCGCAACCATGCCTTTGAGGTCCATGTCGCTCTTGCGGGCTTTCGGGAACATCTCTTCGCGCTCTTCTTCCACATGGTGGTCGATGTATTCGCCGAGCACAATGACCTTGGCATCGAACAACTCTTCGTCGGCGTCCATGGCGGAGATCTGCGCGATCAGGTCCTTGGCGCTGGCATGTTCGACTTCGGCCTCGTTCAACAGAGCATCGTCGCCGATGGCTTCGCGCGCTGCGGGGTAAAAAATCTGCTCCTCAATCTCCGCATGCACGGTCAACTCCTTGCAGATCTTGTCGGCAAGCGCCTTGCGTTCCTCGGCCCGTGCTTCGGCTTCGCTGAGCTTGTTGAACTGGGTAAACAGCTTCTTGACGGCAATGTGATCAGCGTCAAGCAGGTCAACGGCGTCATTCATCTTGGCAGGTGCTTTGCTCATGGTGGGGTCCTTTGGGTGGTGATGGGTTGGCTTTTTTCACGGTGCCAGCAATCACCAGAATGGTGTGCTGCAGACACAAAAACGACTCTAGGCAGCAGGTCTGGGCGGTCCTGTCAGACGCCATTGATCTTGTTGTAGGACACGGCGAAAGCGGTGCTGCCTGCGGTTTGTCCTACAGCGGGTCGCACAAGCCGTTGACAGGCAAGGGGCTGCCCCCCTGCTCTGCTGGCAGCATCTTTTTCTTTTGGAGACCGACATGCCCCAAGGAGACAAATCCGCTTACACCGGCAAGCAAAAACGCCAGGCCCGGCACATCGAGGAAGGCTATAAAAAGAAAGGAGTTTCCACGGGCGAGGCGGAAGCCCGTGCCTGGGCCACCGTCAACAAAACCGATGGCGGCGGCAACAAGGCTGGCGCTGGCAGGAAAAAGGACGGTGCGCAATGACGGCGTCTGCGCCCAAATCCACGGCGGGCAAGGCGACCGCACGCACCCAGCGCGCGATTCAGGCCAGCCAGGACGCCAAAGACGCGCGCCATCCCAAAAAACCGGCCACCCAAAAAGCCGTGCAGGCGGGTGCCAGGGTTCAGCCGGTGACGCCCCTGCCGCGCCAGCACCTGCGCAAACCCGGCATGGAGGCCGACATGGCACTCCAGCCCAACTTTCTCGCGCCGGGATATGAAGGCAGCCACAAGCTGCGCGGCAAGACCGCACTGATCACCGGCGGCGATTCCGGCATTGGCCGTGCTGTGGCGGTGCTGTTTGCGCGTGAGGGCGCTGACATTGCGCTGGCTTATCTGAACGAGCACGAGGACGCACGCGAAACCCAACGCTGCGTCGAGGCCGAGGGCCAGGCCTGCATACTGATTCCGGGCGATGTCAAGAACCCGGCCTTCGCACGCAAGGCCGTGGCCAAAACCCTCAAAAAGTTTGGCCGGCTCGACATCCTCGTCAACAACGCAGCGTTCCAGGAACATGCCAAAGGCCTTGAAGAACTCGACGAGAAACGTTTCGAGGAAACCTTCCGCACCAATATCTTCGGCTACTTCCACATGGCCAAGGCTGCCGTGCCTCATCTGCGGCGCGGCGCCTGCATCATCAACACCGGCTCGGTCACCGGACTTGAAGGCAGCGCACAGTTGCTCGACTACTCGGCCACCAAGGGCGCCATTCACGCGTTCACCAAGTCGCTGGCCAGCAACCTGATCGACAAAGGCATACGTGTGAATGCGGTGGCGCCAGGACCGGTGTGGACACCGCTGAATCCGGCTGACAAATCGGCAACCGACATCCAGCGCTTCGGTGAAAAGACCGACATGAAACGCCCGGCCCAGTCCGAAGAAATTTCACCGGCCTATGTGTTTCTGGCAGCGCCGGTGTGTTCGGGCTACATCACCGGCATCGTGTTGCCAATCACCGGGAGTATCGGCGCCTAAGAGTCAAATCGGCCTTCGGCCCATATTCAGAATGCGCAGACAGCTATCAATAGGATAGCAAAGAGGGAGTGCTACGATTTGCGCATCCTGCACTCCCACTAGAACTTTTGATGACAAGCGCGCTGGACGTCGTAACTTTTGGCGAAGCCATGATGCTGCTGGTGGCCGACCGGCCCGGCGCGCTGGAGGACGCCGCTTCTTTTCACAAATACACGGCCGGCGCCGAGACCAATGTGGCCATCGGTCTGGCCCGCCTCGGCTTGAAGGTCGGCTGGGCCAGCCGCCTCGGCACCGACATGATGGGGCGTTACCTGATCCGCGCAATGGCGGCCGAGGGCATCGACTGCTCGCATGTGGCGCTCACCGGCGCGCAAGCCACCGGCTTCATGATCAAGGGCAGCGTGACGGACGGCAGCGACCCGCCCATCGAATACCACCGCAAGGGCTCGGCCGCCAGCCACATGAGCCCGGACGACATCGACAGCGGCTGGCTGCTGTCGGCGCGGCACCTGCATGCAACCGGCGTGTTTCCGGCGATCTCGGCCAGCACCCTGCCGCTCGCCAGGCGCAGCATGGACCTGATGCGCGGCGCAGGCCGCACTGTCTCCTTCGACCCCAACCTGCGGCCCGCGCTGTGGGCCTCGCCGGACACCATGGTGGCCGCCATCAACGACCTGGCGGCACGCGCCGACTGGGTGTTTCCGGGACTCGAGGAAGGCCGCTTGCTGACCGGCGAGCACAGCGCCGAAGGCATTGCGGGCTTTTACCGCGAGCGCGGCGCGAAGCTGGTGGTGGTCAAACTGGGCGCGCAGGGCGCGTGGTTTGACGGCGAAGGTGGCAAAGGCCAGGTGCCCGGCTTCCCGGTGCAAGAAGTCGTCGACACGGTGGGTGCCGGTGATGGGTTTGCCGTCGGCGTGATCAGCGGGCTGCTGGCCGGTCTGGACGTGACGGCGTCAGTCCGGCGCGGGGCGTGGATAGGCGCGCGGGCGGTGCAGGTTCTGGGTGACAGCGAGGGCCTGCCCACACAGGCGGAGCTGCGGGCCGCCGGCTTATAAGACCAAATCAGCCTTCAGCCCTTACCCGTCCTGGGCAATCAGCTATCAATAAGTGAGCAATTTCGGCGCCCTGAAAAAGGCTTGATCACGGGCGGGTTCAGCATTGCCTGGCCCTCGGGTCTGGGAGCTGCGGGCATGGCGGCTCAGTGGATCCTTACATCGGCTGCGGCGTAGGCTGCACCTGTCCGGGGTTGGGCGGCGTGGCGAGCGGTTGCACCGGCTCGGGCGGCGGCACGTTGGGATCAGTGGCCATGGATATCGCCTTTGGGTTTTTCGCTGCCGGGTTCGGTCGGTTTGTCGAGGTCCCGGATCATGGCTTCACCCTCGGGGTCGCGGCCGTCAGACGGAATGCTGCGCTCGTTGTTGATCTGCGGCTCTTCGTCCAGCGGCGAATGATTTTTCTGACCGGCAGCCGCAGAAGGATTGCGCTCACCGCCATTGCGGCCCGGATCGGCAGGCAACGGCGGCGTCGGATCGGTGTTGCTGTCGTCGCCGGGCGGCACGGTATCTTCCTCCGGCGCCGGTTTTGGTTCGGCATGCATGTTCACAGGCCCGCCACCATCAGGATGGGCGCCGTCTCGGTGACCACCGCAGCAGCGGCCGCCATGCTGGCGCAGACCGTGGTGAAGTAGGCAATGTAAGCCGCCATCAAGCGGCGCGCGCGGCGGGGCTTGGCGGGGCGTTGCTGGGGGGTGAGCAGTTTCATGGCGCATCCTTGGTTGAATGCCTCCATGATTGCCGCAGGTGCGGCCCGCAGTTATAGGTTGCAATGCCCTGTGCTTGTCAGTGTCCGGCTGACACGGCTATCAGCGCGCCAGCTTAGGGCCTGTTCACACTATTTATACAAGTGCGAACAGGCCCTAGTGCGAATGCGCCAGCCCGCTGACCACCGTGACCAGCGCAATACCAACCGCCAGCCAGGCGATCTGGGCAAAGGTCTCGCGGGCGGTCAGGCGCTTTTGCAGCTGCGGAATCAGGTCGGCCAGCGCCACATAGACAAAACTGCTGGACGCCACCACCAGGAAATAAGGCAGCCAATCGTGCAGCATGTCGACCAGCGCGTAGCCGACCAGGCCGCCCAGCGCGGTCACGGCGCCGGCCAGCGACACCTTGACCAGCGCCGCGCGCTGGTTGCTGGAGGTCTGGCGCAGCACCACCAGGTCGCCCATGTGGTGCGGAATCTCGTGCGCCAGCACGGCCAGCGCGGTGATCACGCCCAGGCGCATGTCGGCCACAAAAGCGGAGGCAATCAAGATGCCGTCGCCAAACGCATGCACACTGTCGCCGGTCAGCACTGCCCAGCTACCGGATCTGACCGGGTGGCTGTGGTGGTGGTGGTGGTGATGATGGTGGCCCTCATGGCCGTGTTCCAGCGGGCTGGGCGACGTGTGCACACGTTCGGCACGCAGGGAATTGCTGGTGCGCACTGGCGCCAGCAACTCGCCCTGGGCTGCCTCATCGGCACGCGGGTCGTGGTGCTCATGGCCATGGTGATAAAGCTCGGCCTTGTCGAGCAGAAAGAAAAACACCAGCCCCACCAGCAAGGTGGTGAACAGTTCCTGCGCGCCAGCCTGGCTTTCAAACGCCTCGGGCAGCAGGTGCATGAAGGCGGTCGCCAGCAAGGCGCCCGCCGCCAGGCTCAGCATGTGGGTGGTGTAGCGCGCCAGCACGCCAAAGCTCAGCAGCGCGGCCAGCCACACGCTGCCGATGCCGGCGGCCAGGGTTCCGGTCAAAATTGCTATCAATGTCATAGCTGCTTGCGCCCGATCTGTATGGGCTGGAGCCCGAAAACTTGTATAAAACCCATCAAGGACGGTAAAAAGCCGCCGCACATTGCTGTGGGGCGGCTCCAGGCGGGAGGCGGGCTAGAGTTTAAGCGACGCCGTTGGCCTTGAACCACGCCAGAGCGCGTTTCCAGCCGTCTTCGGCCGGCTCCTTGCGGAAGCTCGGCCGGTAGTCGGCGTGGAAGGCGTGCGGGGCATCAGGGTACACCACAAACTGCGAGGCTTTCGCTGCCGGGCTGCCGGTGGCGAGAGCGGCTTTCATCTTGTCCACCGTGTCAAGCGGGATGCCGGCATCCTGGCCGCCGTACAGGCCGAGCACCGGGCCGTTCAGGATGGGCGCGATCTCCACCGGGTGTTTCGGCGTCAGCGGTGTGCTGGCGCCGACCAGCCGGCCATACCAGGCGACGCCGGCCTTGACGCTCGGGCTGTGTGCGGCGTACAGCCAGGTCACGCGGCCGCCCCAGCAAAAGCCGGTGATGCCGACCTTGCCGGTGTCTCCGCCGTTGGCGCCGGCCCATTTGACCGCGCCGTCGAGGTCGGCCATCACTTGCGCATCGGGCACCTTGGACACCACCTCGGCCATCAGCTTGGCCATCTCGCCGTACTGGGTCGGGTCGCCCTGGCGCGCATACAACTCGGGCGCAATCGCCAGGTAACCGGCTTTGGCAAAGCGGCGCGCGGTGTCGGCAATGTATTCATGCACGCCGAAGATTTCCTGGATCACCAGGATCACCGGCAGGTTGGTCTTGCCGGCAGGCGCGGCGTAGTAGGCCGGCACCTTGAAACCGTTGACTTCAAACGTGGTCTCGCCGGCTTTCAGGCCGTCGGAGGAAGTCTTGATCGCGGTCTGCGCCATGATGGGCAGCGCCGTCGCGGCATAACCCACGCCCAGCGCCGCCTTCAGTGCAGTGCGGCGGGTGGCGCCGCTTTCTGTGCTTTGACCGGGAAGCAGAGAATCAAACTCGTTTTTCTGATCGCTATTTAGCATGACGGTGTCCTGGAAGGGTGGATGAAACAGACCGTCGGAGTCTATGCCGCCGCAAAAGTTCTTGCCGGCACCGGGAAATACGCGGACCAGGGCGGCACCGATCAACGCGCGGGGCTGGACAAGC
Organism: Pseudomonadota bacterium; assembly: GCA_040385775.1. GTDB lineage: Bacteria > Pseudomonadota > Gammaproteobacteria > Burkholderiales > Burkholderiaceae_C > Polaromonas. Next base: position 26,920 of record JAZKGR010000176.1, read on the forward strand.
CGGCCAGGGCCTGTCTGACGCCCAGCAAGACATCGCCCCACTGCCCTGGCACCGTCTGCCGGAACAAACGGGCACTCGGATACCAGGGACTGTCGGGCCGGTCCAGCAGCCAGCGCCAGTCGGGGTTGGTCGGTAGCAGCAGCCAGACCGGTCTGCCGAGCGCGCCGGCCAGGTGCGCGACGCTGGTGTCCACACACACCACCACATCCACCAGCGCACACAGCGCGGCGGTGTCGCTGAAGTCGGCCAGCGCATCGCCAAAGTGAATCAGGTCCGGACGGCTTTGCAGCACCGGCAGGTCCGCCTCGCGCACCTCTTTTTGCAGGCTCACCGGCTGCACGCCTTCGGGCAACAGTGTCAGAAACTCCGCCAGCGCGATGCTGCGCCGGTGATCGTTCTGGTGGCCGCTGCTGCCGCTCCAGACCAGCCCGACGCGGGGCCGGGTGCGCGGCCCCAGCCGGCCCTGCCACTGGGCCACTTTTCCCGGATCGGCGCGCAGGTAGGGTACGGCGGCGGGAATGGTGTCCAGCCGGGTATTGAAGGCCAGCGGCAGGCTCAGCAGCGGGCATTGCAGGTCATAGGCCGGCACGGCGTCACCAGCCCCAATCACCTGGTGCACGCCTGCCAGCCCCTGCATCAGGCGGCGCAGCGGCTTCTGCACTTCAAGCACAAGCTGAGCGCCCAGCCGCGCCACCTCGGCCGCATACCGGCAAAACTGCAAGGTGTCGCCAAAGCCCTGCTCGCCATGCAGCAGGATGGTTTTGCCCTGCACCTGGCTGTCGCCCCGCCAGTGCGGACGCGAGAGGTGCGCACTTTTGCGGTCGCGGTATTCCGCGCGTTCCCAGCGGGATTCGTAGACGGGCCAGCCTTCCTCAAACTGGCCGAGTTGCAGCAGGCACAGCGACAGGCTCCAGCGCGCGTGCGCATCGGTGCGGTCCAGCAGCGTGGCCTGCCGGTAACTTTGCAGCGCAAGTTCCGGTTGCCGCAACTCCTGCAGGATGTTGCCGCGGTTGGTGTGGAAGGTAGCGAAGCCCGGCAGCAAGGAGATGGCCTGGTCATAACTTTCCAGCGCCTCCTGGTGCCTGCCCAGATTGTTGAGTGTGTTGGCGCGGTTGTTGAACGCCTGCGGGTAAGCCGGTTGAAGCGCCAGCGCCTGGTCAAAAGCCGCCAGCGCCTGAAGATAGTGGCCCAGCAGGCGCAACACGATGCCACGGTTGTTGTGAAAGGCTGATCGGGCCGGCTCCAGCGCTATCGCGCTATCGAAACTTTCCAGCGCTTCGGCAAAACGCTTGAGCGCCTTGAGCACCTGGCCGCGGTGGTTGTGGCTGTCGGCCTCGCCGGGCTGGCCCTGCTGTCGGACCAGCGCATTGTCATAGTCTTCCAGCGCCGCATGCCAGTCGCCCAGGTCCTGCAGCACCGCGCCCCGGTTGACATAAGCCACAGCGTGCTGGGGATGCGCAATGATGGCCTGCGTCATCAGTTCGCGGGCGCGAGGCAGGTCGCGGGTCTGGGCCGCCGCGATGCCCGACAGGTGGAGCGCATCGAAGTGTTGGGGTTGAAGCTGCAGCACCTGCGCATACAGCGCCAAGGCCTCTGGCAACTGCTGCTTCTGGTGCAGCGCCCATCCCTGCGCGAAGAGTTGCCGGACCTGCCCGTCGGCCTGCTCCATCTCAGTGTGCCTGTTCCCAGTTTGGCCCGATGCCGATTTCGGCCAGCAGCGGCACCTTGAGCTCGGCGACACCGGCCATCAGGCGCGGGATTTCTGTGCGAACCCACTCGACCTCGGCCTCGGGCACCTCGAACACCAGTTCGTCGTGCACTTGCATGATCATTTTTGTCGCGCGTTTTTCGGCATCGAGCACTTGCTGCACCTTGACCATGCTGAGCTTGATCAGGTCGGCGGCCGTGCCCTGCATGGGCGCGTTGATGGCCTGCCTTTCCAAGCCAGCCAAACGTGGCCCTTTTGCGCTTTCGATTCCTGGAAGCTCCAGGCGCCGACCCAGCACGGTTTGAACATAACCATGCTCTTTTGCAAAATCCTTCGTTTCGTCCATGTACCGCTTCACGCCAGGATAGCGCTGGAAGTACTTGTCGATGTAGGCTGCAGCCGCCTTGGTTTCAATACCGAGGTTGCGCGCCAGCCCGAAGCTGCTCATGCCGTAAATCAGCCCGAAGTTGATGACCTTGGCATAACGCCGCTGCTCGCTGCTGACCTGATCCAGCGCCACGCTGAAAACCTCGGCGGCCGTCGCCTTGTGCACGTCCAGGCCATCGGTGAAGGCGCGCAGCAGGGCTTCGTCACCGCTCAGGTGGGCCATGATGCGCAGCTCGATCTGCGAGTAGTCGGCGCTGGCAATCACACTACCCGCGGGCGCCACAAAAGCCTCGCGCACTCGCCGGCCCTCGGGCGCGCGCACCGGGATGTTCTGCAGATTGGGGTCATTGCTCGACAGGCGTCCGGTCACCGCTACGGCCTGCGCGTAATGCGTGTGCACCCTGCCCGTGCGCGGCAGTGCGAGCTGCGCCAGCTTGTCGGTGTAGGTGCCCTTGAGCTTGGACAGCGAGCGGTGCTCCAGCAGCTTGGCCGGCAGCGGGTAATCCTCGGCGAGTTTTTCCAGCACTTCTTCGTCGGTGCTGCGCGCGCCGCTCGGCGTTTTCTTGATCACCGGCATGCCGAGTTTGTCGAAGAAAATTTCACCGAGTTGCTTGGGGCTGCCCAGGTTGAAGGGCTGGCCCGCAATTTCGTAGGCCTCGGCTTCGAGCTGAAGGATGCGCTGGCCCAGCTCGTGACTCTGGGTGGCCAGCATGGGCGCGTCGATCAGTACGCCGTTGCGCTCGATGCGATACAGCGCCTCGCTGCTCTGCATCTCGAGATCGTAGATGAAACGCAGCTTGTCGTTGGCCTGCAGCTGCGGCCAAAGCACGCGGTGCACATCGAGCGTCTGGTCCGAGTCCTCGCAGGAATATTCGGCGGCCTTGGCGATGTCGACCTGGTTGAACTTGATCTGGTGCGCGCCCTTGCCGCAGAGGTCTTCGTAGTTGATGCCGCTGCGGCCGACATGGCGCTCGGCCAGGCTGGCCAGGCCGTGCGGCTTGGTCACTTCCAGCACATAACTCTGCAGCATGGTGTCGTGGGCATACCCCTGGACCTCGATGCCGTGGTTGGCAAACACATGGCGGTCGTACTTGACGTGTTGTCCGAGTTTGGCTTTGGCCGGATTCTCCAGCCAGGGCTTGAGCCGCGCCAGCACCTCGTCACGCGGCAACTGCGCAGGCGCATCGGGGTAGTCGTGTGTCAAAGGGACGTAGGCCGCCTCGCCGGGCTTGACGCTGAAACTCAGGCCGACGATCTGCGCCTGCATTTCATCGAGCGAGGTGGTTTCGGTGTCCAGCGCCACCAATTCGGCGGCTTCAATTTTTGCCAGCCAGGTGTCAAACAGCTCCCAGTTCAGCACGGTGTCGTAGTGCAGGTTGGTCGTGCGTTCGGCCAGTGGCGGCGTGTCCGTGACTGCCGGCTCATCGAACAGGCCGGGCGCAGAAGCGTCAACAGCCTTGGCTTTGGGCGGTACATGCCGGCCCTCGGGTGCGCTGAGCAGCTCGGGCGGCGTGGTTTCAATGTCAATCTGCCGGACCAGGCCCTTGAACCCGTATTTTTCATAAAAATCCTTGAGAGCCCCCGTCTGTTGGGGTCCCATAGCTATCGATTCCATAGCAGGCAGGCCGTCGATATAGTCCACCAGGTCGCAGTCCTTCTTGATCGTCAGCAGCTCGCGGCCTTTGGGCAGCCAGTCCAGCGACTGGCGCAGGTTGTCGCCAACCACGCCCTTGATCTCGCCGGCGCGCGCCACCAGGGCGTCGAGCGATCCGTATTCGAGCAGCCACTTGACGGCGGTTTTGGGCCCCACCTTGGGAACGCCCGGCACGTTGTCCACCGCGTCGCCGACCAGGGTCTGGTAATCGACCATCAGGCGCGGCGGCACGCCGAACTCGGCTTCGACGCCGGCCAAATCGCGGCGCCTGTCATTCATGGTGTCGATCACCGTGATGTGTTCATCAACGAGCTGGCTCAGGTCCTTGTCGCCGCTGGAGATGATGACCTCAATGCCCTGCTTCGAGCCCATGCAGGCCAGCGTCCCGATCACGTCGTCAGCCTCGACGCCCGGCACGTCCAGCACTTTCCAGCCTAGCAGTCGCACCACCTCATGGATGGGCGCGACCTGGCTGCGCAAGTCGTCGGGCATGGGTGAGCGCTGGGCCTTGTATTCAGGGTAAAGCGCGTCGCGGAAGGTCGGGCCCTTGGCGTCGAAGACGCAGGCGGCGTAGTCGGCGCGCACGTCCTTGCGCAGCTTTTGCATCATGTTGACCATGCCGCGTATCGCGCCGGTGGCCGGACTTAGCGGGTCACCGGGGTCGGCGCGCAGGTCGGGCATGGCATGAAAAGCGCGGTACAGGTAGCTGGAGCCGTCCACCAGCAGCAAGGTTTTTTTGTCGGTGCTCATAGCCCGATTGTCAGCTATATCCACAGTCCCGCAGGCCCCCTACAATGCACCCATGCACCATCCCATTTGCTCCCTTCTGCTCGCTGGCGCCGCTGCCGCGTTGGCCGGCGCCCCGGCCCTGGCCCAGACGGCGGCACCTGCCCCGGCGGCAGCGCCCGCACCGGCCCTGCAACCCGGCACCAACCCGAGCAGCAGCCGGCCGGACCCGTCCATCCAGCGCATCCGCACGGAAGACGCCGGTTCACGCATTGACGAGTTGCGCGTCGGCGGTGAAACCCAGAGCATCACGGTGCAGCCCAAGGTCGGTGTCCCGGCCTACGAAGTGCTGCCCTCCGAGGCCACCAAGGGCGGCGGCACGGGCCCGTCCAAATCGGGTCCGGGCGCCACCGGCAGCCGCGTCTGGAACGTGCTGAAGTTCTAGCCTTTCGTTCCCAGCTTCCGGTTCCCAGTTTCAGGCATGGCCGTCTACACCGAAGTCTCGCTTGACGAGGCCGCTCCCCTTTTGCAGTCGCTCGGGCTGGGGCAACTGCAAACCATCACCGCCTGCGCGGGCGGCATCGAAAACACCAATTATTTCGTCGATACCGACCAGGGCCGCTACGTGCTGACCCTGTTCGAGCGCCTGAGCTTCGAGCAACTGCCGTTTTACCTGCACCTGATGAAATACCTGGCGCAGCACGGCATTCCGGTGCCGGAGCCGCAGGCCATCGTGGCGGGCGGGGCCGGACAGACGGGCGAGATCCTGCTGCGCCTGAAAGACAAACCCGCCGCCGTGGTGAACCGCTTGCGCGGCCGCAGCGAGTTGGCGCCCACGCCTGCGCATTGCGCCGCAGTCGGTGAAACCCTGGCGCGCATGCATCTGGCCGGCAGGGACTTTCCGCGCAGCCAGCCCAACCTGCGCGGCCTCGCCTGGTGGAACGAAACCGTGCCGGTGGTGCTGCCGCACCTGGACCCATCGCAAAGCCGGCTGATCCAGTCCGAACTGGCCTTTCAGAACCACATCGCGGCCTCTTCCGGCTGGCAGGCCCTGCCGCGCGGGCCCATCCATGCCGACCTGTTCCGGGACAACGTGATGTTTGACAGCGAGGGCGGCACCCCGGAGCTGACCGGGTTTTTCGACTTTTATTTCGCCGGCTGCGACACCTTTCTGTTTGACATCGGCGTCAGCCTGAACGACTGGTGCATCCATCTGGACAGCGGCGCACATGATGCGGCGCGGGCCGATGCCTTCCTGGCGGCCTACCAGGCGGTGCGCCGCCTGACCCCGCAAGAGCGCACGCTGCTGCCGGCGATGCAGCGCGCCGGTGCGCTGCGCTTCTGGATCTCGCGGCTGTGGGACTTTCACCTGCCGCGCGAAGCGGCGCTGCTGCAGGCGCATGACCCCGACCATTTCGAGCGCGTGCTGCGCGAACGCGTGCGCCATCCGCAAGGCCTTTCCCACTGACAACGGGCCACCATCCCACGCTCCAGGAAAGTGCCCGCCCCGCCATCTTTTCAAGCAAACTTCAACGCTGGCGTTAAATTGTTCACCCCTTCGCCTTTTTTCACGGCACAAGTGAAACCCTTTCGCCCTGAGACTCTCAACCAGCCATCTTCGCAATGAAACTCAACATCGTTCCCGCACGCACCGGCATCACATGGGTCAAGCTCGGCATCCGTACGTTCTTCAGGCAGCCTCTGGCGCTGGTGGGGCTGTTTTTTATGTACATGGCGGCGGCCACGCTGGCATCACTGATTCCGTTTGTGGGGGTGGTGCTGGCCCTGGCCATCGTGCCGGCCGCCACGCTGGGCTTGATGGCCGCCACCCGGGAGGCCACCAAGGGCCGTTTTCCCATGCCTGCCATCCTGATCAGTGCTTTCCGGGCCGGCCAGCAACGCGCGCGCGCCATGATGGTGCTGGGTTTTCTGTATGCAGCAGCCTGCCTGCTGATCGTCACCATCGTGCCGCTGTTTGCCGATGCGCCGGTCAGCCGCGAAAGCGCACTCTCACCCGGCATGCAGGGCGTGATGCTGCTGGTGATGGTGCTTTACCTGCCGGTGTCGGTGCTGTTCTGGCATGCGCCGGCATTGGTCCACTGGCATGGGGTGACGCCGGTCAAGAGCCTGTTTTTCAGCGCCGTGGTGTGTTTCAAAAACGCCGGCGCGTACACCGTCTTCGGCATCGCCTGGATGGTGGTGCTGATACTGATTGGCTTTGTCGTCACCTTGCTGGCCGGCCTGCTGGCCAGCCCCGAAGCCGCCGCTGCAGTGATCATGCCGGCAGCCCTGCTGATGGCGGCGATGTTTTCGACCTCGATTTATTTCACTTTCGAGGGCAGTTTTGAAGCTTCCCCCACCGACGACGCGATACCTCCTGGAGAAACACCATGACCCAGCACCTGCTGCAAGGCCGGCAAGAAAAAGAAATCCTGTGGTACCAGCGGCGCGATGTGCTCCAGGCCGCCGCCGCCTGGGTCGCCCTGGGCGGGCTGCCGGCGGCGATGGCACAGCAGCGCAGCAACATCGTGCAACTGACGGGAGACGCGATGATCAACGGCGCCCCCCTGAGCCCGCAGCAGTCGATTCAGACCGGTGACGCGATCCAGACGGGTCCCGGGTCCAACCTGATCTTCGTGATCGGTAATGCCTCGTTTCAGGTGCGCCAAAACTCACGCCTGTCGGTCGAACGCGGCGCCACCCTCAACGCGGTCAGCCTGCTGCGCTTGTTGACCGGCGCAGTGGCCAGCGTCTGGGGCAAGGGCGTGGACCGCAGCATCGTGTTGCCCACGCTGACCGCCGGCATACGCGGCACCGGCGTCTACGCTGAAATCTTTGCCGACCGGGGAGACCGCAACTACTTCTGCAATTGTTACGGCACCGTGGACGTGGGCGCCGGCACTGAAAAACGGGTTTCGCAAGCCGACTACCACCAGGCCTTTTGGGCGGATGCCAACCCCAACCTCGAAGGCAAATTTCTGACCCCTGCCGGTGCGCTGAACCACAGCGATGAAGAGCTGGAATTTCTGGCTGGACTGGTCGATCAGCGAACGACGTGGCAGGCGGCCGGCCGAAAAGGCAGCCGGGACGGCAGCGGCTCCATGACCTACTAGCTCAAAACGCCTCGCCCGAGGCGTTTTGCAGCTTGCGGACCATGCCGACCAGTTGCGGGCGCACCTCGGTCATCAAAAATTGCGGCGACAACTTGAAGCCCGGCCCGCCGCAACTGACCACCATCACCCCGCGCCCACCCTCAGGGCGAAAGGCCGCAGCGATGGCATTGACATCTTTTTGCCAGTCGCCGAAAGACGCGCAGCAGCCGTGCTCGCGGTAATGCGCCAGGGCCTGTTCAATGCCGGCGCGTGTGACCGGCCAGGCTTTTTCATCATGCGCGCGAATCCGCTCCATCAGGTCGCTGCGTTCACTGTCGCTGCAGCCGGCCAGGTAGGCACGCCCCATGGCGGTCTGCGCCAGCGGAATGCGTGAGCCGACATCCAGGCTCAGCGTCAGCGCCGACTCGCTGCGGCAATTTTCGACATAAATCATGCTGAGGCGGTCGCGTACGCCCAGCGACACCATGGCCTGCGAACTGTCGGCCAGGTCCTGCATCAGCGGCCGGGCCATCTGGCGCATGTCCATGCGCGCCAGCATGGCCCCGCCCAACGCCAGCACTGCGCTGCCCAGGCGGTAACCAGTTGCGCCTTTGCCATCGGTCGCCGGGACCAGGTAGCCCTGGCGCGTCAGCGTATAGGTCAACCTGGAAATCGTCGACTTGGGCAGACCGCAGCGGCGGGCGAGCTCCTGGTTGCCGAGCATGCGGTCGCGCGAGCGAAACGCACTGAGCACATCAAGACCCCGCGCGAGTGCGGTGACGAAGTGCCGGTCTGGCTTGGCCTGGGCCGGCCGGGCCGGCGCCTTGGAGGCCGGGAGAGGAAGGGGTGCTTGGGTCGGCATGATGTTCTGCATTGCGGAACATTATTCTATCGGCGCTGGCGTCGTTCTGCGCCGTCCTCTGACCTGCATCTTCAAGAAAACCTATCACCTCAAACCGACGTATTCAGCAAGAAGGTTCTGCATCGCAGAATTCAGAGCGTAGCAACGGCGAGGACCACCCTTGCAAACCTCAAGCCGCGTGGCGCACTTCGAGAATTTCGAAGTCGATCGCTTCGCGGTAGATCTTGGGGTCGTTCAAGGCCAGATGCAGCAATATCCTGGCGGCATGGGCCTTGACCACGCGACCCAGCAGCGCGCCCACCACCACCAAGGGCAGCCCCCACCAGAAATAACCGGACAAAGCGAGGGCTGCACCTATGCCCAGCAGCGGCAGCGAGATGCCGATGACAAACAGGCGATGCTTGACGTATTTTTGTGCGCGCTCGGGGTTGACGATCAGGCGGAAGCGGCCCATGGGCAAACCGGTCTTGAATTCCTGGTGGCTCACCTCCACGGTGGCGTTGTCGGCTGGCTGGCTTGTCTCGGTCTCGTTCATTGTTGTTGTCTCGGGGCGGTGGATGGCATCTGCACGATCTTAACTAAACCACTGTGAGCTTGGCCACGCTGAGCGCCAGCCATTTGACGCCATGCCGCGTGAAGTTGATCTGGGCCCGCGCGTCGTCGCCGCTGCCTTCGAGCATCATGACGCGGCCTTCGCCGAACTTGGCGTGAAACACTTCCATGCCGGTCTTCAGGCCATGCGCGGGTGCATTGCGCTGTGGTGGCACCGGCGGGTTGGCAAAAGTCTCTCCCCCTGATTTTCTTGAGGCAAAAGCGGCTGTAGCCCAGTCCCCACGCGAGCCAGACGCTCCTGAATTGACAGCACCCCAGGCGCTGCCGTGACCACCGTAAGCCGATGCAAAACCCTGGTTCTTCGGCGTGATCCACTTGAGCGCCGCCTCCGGCAGCTCGTCGAAGAAACGGCTTTTTATGTTGTAGCGGGTCTGGCCGTGCAACATGCGTGTCTGCGAGTGGGTCAGGTACAGGCGCTTGCGCGCGCGCGTGATCGCCACGTACATCAGCCGGCGCTCTTCCTCGATGCCGCCGGCATCACTGAGGGAGTTTTCGTGCGGGAAGATGCCGTCTTCCAGGCCGGAGATGAACACGCAGTCGAACTCCAGGCCCTTGGACGAATGCACGGTCATCAGTTGCACCGCGTCCTGCCCGGCCTGCGCCTGGTTGTCGCCGGACTCGAGCGCGGCATGCGTCAGAAAGGCTGCAAGCGGCGACAGCGTCTCGCCGGTCTCTTGGTCCGGCGCCAGCAGTTCCGGCAGCGGCTCGTCGCCCAGCGGCGCGGAGGGGTCCAGCCCCTGGCTGGCGGGGGATTGCGACAGCGAAGCGCCGAGTTCATCGACCGGCAAGGCCACGGCGTCGCGGCCGAAACCCTCCATGCTGACGAAAGACTCGGCGGCGTTGACCAGCTCGCCCAGATTTTCGAGACGGTCCTGCCCTTCTTTTTCGAGCTTGTAATGTTCTTCGAGCCCGCTGTGCTGCAGCACCAGCTCGATGATCTCGCGCAGGCTCAGGCCCGGCGTCTGTTCACGCAACACGTCGAGCTTGGCGACAAAGGCCCCGAGGTTGGCGCCGGCCTTGCCGGGCACGGCGCTGACGGCGTCGTGCAGCGAACACCCCGAGGCGCGGGCCACATCCTGCAACTGCTCGATGCTGCGCAGGCCGATGCCGCGCGGCGGAAAGTTGACGATGCGCATGAAGCTGGTGTCGTCATGCGGGTTGTCCATCAGGCGAAGATAGGCCAGCGCATGTTTGATCTCGGCGCGCTCGAAAAAGCGCAGCCCACCGTAGACGCGGTAGGGAATGGCGTTGTTGAACAGTGCCGTTTCCATGACCCGGCTTTGCGCATTGCTGCGGTAAAGCAGCGCAATTTCCTTGCGCTCGGTGCCGGCCCGCACCAGCTCGCGCACCTCGTCGACAAACCACTGGGCCTCGGCAAAGTCGGACGTGGCCTCGAACACCCGCACCGGCTCGCCTGGGCCGGCCTCGGTGCGCAGGTTTTTGCCCAGGCGCTTGCTGTTGTGGCTGATCAACTCGTTGGCCGAATCGAGGATGTTGCCGAAGCTGCGGTAATTGCGCTCCAGCTTGATCTGGTGCTGCACACCGAACTCGCGCACGAAGTCGGCCATGTTGCCGACACGCGCGCCGCGAAACGCATAAATACTCTGGTCGTCGTCGCCGACGGCGACCACCGAACCGCCCGGCATGTTGCCGCTGGCAGCGTCATCGCCCTGCCCGGCCAGCATCTTGATCCAGGCGTACTGCAGCTTGTTGGTGTCCTGGAACTCATCAATAAGGATGTGGCGGAAGCGCCGCTGGTAGTGCTCGCGTACCGGCGCGTTGTCGCGCAGCAGTTCGTAACTGCGCAGCATCAGCTCGCCAAAATCGACCACGCCTTCGCGCTGGCACTGCTCCTCATACAGCGCATAGATCTCGGCTTTCTTGCGGGTCTCCTCATCACGCACCACCACGTCCTTGGCGCGCTGGCCGTCTTCCTTGCAGCCCGCGATGAACCACATCAGTTGCTTGGGCGGAAAACGCTCGTCGTCGATGTTGAACTGCTTGCACAAACGCTTGATCGCCGAGAGCTGATCCTGCGTGTCCAAAATCTGGAAAGTGGAAGGCAGGTTGGCCAGCTTGTAATGCGCGCGCAAAAAGCGGTTACACAGGCCGTGAAAAGTGCCTATCCACATGCCGCGCACATTGACCGGCAGCATGGCCGACAGGCGGACCATCATTTCCTTGGCGGCCTTGTTGGTGAAGGTCACCGCCAGGATGCCGCCGGGCGAGACCTGGCCGGTCTGCAGCAACCAGGCGATGCGGGTGGTCAGAACGCGGGTCTTGCCGGAGCCCGCGCCGGCCAGAATCAGCGCATGGGTGTTTGGTAAGGTGACCGCTGCCAGTTGCTCCGGATTAAGATTTTGTAAGAGAGGGGAGCTTGATGCGACTTCTGAGAACATCCCTCATTGTAGAAAGCCTCTGATGCCTCCTTTGTTTTCCCGGCGAGTACCCGTTCTTGCGTGGCTTGTGCTGGCAGCCTGCCTGACGCCGCTTGCCCATGCCCAGTCCTCGTGTTCCAGCGACCGGCAGGCGCGCCCGGTGGCTCTTGTCGAGCGTTTTATCAACGCCGATTGTCGGGATTGCTGGAGCGATGCCAGCACCGTACGCGCGCGGCGTGGCGAAGTGGCGCTGGACTGGGTGCTTCCCGGCAGCCAGGGCGAGGATGCGCCACTGTCGGCGGTGGCCAGCCGCGACGGCCTCAAGCGTCTGCAGGCATTGGGTTTGCTGCCGCCGGCCGGCAGCAGCAGTCAGACCACCGCCGTTGCCACGCAGGGCCGTCTGCGGGTGGCCCACGGCTTGCCCGTCTCCGGCTACATCGGCGCGTCGGTACAACTGCAGCGCCCTCCGCCGGCGGCCACGCCTGCGCCCTGGACCGCCTGGCTGGCGCTGGTGGAAACCATCCCGGCCGGCACCGAAGGTTCGCCGGTGCCCAGAAATCTTGTCCGAAACCTGATCCAGCCCATATGGGACGGGGGCAAGCAGCTATCAAAAAATGAGCATTCAAGCTGGCTCGAGTCCCGCGCCATGGACATCCCGGCCGGCGCCGACCCTGCACGCCTGCGCGTGGTCGGATGGGTGCAGGATGCCGGTGGCCGGGTGTTTGCCGCGGCGCAGTCGCGCTGTATCCCCGCCCGCTGAGCGCCATGGGCCTGCATATATAGCGGCTATACAAAAGCCCGTGTGCGGGCGATCCGCACAAGCGCCTAGAATCAGTCACCGGGCCCAAGCAATTGCGCCCGGTTTTTT